>DATFGW010000017.1:0-32421 GCA_035249045.1 Gemmatimonadaceae bacterium | reverse complement strand
GGCAATCGCAGCTATTCCGGTTTGCGACAGCTCGTCAACGAGCCCGGCACCGACGGAACCGTACGCTGGGCGTCGTGCCCGCTCAACACCAGGAAGATCGTTCTCGATCTGACCCTCGATCCCGCGCGCGAAGGATCGGAGCAGCGGGTCTCGATCGCCGATTGGAAGAATACCGACATTCCGCTGATGTTCGTCGAGGGCAGGAATCACGGGACGATTTTGTCCGATCCAGGCGCCGATCTGGCGGATCTGGTCGACAGCGCGCTCCAGGTTTCCAGCGCTGCCACCTTCAGCGGATGGATCGAGGATACCACGCGGAAGACGCGGCAGGCGCGCGAAAAGGTCGACGAATGGCAGCAATTCGTGGTGAGAGTGATGGACGAGCGCGGCGATCCCGTCCCCGACTACAACATCCAGCTGTTCCGGCGTGAAGCGACAAACAGCGGAATCCATCAATTCGATGTCGACGTGCACACGTACCGTGGTGATCCGAGCCTGCGCTGTTTCCACGTCAGGCTCAGAGATCTCGACTACAGGAAGCTTCCCAACCTCTGGATCCGGGTCATCGCCACGTCGGGGTCACAGCTGGTCGGTTATTCGGGATTTGGGAGCGACACCGAGCCGGGCGTGCCGCCGGCGGCGCGCGAGGCGAAGTGGGACGGCTGCCTCGACATCTCCTCCCTCTCCGACGATACGAGGATAAAATTCTTCTATCCCTTCACTACCACTCTGATCGAGCTGAGGCTCAATCGCGAGCCGCTGCCACTCACCGGGAAAAATGAAGTCTGCTGGTTCTAACGCGTTCGGCAGAAAAGCCGTCGCCCATTTGAAGAAAGTCGATCCCGCGCTCGCGAAGGTGATCGAAACGGTAGGCACCTACAAAGGCTGGCCAACCGGGAACGGCACGCACTTCGACGCGGTGTGCCGGTCGATTGTGTTTCAGCAGCTTTCAGGGAAAGCGGCGGGGACAATTCACGGCAGGTTTGTCGGACTGTATGGTGGCCGTCCGCCGCTCCCCGACGAGCTCGCCAACACGTCCGACGACAAGCTGCGCGCGGTCGGTCTGTCGCGCCAGAAATCAGCCTACCTCAAGGACCTCGGCGCGCGGGTGGCATCGGGAGAAGTGCCGATTGAAACGCTCCACGAGCTGACCGATTCTGAAGTAATCGCCGCGCTGACGCAGGTGAAAGGCATCGGACGGTGGACTGCCCAGATGTTCATGATGTTCCGTCTGGGAAGGCCTGACGTTCTGCCCGATCTGGACCTCGGTGTGCAGAAAGCAATTCAGAGAGCGTACCGGTTGCGGAAACTGCCGACGCCGGAAAGGGTTTTGAAGATTGGCGCCAAATGGGCGCCGTATCGCACGGTAGCGTCGTGGTACCTGTGGCGGTCGATCGATACACCGGCACCGGTCCCGCGCTCGGGAGATTGATCCTGTTGCATGCGTTGTCCTCGATTGCGGATCAGATCGCTGCGCGCGGCCTCCACGAACGATTTGCGCAACTGAGTCTGCTGATGATGTCCACCGTACACGCAGAGCTGGAGAGCTCGCAGTCACGCGCCTACGAAGGCGCACTGTCGCGGTGCCGCGATGTGCTGACCGCGATCCTGGGTGAGCCGCACGAACGATCCTTCGACGTAAAGTTCTGGGACGGCTCGGTGGACCGCGGGAATCGTTCGCCGTCTCCGTTCACCCTGGTGTTGAACCGTCCGGCGGCACTGCGGCGGATGCTGCTGCCCCCCAATGAGCTGTCGATCGTCGAAGCCTATCTGAGTGGCGACGTGGAGATCGAAGGCAGCATGGAAGCGGCCTCCAATCTCACCGATGTCATCGGCAACCGATTGCACTCACCGGCGAAGGTCGCGAAGCTGGTCGCGCTCGTGCTGCGGCTGCCGGGGAAGGCGGACGACGATCTGGCCGATGCTCGGTTCCCCGAGCGCGCGCGGAAGCTGGGACCACGCCACACTCCGGTTCGCGATGCCGCGGCGATCCAGTTTCACTACGACGTCGGGAACGAGTTCTACAAGCTGTGGCTGGACAAGCGCATGGTCTATTCATGCGCGTACTTTGAGACACCGACCGCCACGCTGGACGAGGCCCAGGAAGCGAAGCTCGATCACATCTGTCGCAAGCTGCGGCTGAAACCGGGCGAGCGAATGCTCGACATCGGTTGTGGCTGGGGCGGATTGATCATGCACGCGGCCGAGCACTACGGCGTGGATGCGACGGGAATCACGCTCAGCGAAAACCAGGCGGCGCTAGCGAGGGAGCGCATCGAAGAGGCCGGTCTTGCCGATCGTTGTCGTGTCGCGATCCGCGATTACCGGACTCTCAGCGCCGGCGACGCCTACGACAAGATCTCGAGCGTGGGGATGATCGAGCACGTCGGGCTCACCCATTTGCCCGTGTATTTCCAGTCGGCCTACCGCGCGCTAAAGGGCGGCGGCCTGTTTCTGAATCACGGCATCGTCAGCCTCAGAGAGGCCCGCCCGAAATCGGTAGGCAAGAAGATCTTCGCCAAATTCTGGAAAGCCGATGCGTTCATCGACACCTACGTATTCCCGGACGGCAAGCTCACTGCAACCGCGGCCGTCGTCAGGGCTGCCGAAGCAGCCGGCTTCGAGGTGCGCGACATGGAGAGTCTGCGCGAGCACTACGCGATGACGTTGAGGCATTGGGTGAAATCCCTCGAGGACAAGAGTCGCGACGCCACCGCGCTGGTCGGCCAACACACGTTCCGGGTGTGGAGATTGTACATGGCGGCGTCCGCGAATGCGTTCGCAACCGCGGGCATCAATGTCGTCCAGACGCTGCTCGCGAAGCCCGACGCGCAAGGTCGCTCGATGATTCCCCTGACGCGTGAGGACCTTTACGCCGACGTCTGAGTCGTTCGACGGCCCGCGATGCTAGATTGCACAGACATTTCGCGCCGGAGAGCAGGATGGCAGTCAAAGTTGCAGCAAAGCCCGACCGCAGGTACCTGCAGGAAAAGAGCGGCGCATTCAGGCCGATCGAGAACCTGAGCATTACCGCCACGACGCCGGTATATCCGGCTGTCCTCCATAAAACCCGCCGCACCATGATCCTCGCCGACGATCACACTCACGCCGTCGTCGCGCTGGATAAAGAGATGCTTGTCTCGCGGAACGATGCCCTCGGCGCCGTGCTCATTGCCTACAGCGAGCCGACAGCCGAGACCTGGAAGGCGCTGGAGCAGCACATGGAAAGCGAGCGCACCATCGCTGAGAGCGCGCGCGAAGCGAAAGGGAAAGCGCTGCTGGCGCGGAAGAAAAGAGCAGCAGAAAACCGGTAAGTAATGCGGGTCAGACTACCGACGCTGATGCTACTGGCGTCCGCAGCCGCGCTGATTGGCTGCGCGCCGCCACCGCCACCCCCTCCACCACCGAAACCACTAGTTCCACCGCCGCCGACGGATACCGTCAAGGTTCCGTTAACCGATCTGTCGACGCGCACGTATTACGGACACGTCGGTGGGCTTTATCCAGGCGGCGCCAACTTTCCGCCGCCCGAGCACGACTCGGCGGCGCGCGCGCGACGCAATCAGATCAAAGCCCTCGATGTGAACGGAGACGAGAGTCCGTTCGGCAAGTACGTGCTGCTCGCGATCGGATCGACCAATGCGACCCAGGAATGGTGTTCCGCGAGCTCGGCGCCCCCGTGCGCAGCGTGGACATTCATGGCGCGCGCTGCCGCTGACCCTTTGGTCAACCACTACGCGCTGGTGATCGTCAACGGCTCCGCGCCGGATCAGGGCGCGCCCGAGTGGACGTCCCCGACATCCGCCAACTACGATCGCATCAAAGTCGGCCGGCTCGCGCCCCTCGGACTGAGCGAAAACCAGGTGCAGGCCGTGTGGCTCGATGTCTCGGATCCGAAACCAGTCGGATCACTTCCGACCGATTCGGCGGATGCGAATACACTGCTGACCAATCTCGGCCAGACGGTGCGTGCGCTGCGCGCGCGGTATCCGTACCTGCGGCTGGTGTTCGTCTCGAGTCCGATCTACGGCGGCTATCCGCTCGCGCCTTTGAGTCGCGAGCCCTTCGCTTATGAAAGCGGATTTGCCGTGAAGTGGCTGATCGAGTCGCAGATCAACGAAATGAAAGGCCAGACGCCCGATCCGCGCGCGGGAACCCTCGACTACGTCAAGAAAGCAGCGCCGCTCATCTTGTGGGGCCCGTATTTGTGGACCGCCGGTGACACGCCGCGCTCCGATGGATTGGCGTGGCTTCGCACCGACTTCGAGGCGGACGCCATCCACCTCTCGAAGGCCGGCGAGACCAAGGCGGCGGACAAGCTGCTGGATTTTTTCAAGAATTCGCCTTACACCCGCTGCTGGTTCGTGAACGGCGGGACTTGTTATTAGCTCGTGACCGCGCTGGTCGAAATCTTGATGGATTTCGCGGATGTCATCGCGCACCTCTTTTCCGACGGTCACGACGGTCACGCAAAAAATCAATTTCAGAGGTCTGATATGCCGCTGGTTCAAATGCAGGATCTTCCCGACGCTTCCAGAGTCTGGGTGTTTGGGGCCGACAACGATCTCGGTGAAGGCGCCGCCGACCTGATGCTCCGCGAGGTCGACCGCTTCCTCGCCGACTGGCACGCCCACGGCTCGGCACTCACTTCAGCGCGCGACTGGCGGTACAAGCGATTCCTGACGATTGCCGTCGACCAATCGACAGCCGGTGCTTCCGGTTGTTCGATTGATGGTCTGTTCCGATCACTCAAGGCGCTGCAGCCACGACTTGGCGCCAGTCTCGTGACGAGCGGGCTCGTCTTCTATCGCGACAAAAAGGGCCGCATTCAATCCGTCGATCGCGAGAGCTTCACGGCCCTCGGCGACGAGATCACGCCGAAGACGAAAGTGTTCGATCCGACCGTGACTACGCTGGGTGAATGGCGAGCGAGATTCGAGCTCAACGCCGAAGACTCGTGGCACGCGAGGCTCATCGGTCAAAAGCAGCCGGCGTGAAGACCCACACCAGCTACCTGACCTTCAACACGAAGAAGCGCCAGGAGATCATCGACATCACCGACGAGGTGGAGAAATGTCGCGCCGCCGCCGGGATCGCCGAGGGATTCGTGCTGGTCTCGGCGATGCATATCTCGGCGTCGGTGTTCGTGAACGATCATGAGTCCGGTCTCTGGCAGGACATCCTCGACTGGCTCGAGAATCGAATCGCGCCGTGGTCACCCGATGATTACCGACACAACAGCGGCACCGGTGAGGATAACGCCGCCGCACATCTGCGTTCGCTGACCGTCGGTCACGAAGTCATCGTGCCGGTCACGAAAGGCAAGCTCGATTTCGGACCGTGGCAGCGCGTTTTTTACGGCGAGTGGGACGGCCGCCGTCCCAAGCGGGTATTGCTCAAGGCGATGGGGGAGTAGCCTCGGTTCGCTGGACTGCTTCTTCCGCGCCGATGAAGCCGATCCGGCTGTGGGTGCCATCGCAGAACGGTTTCACCACCGAGCCACCGCAGCGGCAAAGCGAGATCCACGTTTTTCCCTCGGGACTCGTCTTGCGACGGTTTTCCGGAACGGCCACTGCATTGCCCTCATGATCGACAAGATTCACGTCGCCATAGATGCGGTACGGGCCATTCTTGCGAATCTCGATGGTTACTTCCGCCATTTAGTCTCCTAATTCCGTTTCGGTGCGTAGACCCGGACGTAATCGACCAGCATAGTCGCGGGAAAGATTGCGTCCGAGCGGGGGTCGCCGTCGAAGTGGCCCCCTACTGCGAGATTGAGAATAACGAAGAACGGCTGGTCGAGGATCGACTTTCCGTATTTCCCGATCTGCTCGCGGGTCACTACGTAGTGCACGCTATTGTCGACGAAGAACCGCGCCTGCGCAGAATCCCACTCGACCGCGAAGATGTGGAAGTCGTCGGTCAGTTTGCCTTGCGGGAGAGTGTGCCGGTGCGCGAACGGAGTGTCGCCGGAGTATCCCGGTCCGTGAATCGCCGAGCTCGAGGTTGAGACCTCACTGCCTTTATTCTCCATGATGTCGAGCTCGCCGCAGTCTGGCCAAGACGTCACCGGACTTCCGTGGCCGAGCATCCAGAACGCTGGCCATAAGCCCTGGCCGGGCGCGAGCTTGATACGTGCTTCGACGCGGCCCGGAGAGGCGAGCATCTTCCCGCGCGTCGTGATTTTTGCCGAGGTGTAAAGGCACGGGCCGTAGTAGCAGTGCAGTCCCGCCGGCGCCTTTCGCGCAGTGATCACGAGCTGGCCGCGACCGTTGAGTGAGATGTTCGCGGCGTCGTCGGAGTAGTACTCCTTCTCGTTGTTGCCCCAGCCGCAGTTCTGGGCCTGGCAGCCGTCGGCGAGATCGTAGCTCCACTTCGTGCTGTCGACACGAGCACCGGCTGGCCCATCGAACTCGTCGCTCCAGACCTGCGTCCATCCCACCCGATTTGGAGTGGTCGACGGGTTGTGCACTCCGCAGCCGAATACGACTCCGACTACGACCAACGCGGGGCTGATGGAGAGCGTTAAGGACGTATTCACTTTTTCCTGCCGCGAAGCTCGGCAACCCTGGTTTTGACGATGCGCTTGATGAAGCCGATCGGGAGCGGCTCATCGAGCGGAAACTGAATCGTTCCCTTGGATGTCTTGTAGCGTCTGAGCTCGGTTGCGAACGCGCGCCTGATTTGTCCAGTGAGGGGATAGATGCTGATGTGGTTGGCCCACGCCGCGTAATAAATCAGCGGTCGTCCGTCGAGCTTGAGGGTCGGAACTCCGTAGCTGATCGTTTCGACGGCCTCCGCGGGTGCCGCTGCACGAATGGCCGATCGGAGATTACGAAAGGCGCCGCGTGATGGCCTCGGCGCCGAGCCGAGATAGGAGCGGACCGCTACTGCTGAGCTTCCGGACCCCTTTGTTAAGGTCGCTCTCGGGCGGCTCAGGGCACGTTTTCGACGGGTGGACGACCCTTGCTTGAGCTTCATCATGCAACGTTGCGCACGAGCTTCTACGCCCCGCAAGAAGGCGAAAAAAGTGCTCGCACAACTGTTTATAAAGTTGTATTTTGGTAGTCTAACAAAATAGGTACGGTGACCCTCGCGGAGCGGACTAGTCCACTCCGGTAGTCCCGCACGTCCATAGCCTTTGGGCTTCCCCAAGCAAAGGAGCAGAGCATTGAAGCTGAGCGATTATCTGAAGCAGGGACTGGTTGGTGCCGCTGGCCTCATTCTCGTTGGAGCGCATTTCATCCCGGGAGCGGATCAGCAGCACTCGGCGTTCTTTGGCGCTACGCCCGCGCTCGCGGCTGCCCCGGTTCGGGCGACTGCTACCGCTAGAAAGAACGGCCTCGTCGAGAAGACGACCGCTGCAGTCCAGGCTTTTGCCGCCGCCGTGCGGCCGCTCAGTCATCCAAAGGCGCTCGAGCTGGCTTTCCACAGCTTCTTCGCGTTCGAGGCAGCGCACCCCGACGAGGTGAAGAAGCCGCTCCTCTACTTCGTCGACTACGGTCTGCCAAGCACTCAGCCGCGCGGGTACATCTTTGACATGAGCTCGCTGTCGATCATTGAGGGGCCGTTCATGGTCGCGCACGGTCGCGGATCATCTTCCGGTCAGTACGGCGTGCCGACCCATTTCTCCAATGCTTCAGGCAGCGCATCAACCTCGCTCGGACTTTATGTCGCCGAGAACACCTATGAGTTCACCGGCCACACCGGTGGGCATGCATACAGCTCGGTGGGGCTGCGCCTCAAGGGAGTGTCGGGTGATTTCAACGACAACGCTTTTGCGCGCGGAGTCGTCGCGCACGGCGCGCCTTACGTGACCTCGACTCGCGCCGGCCGGAGTGAAGGCTGCCCGGCGATGGAGCAGTCTCGTGCTGATCGCGTTCTGCCCGAGCTCGCGAACGGTGGAATGGTCTTTCTGTTCGCGCCGGATCAGAACTGGATGGCCAACGATCCGTGGGCGACCACATCGACGGTCGAGTAGCCAACTGAATGGCCGGATCGGGACGCGTGTCGTTCCGATCCGGGCGGGTTTAAAGCTCGACGCTGCTGAGCAGCATGTCGTGGGGCCACTGATCGACAAAGCCGTTCTGCCTCAGCACAGTGGCGACCTGCGCCCAGTGACGAATCCCGTGCAAAAAGATATTGGCGGCGATCTTGTGCTTGGTCGCGGTGACGGTGCCTGCGGTCATTGTCGCAAAGGTCAGCGTTTTGTCGAGGTCGTCGACTGACGTATTCGTCAGAAACTCGACGAGCTGACTGCGCGCGTGCTCACCGAGCTCGAAGACTTCCTCGATGCTGCTCTGCCTGAACTCGTCGGGATGGGAAACCGGCTGCTCGAGCAGACGCTGCGCATAACGCAGCTCCACGCCGAAGATGTGAAGCACCAAGCCTCCGACGGTCGCGGTGCGGCCGGTGGCGAAGGTCAGTCGCCAGGCATCGGGGTGGTCGGCGAACCACGCGTGCCAGCGGTGCTGCTCGGCGGATGTCAGCTCCAGAAAATTGTCGAAGCTGAGCGCGCAGCGGGCCACTTGCTCAGACCCGAAAATGATCGGCGCGCCAGTTCTGAATGGCGCGCTTGATGTCGGTGCGGGTCTTGAGCTCTCCGCTGAGGGCGCGGCGGGTGAGCTCCGGGACCTCTTCATCGGACGCGAAGCGCAAGCCGATGAACTGACCGGGTGTCAGCTCGTCGATCCGGGTGCGGAGATCCGGCGGCAGAATTCGCTCGAAGCGGAGCCGTTCCTCGAGGCGAATAACCCGATCCTGGGCGCGGAGCGGCATCGTGCGAGAGAAGAAGATTCCCAGCAGGAGCGCGATCGCAACTATTACCACCCAGGCGTTACTCAGGCTCGGCGCGCGCGCGAGGCGCACCGCCGTCACGACGACGTTCGCTCCAAGAACGGGAAGAACGAAGAAATGCCACGCGGGGATGAAGCGGCGATGACTCGCGCGAGTCTGGGTCGGGTTGGTCACCGTTGTTGCTCCTTCTCGAGCGCTTCGCGGGCGTACCGCTTGAGCCGCGCCACCATCGCGTTCAACCCGGGCTCCCGCGCGGCAAGGCCGATGCTTTCCATCAACGTGCTGACGAAGTCGGTCGGAATGCCAAGAGTGACCGCCGGCGGCTGATCGTTTACCGCGCCGAAGATGATCGCCAGCACCGCTGCGATCGTCGGCGACTGGCGCACGTTGAGATCGGCGTAAAAATGCATTTTGCCGTCGCGCATCTCGGGAATGATATCGACGCGCGTCTGACACTCCGGAACGTTGAAGGCACCGCGGTCGATGTCGTTGAACCGTTCCGGAAGCGGCTCGAGCTTCTTCGAGTACTGGACGAGCGCCTGCATTTTCTCTTCGCGCCCCATCGAACGAAACAGCCGCAGCACCCGATCGATTGACGGCGGAATCCCAACAGCGGCGGGTGCGCTCTCCATGCGGGCAATCTAATTAGCTTTCACGCATCAGATCATCACACGCACGGAGCAAAGGATGCCAACGAGAAAGGCGACCGCCGTATGGGAAGGCGGGCTGAAAACCGGAAAGGGAACTTTCAAAGCAGAGAGCGGATCGATCGGCGGCCAGTACAATTTCACATCACGGTTCGAGAGCGGGACGGGCTCGAACCCCGAAGAGCTGCTCGCGGCAGCGGAAGCGGCGTGCTACAGCATGGCGCTCAGCGCGGGGCTCGAGAAAAACGGAACTCCCGCCACCAGAGTAGAGACGACGGCAGCGTGCACCGTGCAGCCCGTGCCCGGGGGCTTCGGCATCACCACGATGAAGCTCAACGTGCAGGCGAAGGTGCCGAACATCGACAAGATGAAATTCGATCAGATTGCGCAGGAGACGAAGGACGGATGTCCCGTTTCCAAGGCTTTGAAGGGCAATGTCGATATCCAGCTCGAGGCGAGGCTCGTCTCATAGTCTCGGATTCTGGGCCCGGAACGCTTCGGCAGCATCTAACAGTCCGGGCTTGCTTTCATGTGGTGGCCAGTCGCAGCGCTCAGGCCGAGAATCCGAGATGTCAGCGGGAGTAATTGCGAATCTTGCTCTTAAGTAGCTCGCCGTTGGCGAAGATGATCTGCTCGCCGGATTCGCTGCGCACGCGGGTGGTTTTCAGACCGATGTTCTCGACTTTGCCGCGATAGTTCTCGACGGAGATCGAGTCGCCGACGACGAACGGTTTGTCGAGCACGATCGCGATTGCCGCGAACAAATCGCCGAGGATGTTCTGAACGGCGAGCGCGACGGCGAGACCGCCGATCCCGAGGCCGGTGAGCACTGCCCTCACCTGCACGCCATTCGACGATAGCGCCGCGACGCCGAGAATTACCCAGATCGTGAGACGGGCAGCGGCGCCGATCGCCTTGAAGGTCGTGATGCTGCTGCCTTCGGTAGCGTGCGCCCGGATGTAGCGCTGCAGATAGTGCGCAATGATGATGTTTGCCCAGATAACGCCTTGCATGAACAGCGCAAGGGTGGTGGCCAGCTTGATCCACCTCTGGGTGCTCTCGGACATCGTGTCCTGCACCCGCAGCAGTAGCGGCGCGTAGGACGAAATCAGCGCAATGACGAGGAAAAAAGATCCGCGTAGAATCTTTACGGCGAGGCTGTTCTTCACGTCCGTATGACGAAGACGCGAGGCAGGGTGCAACTTGTCAGCTTGCGTACGAGGAGTCTCCGGAGGGGTCGAGACTCTAGGCCGAGATCCTACGCCGAGACTCGCTCCACGTTCGCATCGCAGGCATCGCAGTTGTTGCACGTCCAGTCGTCGGCCACCTTCTCCCCGAAGTGCTCGAGGATGTAGCGGGTCCGGCACTGCGTAGTCTGACAGAACTGGATCATCGTGCGCAGCTTTTCCTGATCCATCGCTCGGCGCTCTTCATAATCCTGGAGGTCGGCGCTCAGATCGACGGCGCAGAGATTGTCGCCGAGTCGTTCCCACTTTCCGCCCCGGTGCTCGCGAACGAGACCGTGCCGCTTGAGCAGAGCGAAGACGATCTTCGCTTTGCGGGAAGGAATGCTGGTGATTTCCACGATGTCGTCGAGGAGGACCGGAGTCTTGAGCGGATACTTCTCCAGCGCCAGCGCGACCTGCGCTGCTTCCTGCACCTCCGGATACTTTCCGCCGAGGAAGTACGACTGGATGCGCTTGTCTTCGACGCGGTATAGGACGCGGCAGATCGCGGGCTGACCGTCGCGGCCGGCTCTCCCTGCTTCCTGGTAGTACGCCTCGATCGAGCCGGGGAAATGGTAGTGGATCACCCACCGCAGATCCTGCTTGTCGATGCCGAGGCCGAACGCATTGGTGGCGATGATGGCCTTGAGCTCGCCGGCCATGAAGCTGTCCTGGACTTCCTTGCGATCGGCCGCCGGGCGCTTGCCGTGGTACAGACCGATCTTGAAATCCTCGCGCAGCATCTCGTAGAGCCGCTCCGCCTCCTTCACCGTCGCGACGTAGATCACGCCGGCGCCCTCGAACTCGCGCAGCGCGTGTCGGAGAGTGGTGTCCTTGATCTGATCGTTGACGGTGCGGATCACTTCGAAGCGCAGGTTGGGACGCGCGAACCCAGTGATGGTGATGTGCGGATCGTTCATCCCGAGCTGGCGGATGATGTCGGACTGCACGTGCTCGGTAGCCGTAGCGGTGAGGGCCAGAATCGGCGGCCGCCCGAGGCGCTTCGAGATGGCTCCCAACGAGAGATAGTCGGGGCGGAAATCGTGACCCCACTGGCTCACGCAGTGGGCTTCGTCGACGACGAACAGGCTGATCGGCCGCGACAGCAGATGCTCGAAGAACGCGCGATCCTTGAAGCGTTCCGGAGTCAGGTAGAGGATCTCGCCTTCGCCCTCGGCGATCTGGCGATGGGCTTCCCTCGTTTCGGAAGTGGAGAGGTGCGAATGCATCGCCACCGAGCTCACGCCCTGCGCCGACAGCTTGTCGTGCTGGTCTTTCATGAGGGCGATGAGGGGACTCACGACGATGGTGAGTCCGGGCAGCAGCAGCGCGGGCAGCTGGTAGATCATCGACTTGCCGCTGCCCGTGGGCATCACTACCAGGGCATCGCGCCCAGACAGCACCGCGTTGAGGGCTTCCCACTGACCTGGCCGGAAATCCGAATGGCCAAACCGATCCTGCAGCAGCTGACGGGCTGCTTCCTTGGTTACGCGCTTCGACACAGCGGCTGATACAGGCACAAAGCATTCCCACTTACGGGCCACCGTCGGGCGTGCTAACCTGAGCGCCCGATGCCAACCGCTGTCAGGGCTCCGCTCGAGATATTCGCTTCTACGGCTCCAGGCCTCGAGTCGATCGCCGCAGGCGAGCTCAAGTCACTGGGGATCCGCGGCAAGCAGGAACCGGGCGGAGTGTCGTTCGGCGGCGATGTGCCGGAGCTTTATCGAGCCAATCTATGGCTCCGTACCGCGACCAGGGTGCTGGTGAGATTGGGCGCGTTCCACGCCAGCACGTTCTACAAGCTGGAGCGGAGAGCGAAAAAAATGTCGTGGCAGAATTTTCTTCCCGCGGCCGGACCCGTCGCTGTTCGGGTGACGTGCAGGAAGTCGCGGCTCTATCACTCCGATGCAGTCGCCGAGCGATTGCTTGGCGCGATCGCGCGGGTCGCCCCGCCGGGAGTGATGGTCCGCTCGGTCGGCTCGGCGTCGGGTTCGAGCGAAGAGCGCGACACTGTTGACGGTAGTGATGATGATGGTGACGCGAGTGTAGATGCCGGAGCAAACGGTGGCGCCGAACCGGGTCGCGGAGCGCAGCTTTTCATCGTGCGGATCGTGCACGACCGGGTCGAGATCAGCGCCGACAGCTCGGGCGAGCTTCTGCACCGCCGCGGATATCGAAAGGATGTCGGGAAGGCGCCGCTGCGGGAGACGCTCGCCGCGGCGATGATTCTCGCGAGCGGTTGGAAAAAGGATGAGATCCTGATCGATCCACTGTGTGGCTCAGGGACCATTCCAATCGAAGCAGCGATGCTGACGCGGCGAATCGCGCCGGGTCTCGGGCGCGAATTTCAGTTTATGCGCTGGCCGGGTTTCGATGCCGATCGATGGGCGGCGACGCTCGCTGAGGCGGGCGAGGCGGTGACAGGTCACGGCACGACCGGGCGCGAGCAACCCGGCCCTTCGTTGAACATCATTGGTGGTGACCGCGATTCTGGCGCGATCGAATCGGCGGAGCGCAACGCGGGGCGGGCCGAGGTGGAGGGCGACATTTCGTTCGCGGTGGACTCTCTCTCCGGGTCACTGGCAAAGCTGCGGGAGTCCGGTGCGGAGCGGGTGCTGGTGTTGACCAATCCGCCCTATGGCATGCGGGTCGGGGACGAGCGTGAGCTCCGCGATCTCTACGCGGCGATCGGCAACGCGGTGGTCGGCAAGTCTGGTTGGCGGGTCGGGGTACTGACGGCGGATCGGGCGTTGGCGGCGCAGCTAAGGCTGCCACTGAGGTCGCGGTTCGACTCGCGGAACGGCGGGATAGCGGTGAGTTTTTTGGTTGGCGGGAAGCGGGAAGCGGGATGGGGGTGAGGGACTGAGCGAAAATGGCAGCCAACGATATGTTAGATAGCAGTCGAACTGGGAGGATTCTCGCCGTCAATCTTTCGCATGGCGGAGTGCCGAAAAGCCGCGTTGGTGTCGCACAAGTGTTGCGATCGGGGCTCGTAGGCGATGCGCAAAATGACACAAAGCACCACGGCGGACCGGACCGCGCCGTGTGCATCTACGCGGTTGAATTGATACGTCAGCTCCAGCAGGAAGGCCACCCGATCGACGTCGGAACTGCCGGCGAGAACATCACCGTCGAGGGGGTCGATTGGGAAGAGGTCGTCCCGGGCCTCCGGATCCAGCTCGGCGAGGGCGTGATCCTCGAGGTCGCGTCGTACACCAACCCCTGCAAGACCATCAAGGAGTCGTTCATCGACGGGGAATTCATCCGCATCGCCCAGAAATTCCACCCCGGCTGGAGCCGGGTCTACGCGCGAGTGATTTCCGAGGGCCAAGTCCGCCCGGGCGACCAGGTTCGCCTCCTTCCGGCGCCGGCTTAGACCAGGGGCGCGGGGCGTCTCAGCAACGGCCCCGCTTTTGAATAGTAGAACCCTCTAATCCCTCAGGCTCGGAATCGCGTTTCGGCGGTAGCCGGGATCGGCGGTCGACGCGAATCGCGACGGCCAAAGGAAGTCAGACCAAGGAGTTCAGTCGTGGAGATCGGCGACACAATCGAGATGGAAGAGAGCGCGGAAGAGACCACGGCGCGCTCCATCTCCTCAGGGCCCCGCCGCAAGAATGGCCGCAACGGGGGCAGGGCGCGCAACGGCAAGCGAAACGGCAACGGCGCCGGCACCAAAAGAGATGGCGAGCGCGAAGTCGACTTGCTCGCGAGCAACGGAAAACTCAAAGAGATCGACCTGCGACGGTTGCTCGACGCGATGCGCGATCTGCGCGACGGCGAGTTCGAGGTCAGACTCCCGACCTCCGAGGATCCGCTGCTCGCCGAGATCGCCGATGCGTTCAACGGCATCGCCAAGCTGAATGAGCGGCTATGCGACGAGATGCAGAGAGTGAGCGCCACCATCGGCCGCGAAGGCCAGATGAACGACCGCGCCTCGATCGGACAGGTGACGGGCGGCTGGAGAGCGACCGTGCAATCCGTCAACACTCTCATCACCGATCTCGCATCGCCGACTACGGAAGTGGCGCGCGTGCTGTCGGCGGTCGCGGAAGGTGATCTCGGACAGAAGATGGTCCTCGAGATCGACGGCAAGCCGGTGCAGGGCGAGTTCCTCCGCATCGGCACCACCGTCAACACCATGGTCGACCAGCTCGGCTCCTTTGCCAACGAAGTCACCCGCGTAGCGCGCGAAGTCGGCACCGAAGGAAAGCTGGGCGGGCAGGCCGAAGTCCCCGGAGTCGCGGGTACCTGGAAGGATCTCACCGACAACGTCAACACCCTGGCCGGCAACCTCACCAGCCAGGTGCGCAACATCGCCGCCGTCACGACCGCGGTAGCAAAAGGCGACCTCTCACAGAAGATCACCGTCGAAGCGCGCGGCGAAACACTGGAGCTCAAGAACACCATCAACACGATGGTCGATCAGCTCAGTGCGTTCGCGTCAGAAGTCACCCGCGTTGCCAGAGAAGTTGGAACCGAAGGAAAGCTGGGCGGGCAGGCACAGGTCGCGGGCATTGGCGGCACCTGGAAGGATCTGACCGACAACGTCAACGCGATGGCTTCCAATCTGACGGGGCAGATCAGAAACATCGCCGACGTCACCACCGCCGTCGCGAAGGGCGATCTCTCGAGAAAGATCACCGTCGATGTGAAGGGCGAGATCCTCGAGCTGAAGAACACCGTCAACACGATGGTCGATCAGCTTAGCACCTTCGCTGAGGAAGTGACCCGCGTCGCGCGCGAAGTCGGCACCGAAGGCCGGCTCGGCGGACAGGCGCAGGTGCCGGGCGTCGGTGGCACCTGGAAGGACCTGACCGACAACGTGAACTTCATGGCGTCGAGCCTCACCGGGCAGGTGAGAAACATCGCCGACGTCACCACCGCGGTCGCGCGGGGCGACCTGTCGCGCAAGATCACCGCTGATGCGCGTGGTGAGATCCTGGAGCTGAAAAACACCATCAACATCATGGTGGACCAGCTGAGCGCGTTTGCGTCGGAAGTCACCCGCGTCGCCCGTGAAGTTGGCACCGAGGGAAAACTTGGCGGACAGGCGGAAGTCCCGGGCGTGGGTGGAACGTGGAAGGACCTCACCGACAACGTCAACACTCTGGCCGGCAATCTCACCAGCCAGGTGCGCAACATCGCCGCTGTCACCACCGCGGTCGCACGCGGAGATCTGTCCCAAAAGATCACCGCCGATGCACGCGGTGAAATCCTCGAGCTGAAGAACACCGTCAACACCATGGTCGATCAGCTCAGCACCTTTGCCTCGGAAGTGACTCGCGTGGCGAAGGAAGTGGGCACGGAGGGAAAACTGGGTGGTCAGGCGGAAGTGCCAGGCGTCGGAGGGACGTGGAAGGATCTCACCGACAACGTGAACGCGATGGCGTCGTCACTCACTGGCCAGATCCGAAACATCGCCGACGTCACGACTGCAGTCGCCAGGGGCGATCTGTCGCGCAAGATCACCGTCGACGTAAAGGGCGAGATCCTCGAGCTGAAGAACACCATCAACGTCATGGTCGATCAGCTCAGCGCGTTCGCATCGGAAGTCACGCGTGTCGCGAAGGAGGTCGGTACCGAAGGGCGACTCGGCGGACAGGCGGAAGTGCCGGGCGTCGCCGGCACGTGGAAGGACCTGACCGACAACGTGAACTTCATGGCGTCGAACCTGACGGGTCAGGTGAGAAACATCGCCGACGTCACGACGGCCGTCGCAAAGGGAGATCTGAACAGAAAGATCACCGCCGAAGCGAAGGGCGAGATCCTCGAGCTGAAGAACACCATCAACATCATGGTGGACCAGCTGAGCGCGTTCGCGGCCGAAGTGACGCGCGTCGCGCGCGAGGTCGGAACCGAAGGCAAGCTGGGCGGTCAGGCGAGCGTGCCTGGCGTTGCCGGCACGTGGAAGGATCTCACCGACAACGTGAACACTTTGGCCGGAAACCTCACCGGCCAGGTGAGAAACATCGCCGCGGTCACGACTGCCGTCGCGCGCGGCGATCTGTCGCAGAAAATCACCGTCGAAGCGAAAGGCGAGACGGCGGAGCTCAAGGACACTATCAACACGATGGTCGATCAGCTCAGCGCATTTGCGTCGGAAGTCACTCGCGTCGCCAAGGAAGTCGGAACAGAAGGAAAACTGGGAGGTCAGGCACAGGTGCCTGGTGTCGCGGGAACCTGGAAGGATCTGACCGACAACGTCAACGCGATGGCGTCCAACCTCACCGGCCAGATCAGAAACATTGCCGACGTCACGACGGCTGTGGCGAAGGGAGATCTCTCACGGAAGATCACCGTCGACGTCAAAGGCGAGATCCTCGAGCTCAAGCAAACCATCAACACCATGGTGGACAGCCTGAGCGTCTTCGCCGGCGAAGTGACTCGCGTAGCGCGCGAGGTAGGAACGGAAGGACGACTCGGCGGTCAGGCCAACGTGCCGGGAGTCGCGGGTACGTGGAAGGATCTCACCGACAACGTGAACTTCATGGCGTCGAACCTGACGGGTCAGGTGAGAAACATCGCCGACGTCACCACCGCCGTCGCGAAGGGCGATCTGTCGCGCAAAATGACGGTCGATGTGAAGGGCGAGATACTGGAGCTCAAGAACACCATCAACACGATGGTCGATCAGCTGAGCACCTTCGCGTCGGAAGTAACTCGTGTGGCGAAGGAAGTCGGAACCGAAGGAAAACTGGGCGGCCAGGCGAACGTGCCGGGCGTGGGCGGAACGTGGAAGGATCTCACCGACAACGTCAACGCGATGGCTTCGTCGCTGACCAGTCAGATCAGAAACATTGCGCTGGTTACAACGGCGGTCGCGAAGGGAGACCTGTCGCAAAAGATCACCGTCGAAGTGCGCGGCGAGATCCTCGAGCTGAAAAACACCGTCAATGCCATGGTGGACTCGCTGCGAGTATTCGCCGACGAAGTAACGCGCGTCGCGAAGGAAGTAGGTACCGAAGGGAAGCTGGGCGGCCAGGCCGAAGTCCCGAACGCATCGGGAACCTGGCGCGCGCTCACCGACAACGTGAACGCGATGGCGAACAGTCTGACGGCGCAGGTCCGCGCGATCGCCGACGTCGCCACTTCGGTGACGCGCGGCGATCTGAGCAGGCAGATCGCGGTCGAGGCGCAGGGCGAGCTCGACGAGCTGAAGAACAACCTGAACCAGATGATCGCGAACCTGAAGTCGACAACCGAGAAGAACAACGAGCAGGATTGGTTGAAGACCAACCTCGCCAAGTTCTCGCGGATGATGCAGGGCCAGAAGGATCTGGAGTCGGTTTCCAAGCTCATAATGTCGGAGCTGACGCCGCTCGTTTCCGCGCACCACGGCGCGTTCTACATCATGGAGGACGACAACAACACGCCGGTGCTCAAGCTCATTGCCAGCTACGCCTACAAGGAGCGCAAGCACCTGGGCAACCGGTTCTACCTCGGGGAAGGGCTCGTCGGACAGGCGGCACTGGAGAAGAAGCCGATCCTGCTCACCAACGTTCCGGACGACTACATCCGGATCTCGTCGGGTCTCGGAGAGGCGCCACCGCGCAACGTCATCGTGCTGCCGGTGTTGTTCGAGGGCGAAGTGAAGGCAGTTATCGAGCTCGCTTCGTTCCTGCCGTTCAGCCAGATCCACCAGCTGTTCCTCGACCAGCTCGCTGAAACCGTCGGCGTCGTGATCAACATGATCTCCGCGAACATGAGAACCGCGGAGCTGCTCGAGCAGTCACAGAGCCTGACCCTCGAATTGCAGTCTCAGTCCGAGGAGCTGCGCAAGCAGCAGGAAGAGCTCAAGAGATCGAACGCCGAGCTGGAGGCGCAGGCTACGACGCTGCGCACCTCGGAGGAGCTGCTCAAGGACCAGCAGGAAGAGCT
Source organism: Gemmatimonadaceae bacterium (assembly GCA_035249045.1). Taxonomy (GTDB): domain Bacteria; phylum Gemmatimonadota; class Gemmatimonadetes; order Gemmatimonadales; family Gemmatimonadaceae; genus UBA4720. The sequence continues at coordinate 13,874 of DATFGW010000017.1, read as the reverse complement.
GCAGCAGGTCAACGAGGAGCTGGAAGAAAAAGCCTCGCTGCTCGCCGAGCAGAACCGGAAGGTCGAGTCGAAGAACGCGGAAGTGGAAGCGGCGAGACTCGCGCTCGAGGAAAAGGCGGAGCAGCTGGCACTGAGCTCGAAGTACAAGTCGGAGTTCCTCGCCAACATGTCGCACGAGCTGCGCACTCCGCTCAACAGCCTGCTGATCCTGGCGCGGCTTCTCAGCGAGAACAAGGATGGAAACCTGACGCCGAAGCAGGTCGAGTTCGCGCAGACGATTCTGACGTCGGGCAGCGACCTGCTCAATCTGATCAACGACGTGCTCGATCTGTCGAAGGTCGAAGCCGGCAAGATGGACGTCAATCCATCCGACGTTCGACTCAGCGAAGTCAAGGAATTCGTCGACCGCAGCTTCGGCGCTGTCGCCGAGCAGAAGGGCCTTGGCTTCAGGGTCGAGCTCAACACCGACGTGCCGCAGACGATCTACACCGATGGCGGCAGGCTGCAGCAGATCCTCAAGAACCTGCTCTCGAATTCCTTCAAGTTCACCGAGAGCGGCGAAGTCAGCCTTACCGTGCGTCGCGCCGAGAAAGGCAGGCGGTTCCAGAATCCGGCGCTCGATGCGGCGGCTGAAGTACTCGCATTCGCGGTCACGGATACGGGAATTGGAATTCCAAAGGAAAAACAGCGGCTGATCTTCGAGGCGTTCCAGCAGGCCGATGGCACCACGAGCCGCAAGTACGGCGGCACGGGGCTCGGGCTCTCGATCAGTCGTGAGATCGCGCGCCTGCTCGGCGGCGAAATCAGAGTGGAGAGCAGCGAGAATCAAGGCAGCACTTTCACGCTGTTCCTGCCGACGCGCTACATCCCACGCCAGGACGGACCCGATCGCGATCCGTACAATCCGGTCGAGCGGACCGAAGTCGGTCGCGGCCCCGAAGCGCAGTTCAGTCCGACGTCGGGGGGCGGTGGCTCACGCGCACCGGTGCGGGCGCCGGCGCGCCGCGATCAGAGGCGCAAGCCGTCGGGTGATGCGCTGCAGTACCGGCCGGAGCGGCGAGCCGTATCGCAGACGGTGATCGACGATGATCGCGATCACATCGAGGAAGGCGACCGCTCGGTGCTGATCATCGAGAACGATCAGAACTTCGCCAAGGTTCTGCTCGACATGGCGCGCGACAAGGGCTACAAGGGCGTCGTCGAGCTGGATGGCGAAGCGGGACTGAAGGCCGCGCGCGAGGTGCGTCCTGACGCGATCACTCTCGACATCGACATGCCGGGAATGGATGGACTCGAGGTGCTCGACCGGCTAAAGCGCGATCCGGAAACCCGGCACGTTCCGGTGCACATCATCTCTGGAGTCGAGCAGAAGCGGGAAGGCCTCAAGGCAGGCGCGATCGCGTACCTCGAGAAGCCGGTCAGCAAGGAGGCGCTCGATGCCGCGTTTGCCAGAATCTCGAGCTTCATCGACACTGTTCCGAAGACCCTGCTGGTGGTCGAGGACAACGAAGTGCAGCGACAGAGCATTGAGGAGCTGATCGCGCACGACGATGTCGAGATCACCGCAGTGGGCTCGGCGTCCGAGGCGCTGGACAAGCTCCACGAGAAACATTTCGACTGCATGGTGCTCGATCTGGGACTGCGCACAGGTGAAATGAGCGGCTTCGATCTGCTGGAGAAGGTCAAGTCGGATCCGGAGAACCACGACCTGCCGATCATCATCTACACCGGCAAGGAGCTGAGCAGGGAAGACGAGACGAAGATCAAGAAGTACGCTGAGACGATCATCGTGAAAGACGTCAAGTCGCCCGAGCGGCTGCTCGACGAGACAGCGCTGTTCCTGCACCGGGTTGAGGCCAAGCTGCCCGAGCAGAAGCGGAAGATGCTCGAGCACCTGCACGACGCGGACTCGGTGGTGGCGGGCAGGAAGATCCTGGTGGTCGACGACGACGTGCGGAACATCTTCTCGCTGACCAGCGTGCTGGAAGACCACGGGATGGTGGTGCGCTTCGCGGAAAACGGGAAGCAGGCGATCGAGCAGCTGAATCAGGATCCGGAGATCGACGCGGTGCTGATGGACATCATGATGCCGGAGATGGACGGCTACGAGACGACGAAGGCCATCAGGGCGATGGATCAGTTCAAGGCCCTGCCGATCATCGCGCTGACGGCGAAGGCAATGAAGGGTGACCGCGAGAAGTGCATTGCGGCGGGAGCGTCGGATTACATCACCAAGCCCGTAGACACCGAGCAGCTGCTTTCGCTGCTGCGAGTATGGCTGTACAGATAGCTGAGGCACCGAGCACCGGCGGTCCCGACCGGCCACCGCCTGCCGCAGATCCGCCCGAACGGCCGACCTTCAAGCCCGATCTCGAGCGGATAGAGATCGAACTGCTGCTGGAAGGAATTTTTCGCCATTACGGATTCGATTTCCGGGCGTACGCGTTCGCTTCGATCCGCCGGCGGCTGTGGAAGCGCATCGAGGAAGAGGGTCTGGCCAACGTGAGCGCGCTGCAGGAGAAAGTCCTGCACGACCCGGCGATGATGGAGAAGCTACTGCTGGATCTTTCCATCAACGTCACGGCGATGTTCCGCGACCCGGGCTTCTACGTGACGTTCCGCGAGCACGTAGTGCCGCTGCTGCGCACCTACCCGTTCATCCGCATCTGGCACGCCGGCTGTTCCACGGGTGAAGAGGTGTACTCGATGGCGATCCTGCTGCGCGAGGAAGGTCTCTACGAGCGCGCGCGCATCTACGCCACTGACATCAATGAAGTCGTGCTGCAGCGCGCGAAGGCGGGGATCTTCCCGCTGGAGCGAATGCAGGAGTACACCGACAACTACATTCGCGCCGGCGGAAAGAAATCGTTCTCCGAGTACTACACGGCAAAGTACGGAGGCGCCCTGTTCGACCAGTCGCTGACGAAGAACGTCGTGTTCTCGCAGCACAACCTGGTGACCGATGGGTCGTTCAGCGAGTTCAACGTCATTCTGTGCCGCAACGTTCTCATCTATTTCGACAAGTCGCTGCAGTCGAAGGTGCACGGGCTCTTCTACGACAGTCTGGCGATGTTCGGAGTGCTGGTGCTCGGCAGCAAGGAGACGCTGCGGTTCATGGCTCACGAAGAGTCCTATCAGCAGATCGCGCCGCCCGAAAAAATCTTCCGGAAGGTGAAGTAAGATGCCGTACTCGGTGGTGGCGCTCGGCACTTCGTGGGGTGGGTTGTCCGCGATGACGAGATTGCTCGGCGCGCTTCCCGCCGGTTTTTCGATTCCGATCGTGGCGGTGCAGCACCGCAGCAAGGACTCTGACATGCTGCTGGTTCGGCTGCTGCAGGACACCACGGAGCTGAACGTGTGCGAGATCGAGGACAAGGACGTGCTGTGCGCCGGCACGGTGCATATCGCGCCGGCGGATTATCACGTTCTCATCGAGCCAGGTTATCTGTCCCTCACCATCGAGGAGCCGGTGAGGTTCAGCCGGCCGTCGATCGACGTGATGTTCACTTCCGCCGCCGACACCTACGGGAGCAGCGCCGTCGGCGTCGTGCTGACGGGTGCCAACGAAGATGGCGCGAGTGGTCTGGCGCGAATCGTCCGCGCCGGAGGACGCGGCCTGATTCAGGATCCGAAGACGGCGGAGATTCCAATCATGCCGGCCGCCGCGATCCGAGCGGTTCCGGCGGCGGAGGTCGTACCGCTGGACAAGCTCGCGCCGCGACTGATTCAGCTCAGCGAAGAGAAACCGCGAGTAGGCAGGCGCACGGCTGTATGACGAGCGATCGCGCCGGGATGAACGGACAATCCGACGACCGCGTGAGTCTGCTGCTCGTCGATGACCGTCAGGAGAATCTGTTGGCGCTCGAGGCGATACTGGAGCCGCTCGGGCAGAACCTCGTTCGAGCGAACTCGGGACCGGAAGCGCTGCGTCATGTCCTGGCGCACGATTTCGCGGCCATCCTGCTCGACGTCCAGATGCCGGGGATGAACGGCTTCGAGGTAGCCGAGATCATCAAGTCACGCGAGAGATCGCGGACAATTCCGATCATCTTCCTCAGCGCCATCAACAAGGAAGAGGCGTACGTCTTCAAGGGCTACTCGATGGGAGCCGTGGACTACGTCTTCAAGCCGTTCAATCCCGATGTGCTGCGGTCGAAAGTCTCGGTGTTCGTCGATCTGTTCGTGAAGCAGCGCGAGCTGCAGCGCCAGGGGGAGCTGCTGCGCGAGGCCGAGAAGCGCGAGCTGGAGCTCGAGCATCGGACATCGCTTCTCGAGGCGGAGGCGCGCTCAGCGGCGAAGCTGGCGCAGATGAACGAGGAGCTGCACCGGCGTCAGATCGCGCTGGAGCAGGCGATGGGCGCGCGCAACCGCTTCTACGCGTCGATGAGCCACGAGCTGCGCACACCGATCAACGCGGTCATCGGGTACAGCACGCTGATGCTCGACAACATCTACGGGCCGCTCAACGGAAAGCAGAAGGAAGGCTTGCAGCGAACGCTAAAGGCCGCGCGTCACCTGCTCGAGCTGGTGAACGATGTGCTGGATTTGTCGAAGATCGAAGCAGGCAAGATCGAGCTCTCGCTGCAGCCGGTGACGTTCCCGGGGTTGATCGAGGATCTGTTCGTCACGGTGCGTCCGCTGGCCGACGATTACGGGTCGCCGCTCACCATGGAGATGCAGAGCGAGCCGTTCAGCATCGTGAGCGATCCCCGACGAGTGCGGCAGATCCTGCTCAATCTGCTGTCGAACGCAATCAAGTTCGGCGAGGGCAAGCCCATCTGTGTGCGCTGCAAACAATGCGATGACAAAGGGGTAGAAATCGAGGTTGTCGATCAAGGGGTGGGAATCGGGACTGATGACCTGCCGAGGATCTTCGAGGAGTTCGTGCAGGTCTCTGAGTCGAAGCAGCCCGGGACGGGTTTAGGGCTCCCAATTTCGCGACGGCTGGCTCAGCTGTTGGATGGCTCGCTGACGGTATGCTCGACTCCCGGCGAGGGTAGCACTTTTCGTCTCATTTTGCCGGCCTCTTTAGAGGACGATATGTCCAGAACGGACGAGTTAGCCGCGGCTACCGTGGCTTAACTACATCCTTTTATTGGCATGGAGGCTGCCTTCCATAAGGTCGCCGTCGCGTAGCGCGGGGGTCATTTCTGGAGGCTTTAAAATGTTCAAAAAGCTAGCAATCCTTCCGGCCGCGTTGCTTGCCTTTGCTTGCGGAGGCAACGACAAAAAGGTCGATGACGCTTTGAATTCCGATCTTGCGACGGCCGCACAGGCATCGCCGTACACTCCGCTCGACAGCATCACCGCCGCCGAGCGCGCGGGAGTCACCACGGTTCCCGCGAAATCGTTGACGAGCACGGCGTCGGCGCCGCGGACCACGGTTCGCAGAACGTCAAGCGCACCGCGTCGTTCCACGTCGTCCCGCTCTTCGGGCGGCTACTCGTCCGCTCCGGTTTATTATCCGGCACCGGCTCCTCAGCCGACGGTCGTGAAGCACACCAAGCGTGACGCCGCGATCGGCGCCGGCGCGGGTGCAGTGATTGGCGCGGTCACCAGCAAGAACAAGGTGAAGGGTGCCATCATCGGTGGCGCGGCCGGGGCTATCCTCGGTGGCATCATCGGGAACAACGTCGACAAGACGAAGCACTACTAGTCGGGTCGCCGCAGAGCGGCGACAAAGCCCCGGACTCTTCGAGTCCGGGGCTTTTTTTAGCTGTAACTGAACGGGCTGGAGGCTTCTGGGATCAGGCGCCTGGCGCCAGGTTACGACCGTGGGACGTACTGTCGGTGCGAAACGCAGTTGCCTTAGAGTGAATGGCGCGAGTGCAACGTCCTACGGTTGTAACCCCTCGCCACGCGCCTGCACAACTGACGCCTCCCGCCCGTTCAGTTGCATTTACCAACAAATGCTCGTTCGTTGCCGTTGCGCTTCCCGATCTCTTCCGTCCACTAGGAGCAGCCAATTGCTCGGCTTGCCCATTCGGTGGATGCGGTTTATGGTCAACGGCGCATGACTTTGGACCAGACTTCGGCAGCTCAGGGGAGCACCCCAGGTGCTCTCCGCGCATTGTGTGTTGCGCGGCATTCTTACTTGAGTGAGCACATCGCCCGGTACTTCGCCGCGATGGGGTTGACCACCACGAACGCCGTCGGACTGGATTCGGCGGTCAGCGCCGCCGCCGATTGCGCGCCCGACATCGTGATCTGCGACTACGACGTCCTCGCGACGATCCCGCTCGAGGTGTGGGAGCACGACTCGCTGTTGTCGAATACCCCGGTGGTCGCCGTCAGCCTGACCAGACACGCCGAGGAGCTGCAGTTGCTCGACGTCAATGGCATCGCGGGATTTCTCTACCTCCCTACTCTGGAGGAAGCGCCGGCGCTCAGGATTCTGCGGGCGGCCGCAACGCGCGCCAGATACTCGCTCGGCCCCAACCTCACCGCGCCAAGGGCGATGGAGCGCGGTTAAATTTAGGAGCATGAGCTCGAACCCGATTACGGGCGTCTTCAACGACGGATACATAAGCGAAGCGTACGAGGCGTACCGGCGTGATCCATCGTCGGTCGATGAATCGTGGCGCCAGTTTTTCCGATTTGCCGAAAGCCTTGGCGGAGCACCGTCGGCCGCGCCCGGACAGACAACTCCAGCGGGACAGCTAGATCCCGCTTTTCTTCGCGATGTCGCCGCGGCGGCTGAGCTGGTCGATGCCATTCGCAGCTACGGTCACCTCGCGGTACCACTCGATCCACTCGGCACACCTCCCGAAGGCACGCCCGAGCTGACGCCGGAATTCCACGGCTTGAGTGAAGAACATCTCGCCAGCATTCCAGGCATCGTGCTCGGCGCGAACGGTGGCAGCGCCGCCGACGTCGTCGCCAGGCTGCGTGAGCTGTACTCGTCCAGAATCGGATTCGAGATCTCCCATCTCGGACGCGTCGAGGAACGCGAATGGCTGCGCGAGCAGATCGAGAGCGGCCGCCTCAACACGCCTCTGAGCGCGGAAGAAAAGAAGGCAATCCTGCAGAGACTCACCGAGGTCGATGGGCTGGAACGGTTTCTCGGGCGCGCGTATCAGGGATACAAGCGCTTCTCGATCGAGGGCAGCGATGTCCTGGTGCCAATGCTCGACGTCGCGATCGAAAGCGCCAGCGCGCACGGCGCGCGCGAAGTCGATCTCGCGATGGCGCACCGCGGCCGAATCAACGTGCTCGCGCACACCCTCGGCAAACCGTACGCGACCATCTTCGAGGAATTCGAGGGCAAACACGCCGCAACCAACGCGGTGAGCGAGACGGGCGACGTCAAATATCACCTCGGCGCGACGGGAACCCGGAAGGTCGCCAATGGCGGAGAGGTCGAGGTCGTTCTCATTCCGAATCCAAGCCACCTCGAGGTGGTGAATCCGGTGCTCGAAGGAGTCGCGCGAGCGCGGCAGGTGCTGGCGGGCGACGGTGAGCGCGACGAATCAGCGGTCGTGCCCATCTGTGTACACGGAGACGCCGCGTTTCCGGGTGAGGGAGTGGTACCCGAGACCTTCAATCTGTCGGGCCTCAACGGTTTCAGGACCGGCGGAACCCTTCACATCATCGTCAATAATCAGGTCGGCTTCACCACGGATCCGATCGACGCGCGATCGACGCGTTATGCAAGCGATCTCGCAAAGGGATTCGAGGTACCGATCGTCCACGTCAACGCCGACGACGCCGAGTCGTGCGTGCACGTCGTGCGTCTGGGCATCGAGTATCGCGCCAGGTTCGGCAAGGATTTCCTGATCGACGTCGTCGGCTACCGGCGTCACGGGCACAACGAGACCGACGAGCCGGCATTCACCCAGCCGGAGCTGTACAAGAAGATCAGATCGCATCCTTCGCCGCGCGAAGTCTGGGGCAGCCGGCTGGTTGCCGAGGGCGTGGTGACGGAGGATGAGGTAAAGCGGCTGGACGCAGAAGCTGCCGCCAACTTCGACCGCATCCAGACGGCAATGAAGGCGGGTGAGATCCATCCGCCGGAATACAATCCGGCCAAAGCGGCGCAGGCCGATCAGTCGGGCGCGGGCAGCGGTGACACCGCAGTGAGCGCGGACATTCTCCGCGATCTCAACGATCGGCTCCTCAAGTGGCCCGCGACGCTGAAGGTGAATCCGCGACTGGCGAAGACCCTCGCGCGTCGCGCCGACGCAATGGGCGACGCGGGCGGGATCGATTGGGGCCACGCCGAGGCGCTGGCATTTGCATCGCTGCTCACCGAAGGCACGTCGGTGCGGCTATCCGGTCAGGATTCGCAGCGCGCCACGTTCTCGCATCGCCAGGCGGTGCTCCACGATTCGGAGACCGGCGAGACCTACGTTCCGCTCGAGCACGTCACCGACGGCTCGGGCGAGAAAGCCGCACGGATCGAAGTGCACAACAGTCCGCTTTCGGAGACGGCGGTGCTGGGCTTCGAGTACGGCTACAGCACGGCGGCGGAGAACACTCTGGTGCTGTGGGAAGCGCAGTACGGCGATTTCGTGAACGTCGCCCAGCCGATCATCGACCAGTTCATCGCCGCCGATCGCGCCAAGTGGGGACAGGATTCGTCGCTCGTGCTGCTCCTGCCGCATGGATACGAAGGACAGGGCCCCGAGCACTCGAGCGCACGGCTCGAGCGGTTTCTGCAATTGTGCGCGGAGGGAAACCAGCGCGTCGCGTATCCGTCGACGCCGGCCCAGTACTTCCACATTCTCCGGCGCCAGGCGCAGCTGTACGAGCGGCGGCCGCTGATTCTGATGCAGCCCAAGAGTCTGCTGCGTCTTCCGGAAGCGGCATCGAAACTCACCGACCTGACGAGCGGCGCTTTCCGCCCGGTGATCGACGATCCGGTTGCATCAGAGTCCAGAGAGTCGGTGACGCGGCTGGTGTTCTGCACCGGCAAGATCTATTACGATCTCGCGACCAAGCGCGCGCCGCACGTCGCGCTGGTGCGGGTCGAGGAGCTCTATCCGTGGCCGGGCAATCAGGTCGCGGAGATCGTCGATCTGTATCCAGAGATCGAGGAAGTCGTGTGGGCGCAGGAAGAGCCGAAAAATCAGGGCGCGTGGTCGTACGTTTCGCCGCGGCTGCGGGTCTCGACGGGCAACGCGCTGCTGACGCGTTATGTCGGCCGCCCCGATCGAGCCAGTCCGGCGGAAGGGTACGCCGAGGCGCACAAGAAGGAGCAGGAGCGCATCGTGGCGGAAGTGAACGCGCCGATGCAGCAGCTGCCCGGCGTGAAACGCCGCGGGATGGCGGTCAAAACCTGAGCAGCCTCGTCCGACAAGTGAAACGGGCAGCATCTTTCGCCGCACTGACGGCGGTGGCGGCGCTGGCTCTGGCGCCGTTGGACGCGCGCGCGCAAGGGATCTATCCATCGACGGCAAGTGTGGTGGTTCAGAACGCGCCAGAGCGGATGCGGGTGCTCTGGATTGCGGCGCATCCCGACGACGAGGATACTCAGCTCATTGCGTGGCTGGCGCGCGGCCGCCGTGTCGAGACCGCGTATCTGTCGCTCACCCGAGGCGACGGCGGGCAGAATCTGATCGGCAACGAGCTCGGCGAAGCCCTCGGCGTGATTCGGACCGAGGAGCTGCTGGCGGCGCGGCGGATAGACGGCGCGCACCAGTATTTCGCACGCGGCTACGATTTCGGATTCTCGAAGACCGCCGACGAGACGCGAAAGCACTGGCCACAGGATTCGCTGCTGAACGATGTGGTGACGGTGATGCGCGCTTTCAGGCCGCACATCGTGATCACGACTTTCTCGGGTACTCCGCGCGACGGTCACGGACAGCACCAGATCTCGGCGATCGTCGCGCGCCAGGCGTACAATTTGGCCGCGGATACGGTGCGCTTCCCGGTGCGCACGTTCGGAGCACCGTGGACGCCGCTCAAGTTCTACAGGCTGGCGCGGTTCTCACCGCAGGACCGGACGATCGCGATCAACGTCGGCGAGTACGATCCGTATCTCGGGATGTCATATCAGGAGATCGCTGCTGACAGCAGATCGCAGCACAAGTCGCAGGGTGAGGGAACGCTGCGGCGCAAAGGAGTCGTCTGGGATTATCTGACGCGCGAGGATTCCCGGGTGCCCGCACCGGCACCGAAGGACGAGACATCGATCTTCGCCGGACTCGACACGACCAGGCTGCTGGTGCAGGACGGACGGGTGACGCCGCCGCAGCTGCCGTCACCGATCGCGGTGGAGGCGGTGGCGGATCGGCGCGCGCTTGCTGTTGGAGATTCAGCGCGGATCACGATGACGGTTTACAATCGTGGACGCGTGCCGGTGGTGATCTCGCCGGTGGAATTCCAGCGAGTCACGGTCGCGCCGGACTCGAGCTATCGCTGGACGGAGTGGCTGGTGGGGAAGGAGATCACCCAGCCGTGGTGGCTGGCGCAGCCGCGGAACGGCGACCTGTTCACTCCGAAGATCGACGGCATCTCGGAGGACGAACGGGAGCGTCGGAGCTGGGCCCACGTCACCGTGCAGCCGGTCGGTGGAGCGCAGATGGAGATCTCGTCGCCGATCGTCTTCCACTACGTCGATCGTGTCCGTGGTGATGTGCAGCAGCCTTTAATCGTAGCGCCGGGAATCTCGATCACTTTGGAGCAGGCGCTGGCGATGGCACGCGCCAACGGGCCCTTCAACCAGCTGGTGCGCACGACGCTACGGTCGGCGATGTCAGACACCGTGCCGGTGACGGTTACACTGGCACTGCCGCGCGGGCTGTCGGCCGACTCGTTGTCGAGGACGGTGACGATGGCGCCGGGGACGGTGCGAACGCTGGCGTTCAGGGTGCGTGGGAAACTGCCGCGTGGCAGCCACGTCATCACTGCCACCGCATTGGCGAAGGGTCAGGCATTTCGAACGGGCTACGTTCCGATCGATTATCCGCACATCGATCCGCAGCGGATTTATCGGCCGTCGACGCTGGCGATCAATGCGGTCGATATCGTGTTGCCGACGCGCCTGAATGTCGCGTACATCCCTGGCGTCGGCGACAACGTCGCGCCGGTGCTCCAGCAGCTCGGCGTCCCACTCACGATCATCGATCCAGACGACATTCCGCAGACCGATCTCAGCAAGTTCACCGCAATCGTGGTGGGCCCTCGAGCATATCAGGCGAGCGGGAGTCTGCAGAGCAACAACGATTACCTGCTTTCATACGTGCGGAACGGTGGGAGGATGGTGGTGCAGTACGGCCAGGCAGAGATGCAGCGGCCGGGGATCATGCCGTACCCGATTACGCTCAAGCAGCCGGCGGAGCGAGTGACGGATGAGAACGCGCCGGTGACCTTCACCGATCCGAAATCGCCGCTGCTCAACGCACCCAACAAGATCACCCAGGAAGATTTCAGGGACTGGGTTCAGGAACGGGCGACGTACATGCCGAGCACTTTCGACTCGCACTATCGGACGATGCTGGCGATGAACGATCCGGGCGAGCAGCCGAATCGTGCCGCGATTCTCGCCGCCGCGTACGGACGCGGCACTTACATCTACGTGCCGCTGGCGCTGTTCCGACAGCTGCCTGCAGGTGTGCCGGGTGGCGCGCGGATCTTCGCCAACCTGCTCGGCGGCAACACCACAAAATGAGACGCGCACTGCGCTTTGCCACGGCGCTGGCGATGTGCCTATCGGCATGCAGCTCCGACAATCGCAAGGTGCTGATCGTCTATTCGCCGCACGGCAAGGAGCTGCTGGATTACTTCGAGAAGGCGTTTGAGAAAGCGCATCCCGACATCGATGTGCAGTGGGTGGACATGGGATCGCAGGAAGTGCTCGAGCGGGTGAGGGCGGAGAAGCCGAATCCGCAGGCGGACGTCTGGTTTGGCGCTCCCGCCGAGGCGTTCGATCGGGCGACGAAGGAAAATCTGCTGCAGCCCTACAAGCCGACGTGGGCCGATGCGATCGACGCCGAGGGTCGGGACGCGAACAGCAACTGGTACGGCACGTATCTGACGCCGGAGGTGATCGGTTACAATCGCGAGGCGGTGAGCGACGTCGAGGCGCCGAAGGACTGGGACGATCTGATCGATCCGAAGTGGAAGGGGAAGATCGTGATACGCGACCCGATTGCATCCGGGACGATGCGCGCGATATTCGGCGCGATAGTCGCGCGGTCGGTTGCGCAAACGGGGAAGCCCGATGCAGGCTATGATTGGCTGCGGAAGCTCGACGCCAATACCCGGGAGTACACGCTGAATCCGACGATCCTTTATCAGAAGCTGGGGCGGCAGGAAGGCGTGGTGACGATGTGGGACATGCCTGACTTCGCTACGCTGGAGCAGCGAACGAGGATTCCGATCAAGTACGTCATTCCGAAGAGCGGTACGCCGCTGCTGGTGGACGGGATCGCGATCGTGCGCGGCACCAAGCACCCGAAGGAAGCCGAGGAGTACTACGAGTTCGTGACGACGCCGGAAGCGATGATCGCGGCGGCGGATTCGTTCCTGCGGATTCCGGCGCGGAAGGACATTCCGGTGGAGAAACTGCCGTCGTGGATCCGCGACGCGATGTCGCAGATCAAGCCGATGCCAGTCGATCGCGAAGTGATGGCCGCGCACCTCGATGAGTGGATGAAGTACTGGGATGCGAACATCAGGAACCGCGGAAAGAACCAGTGACCGGCGCGCCGCAGGCGCGAAACGAATCTCCATCCGGTAAGAGCGGCTCGCTCGCTCTGAACGGTGTCACGCGCCGGTTCGGCGATTTCACCGCCGTCGACAACATCTCCATCGAAGTGGGCGCGGGCGAGCTGCTCGCGCTCGTTGGCGCGTCCGGCTCGGGCAAGACAACGACGCTGCGTATCGCAGCCGGCTACGAAGCGCCTGACGCCGGGACGGTCACACTCGGCGGCGAAGACATCACGCGGGTGCCGCCGGAGAAGCGCGGATTCGGGATGGTGTTCCAGCACTACGCGCTGTTCCCGCACATGCCGGTTGAGCAGAACGTCGCGTTCGGGCTCGAGGCGCGCGGAGTCGGCAAAGCCGAGCGGCTCGAGAAGGCGCGCGCGGCGCTGGCGAGCGTCGGACTCGAGGGCGCGGGCGCGAGGCCGATCCAATCGTTGTCGGGTGGCGAGCAGCAGCGGGTGGCGCTGGCGCGGGCGCTGGTGATCGAGCCGAGGGCTCTGTTGTTAGACGAGCCGTTGTCGAATCTGGATCCGACGCTGAGGCAGGCGATGCGGGATGATCTGCGCGCGATGCTGCGGCGCGTCGGAGTGCCGGCACTGTTCGTGACCCACGATCAGGAAGACGCCTTCGCGATCGCCGATCGAATTGCGCTGTTGAAAAACGGCAAGCTGCTGCAGTCGGGAACGCCGGAGGACCTGTACCATGCGCCGGCGTCGCGTGAAGTCGCGGCTTTTATTGGGCGCGGCAGCATCGTGCCGGCAGTCGACAAGGGAAACGTCGCGACGGTGACAATCGGTGGAGTGGCGCGCGATCTGGCGGTGACGAGGCCCGCAAGCGCGGAGTCGCCGGTGGCGAACGCGTTCGTGGTCTTGAGACCGGATGCGCTGGAGATGGCGCGCGGTGCGAGCGTGCTGGCGTGGAAAGGGAAGATCACCAACCGCCGATTCGCCGGCGGACTCGTCGTCTACAGGATTCAGCTCGCCGACGGAATCAGCGTCGATGTCGAATCGCCATCGAGTGCCGCGCACGAGGACGACAACGTGTCGGTGTCGCCGCTGAAAGGCCCGTTCCCGCTGGTGCCGGGATGAAATCCGCGTTCAGGCGACAGAGCTGGATCCTGGCGGTTCCGGTCATCGCGCTGCTGCTGTGGACGGTGGTGTATCCCAACGTCGCGGTGATTGCGGGAAGCTTCGAGGACGGGCTCGGGCACTGGCGCGAATTCG
>DATFGW010000016.1:0-35876 GCA_035249045.1 Gemmatimonadaceae bacterium | reverse complement strand
CGCCCGAACAGCCAGGGCTTCATCGTTTGGGTGGGAGCCGGTAACCAGCTGACCGAGGGCATCACGCGCAATCTGTGGCGCGCGCAGCTCCCGCTCGGCACCGGCCCGTGGGGCAACCGCACGAATTGGGGCATGCCGATGGCGATGCGTGATTCCAATGGCGCAGTCATGAACGTGCCGCTCGGCAGCGCGCTACCCAAGTATCACTGGGGGATGTCACACTCGATCGACTGGAAGAAGTTCAACGTCTACGGCTTGTTCGACGCAGCTCGCGGCCAGAAGGTCTTCAACGTCCAGTACGCGTGGTCGCTTGGTGATCTCACCAGCGGCGAGGTCGATCAGTCGGGCAAGTCGGTCGAGACGGCGCGCCCGGTCGGCTACTACTGGCGCCAGGGGCCGTCGTCTTCCCCGACCTCGGGCAGCACTGCGGGAGTCGGCGGTTTGTACGATGTGCTTCAGCCGAATTCGTACAACGTCGAGGATGCGAGCTACGTGAAGCTGCGTGAGCTGTCGGTGAACTACAAACTCGGCTCGGTGTTCGGCAATGGCGACTGGACCGTTGGGGTCGTCGGCAGAAACCTGAAGACCTGGACGAACTTCCGCGGCTTCGATCCAGAAGCTGGAACCACGACGGGACCGCTCAACTCCGCGGTTCTCTCAGGTGCCGCTTCGTACAGCTATCCGAAGATGCGGACGTTCACGTTCCAGCTTGCGACCTCGTTCTAGGCTCACCCAGTGACGGGAGAGCCGGCGGTACCGGCGGCTCTCCCCACCCATCCTTCAAGACCCATTGAGGTATTGATGCACAACATTAGAGCTGTCAGACTCTGGTCGGCAATCGCGGCGGTATCGGCAGCGGCCCTCGTGGTCGGCTGTAACGATAACCCGCTGTCGGTTCAGAACACCGACAACCCGGACGTGCCGCGCGTGTACAGCACACCGGCCGGCGTCGAGGCAATCGTCGGAAAGCTGTTCCAACAGATGTGGAACGCGCAGCAAGGTAATATTGGACTCGGCGTCCAATCGCAGGTGATGTCCTTCGAGAGCCACTCCGGCCTCGCGAATTTCGGAATGGGGGCGCGCGCGTCGATTCCCCGTCAGCCCGTCAGCAACACGGTCGGGAACTCTGACCAGGCGATCATCTACAACGATTTCGATGAGCTGACGCGAAATGCGCGCAGCGCGGCGAACGCAGTTGCAGCACTGAAAGCATTCGTCGCTGCCGGCAACTCGACCGGCTCGCCGGCGCGCGACGCACGCGCCATCTCGTTCGGATATTTCAACCTTGGATACGGTCTGGCGAATGTCGCATTGCTCTACGATTCCGCCGCGATCATCACCCCGCTGGTGCCCTCGGACGTGGTCCCGCCATTGTCGCCGGCCGCCGATGTGATGGCAGTCGCGCTCGAGATGCTCGATTCCGCCATCGCCGTTGCCGAATCTCCTGAGGCAACGACCGGCACTAACGGCTGGCCAATCCCCACGACCTGGGTTTCAGGCGACGAGATTCCAATCGATAGATGGGAGCAGATCATTCACTCCTACAAGGCGCGGTTCCGCGCCGGCGTTGCGCGCACTCCGGCTGAGCGCGCGGCGATCGACTGGAACGCTGTCGTCGCCGATGCGACGGCAGGAATCACCGAAGACTTCATCGTCAATGCCGATAACGCTGGCGGCTGGAACGCGACCTGGCTCAACCAGCTCGCGGTCGACGCCACGTGGAGTCAGATGACGCCGTTCATCCTCGGAATGGCTGACACCACCGGCGCATACGACTCGTGGTTGGCAACGCCGGTTGACAGCCGCTCGGCGTTCCTTCTCCGCACACCTGACAAGCGTTTCCCCTCGGGCGAGACCCGCGCCGAGCAGAACGCCGCCTCCGGCGCTCCCGCCAAGACCGGGACTCCCGCAGGAAGCAATCTGTACTTCTATAACCGGCTACAGGGTGACGATAAGCCGGCCGCTCCGTGGGGCACGTGGTACTACGACAACCAACGGTTCTGGGGAATCCGATTCAACGGTGGCAACGGACCCGTAGAGGCGTTGACTCTCGCGGAGAACAACATGCTCGCCGCCGAAGGATACATGCGCACCGGTCGGACTGCGCAGGCGGTGCCGCTCATCAATCTGACGCGGACGGCCGCAGGACTGCCGGCGATTCCATCGACGACCGATCAGAACACGATCGTGCCGGGCGGAAGCGCTTGCGTTCCGAGAGTCCCGCAGCCGCCGTCGTTCACCTCGACTGCGTGCGGCACAGTGTGGGAAGCGATGAAGTGGGAGAAGCGGATTGAAACGAGTTTCACCGGTTACGCGCAGTGGTTCATCGATGCTCGCGGCTGGGGTGATTTGACTGAAGGTACCATCCTCGAGTGGCCCGTACCGTGGGAAGAGCTGTACGCCCGTCAGAACCTAGCCCTCTACACCACGGATAAGGTCAGGGCGGCGAAGGGAACGTACGGGTTCTAGTCGGTGGCTCTGAATTTTGGCGCGGATCGTTGGTCGCAATGATCTGGAAAAGGTTTGGGCTCGCGGGCCTGGGCGCGTTAGCGGTGCTTGCTGTGGATGGATGCTACGTCTACAGCGCCGCGCCCGAGGCTCCCGTGCCGGGAACGCACCTCGTACTCGACCTCACTGATCGAGGCCGGGTCGCGCTCGGAGATAGTGTCGGACCGGGCGCGAGCTCCATCGAAGGGACGACCGTAATGAGTACTGATTCGGCCTATTCACTGCGCGTTACGAAAGTGAGTTACCTGAACGGCCAATCGAACAACTGGACCGGGGAGGCGCTGCTGGTGCCGAGAAGCGTCGTGACGAATGCAAGAGAGCAGCGGTTTTCCAGGTCGCGCACCTGGATCGCAGCGGCAGCGGTTGGAGGCGGCCTGATCGCTTTCATCGCCAGCCGCGGGCTGCTCGGGTTCGGAAGTGGCGGAGGTGACGGTAAGAACCCGCCGCCGAACCAGAACTGAAATCGTAAGAGCAATGCAAGCGAAAGTTGTTTCTACAATAAATCCGGAGTGCGTCTAATGCATTTATCTCGTTTCGTAATGTTGGGCATCTGCGCCGCGGTTTTCAGCGGTTGCGGGAAAGACGATGTGACCGCGCCCAGCCTGCCGCCGTTGTCGCAGGTCCGATTCATCAATGCTCTCTATGACACCGGCGCTGTCGACATCCACGCTGTCGACCAAGTGAATCTTTCGCCGGTGGCGAACAATCTCGCTTACCGCGCGGCCACGCAGTATTTCCCGACGGCGGCAGGCGTCCGCCACTTCCGCGTCTTTTTGACCAGCAAAGACATCAACGTGACTTCCGTCGCGATGGCGGATGAGAACATCACGCTTCCGGAGGGGAAGAGGCTTACGCTCCTTCTGGCGGGGAGCGCACGAAACGGGACGACGAGCCTGTGGATGATCGACGACAGCGCCGATCCTCCGCCCGCGGGCCAGGTGGGAGTCAGACTCGTCAACGCTGCAAGCGGCATCGTGAACGGCTACGTCGTGAACACTGCGACCACACCGCTCCCCGGCAGCTCCACCTTCAGCTCCGTGGGCACCCTGACTTTCTCGCCTTACTTCGACCGGCCCACCGGGCCAGCCGCGGTCCGCGTCACCGATGCCGGCTCGACTACCGTCAACGCATCGGCTGCAGGTCCTTCGGCGCCGACAACTCTCCCGGGCGAGAAGCCTGCGGCTGGGGTGACTCAGGAGGGAACGAACTTCTCCGTCTATTACTTCCGTGCCGGCGCAGCCGGTAGTGCGAATGCGTCGGTCACGACTCCCAGTCTGATCTGGTTCGTCGACCGCAATCCGTGTGACGAACCGGCGATTGCCGCGTGCGCACCGTAAACCGTATCCCTTTGGAGATTGCATGACTCGAATCTTTTCAAATAGTGCGACGCTGGGATTTCTGGCGTTCGCTGCGGCCGGGGCGATCGTCGCGTGCGGTAAGGACTCGACCGGGCCCTCCAAGACTCCTGCCGGTGTGACGGCGTCCGTAACACCACCGGCGACGGCGCAGGTGGCCACCGCCATTCCCGGCCCCGCAGTCCTGGTCACCGACGCCGCCGGACATCCGATACCCGGCGTGCAAGTCACATTCGATGTGAGCGGTGGCGGAGCAGTCCAGTATCCAATCGCAACTACAGATGCTCAGGGCATAGCATCGGCTGGCCTTTGGCAGGTGGGTCCGAAAGTAGGCAACAACACGGTGACCGCAAATGTCGCTGGCGCTTCGCCAGTCACGTTCACCCTCGCGAGCTCGGCGGGGCCGGCCGCGAAGATCTCATCACAGGCCGGCGACAACCAAACGGGAGCGCCGGGCAGCACTTTGCCGAATCCCCTCGTGGCTCGCGTGGTCGACGCCGGCGGCAATCCGAAGTCGGGCGAAAACGTGACTTTCGCGGTAGTGCAGGGTGGAGGCTCGCTGGCAGGTACGGCGGCAACAACGAACGCGTCTGGCGACGCTACCTCGGGCGCGTGGACGCTTGGCACTGGCCAGTGCGCGCAACGGGCAAGCGCGACGGATGGAACCCTAAAAACGTTCTTCACCGCCAGCTCGCGTGGGTCCATCGCCATCGGCGGGACCGCGTCGGGTACGCTTTCGGCAAGTGATTGTGTGATCAACGGCGCGTTTGCGGACGAATATGATCTGACGACCCCCGCTGGCGCCGTCACTGTTTCCATGACTTCGACGGCCCCGGGCGCGACGCTCAACATGGTCACCGCTGATGGGACGGCGCTGATCGCGCAGGACGTGAACGCTGCGGCGACTTTCCGACTGATCACCGCCGCCGGCTCGAAGGCAGTCGCCGCGACGGCGGGGGCTGGGTCGACGGGCGCTTACACCGTTTCAGTTGCAAACGCCTCGTCGGACGTGACGACCTGCGGACCGGTCTATATCGAGATCGGAGCTTCGACCAATCAGACTCTCGCGACGACTGATTGCAAGACCAACTACAATCCGGCGAGCAGCGATTGGAGCAAGACCGATGTGTCGGGAGATTCGTTCCTGGTATATATCCCTGCAGGTACGACGGTTCGAATCAGTGAGACGGCGCAGCCGCTCGATGCATTGCTCTCACTTTATTCGCCGAGCGGCAGTCTGATTACCTACCGTGACAATGGCGGTGTCGGCGCCTCCGGTACCGAGACCATCACGTTCACTGCCACCACATCAGGCTTCCATCGCATCGTCGCCGGATCGTACTGCCTGTTATTCGAGGATCCATATCAGGCGGGTTGCGACTACGGGGCGTACACACTCAGCGTCGTGAAGCCGTAACCGCAATCCGCAAGCGAGACTGATTCTGGTCTCGCTCGCCGAAAGCAGCAGAAAAAACGCACCCTCGCCGGGTGCGTTTTTTCGTTTCGACAAGACTATTGCGCCGCTGCGGTGATCTCGCTGGACCTTCATAATTGAGCGTGATCTGGATCCTTATCGTCCTCTCGTCTGCGGGGGCAGCGGTGGTTACCGTACGCGCGGCTCGACGCCGGTTCGTGCAAGGCGCGCTGCGGGCGGTCCATCGCTCGCGCTCCCGCGTCGATCGGTTCAAGCTTACCCGGAAGTCGCATATCCGACAGACTCTCCTCGCCGACGATGCAATCGCGAGCGCCGTAAGCGCGCACGCGGAGGAAAACTCGACGACCGAAGCGGCCACCTGGCAGCAGGTGGAGCGCTACATCGACGAGATCGTGCCGTTCTTCAACATCCTGACCTACTATCGAATAGGTCTCGTCGTCAGTCGGCTGCTGCTCAACTTCTTCTATAAGGTGTCGGCCGAGTACGCCGGACAGTCGGCGCAGTCGGCGCTGCCGCGCGACGCGGTGGTGATCTACCTCATGAATCACCGCTCGAATGCCGACTACGTCCTCGTAGGCTACGTCCTGTCGGGTCAGGTCGCGATTTCGTACGCCGTCGGCGAATGGGCGAGAGTCTTCCCACTGGAGTACATCTTCAAGTCGTTCGGCGCGTACTTCATCCGGCGCAAGTACCGCGAGAAGCTTTATCACACCGTGCTCGAGCGCTACGTGCAGCTCATCACGCTGAACGGCGTGACCCAGGGAATCTTTCTCGAGGGCGGGCTCAGCCGGGACGGCAAAATCGGCAAGGCAAAGATTGGCCTCCTCGATTACGTGCTCGGCGCCGCGCGCGACCCCGTGCTGCGACAGCGGCTCTACATCATCCCCGTCGCAATCAATTACGACCGGGTGCTCGAGGACCGGTCGCTGCTTCGCGAGCTCGACACTCGCGAAGGACGCAAGCGTCCACCGAAGAGCGCGCAGGCGGCAGAAGTCGGGCGTTACGTGTGGTGGAATCTGGCGAGGCTGGTCGCGCGGCGATGGAAGCGCTACGGACGCGCGTCAGTCGTCATTGGCGAGCCGCTGTCAGTGGGCGCGTGGCTCGATGCGAGAGCGAGAGAAGGTGGCGACATCTTCGCGATCGATCGCCAGCAACGACTCGCTCAGGTGCAGGCGCTCGCCGACTCGGCGCTCGAGAAAATAGCGGCCCTCATTCCGGTGACGCCGGTGAATCTGGCGTGCGCAGCGCTGCAGAGTCTGGACGGTGATTTCGTCACCCACGCCAGGCTCGTTGAGCGGATGTCGGACATGCGCGACGTGCTGCTGGAGCTCAACGCTCGCGTAATTCATCGCGACGGAGACGTTGAAGAGATCTTCGATCGCGCGTGGCGAATGCTTTCGATGCGCAGGATTCTTGTGAAGACGGGCAGCGGCTACTCGATTCTTCCGCGCAATCGGCCGCTGGTGAGCTACTACGCAAACAGCATCGCGCATCTGCTCGGGCCGTTCGCTGATGGAGTCCGCGCGCGCGATTCTCTGCCTGCGTTGGCCGCGGGAATTGTAAATGTTTTGTAAACGACTCGGCAGCCACACAGCTCGTCCGCAGGCTGGGAGCGCGTGGACCGCAGTTGAGTCGAACTGAACAATTCGTACGAAAGATACGCAACGACCTCCGCTCTCTATGGTAGTGTAGACGCGCAGATTACTCCCGCCTGACGCGCGCATCTCTTCCTCGCAGCGAGGCCGAAGCACGCTCACGTCGCGTTTCACGCCGTTTACCAAACCAAAACTGTAGTCCGAGTGTCCAACGGTTCACTTGGAAGTTGCGTGTACGCGAATCTACTATACGAAGAGTTTCGCTCTCCGCACATCGCCGCGCGTCGACACGATGAACGTGTCGCCCAGTGAACCGTTCAGGAGAAATGGTTCTCTCCCGCATCGCTGTCGGTGAGTACACGCGTTCACATCGCTGCACGTGAACAGTACCACGCGCTGAGCATTCAGCGCTCACTCCAGAAGGAGATACGAATGTTGAATCGTTCTATGTCAATAGCTCGACCGGTCTCCGGTTCCCACCCACCCAATTCACCGAACATCCTCAGGAAGCTGGTACGCAGTCTCGCCGCGGTGTCGGCACTTCTATTCGGCGCCGCGTCGGTCGCAGCAGCACAGGCGGGTACGACGATCTCAGGTACGGTCACCAGCGAGGGCGGCGCTCCGCTTCCGGGTGCGACCGTTCTGATCCAGGGCACGACCATCGGCACTCACACCGATGACGCCGGCCGCTACACCATCGTCGTTCCGGCTTCGCGCGCGAACGGACAGAGTGCCGTGCTCGTCGCCCGCACCATCGGCTACGCGGCGCGCACGATCCCGATTACGCTCACTGCCGGATCCAACATGACGCAGGACTTCGCGCTGGTCGTGAATCCGCTCAACCTCGACGTCGTCGTCGTGACGGGCGCTGGTACATCGACTACCCGCGAGCGTCTCACTACAACCATCAACACCGTCGACAGCAGCGCGCTCAATCGCGCCGCCAATCCGCAGAACGTGGTATCCGCGCTCGCGGCGCAGGCGCCCAACGTCGAGGTGCGCACCCAGTCCGGCGAGCCCGGCGCATCCGCTTCGATCAAGATCCGCGGTGCATCGTCACTCTCCGGCACCAATCAACCGCTCTTCGTCGTCGATGGGCAGCCGATCGACAACCAGACGATCTCGACACAGAGCATCGTGACGGGCTCGGGTACGGCGCAGGGCGCCGACGCGAGCACCGTCGCTCCGAATCGCGCGTCCGACATCAATCCGGCCGACATCGAATCGATCCAGATTCTGAAGAGCGCTGCAGCGGCCGCCATCTACGGCGCACGCGCCGCGAACGGCGTCGTGCTGATCACTACCAAGTCCGGAGCCGCGGGCGCGACCAAGTGGACGATCTCGTCAACCGAGACCTTCGACAAGGTCAACACCCCCGACATCCTGCAGCACACCTTCGTGCAGGGCATCGACGGAGATCCCGCTACGTGCGACGGAACGGATTGCACAGTGAGTCGCTGGTCGTGGGGACCCGCTGCTGCAGCCGGCACTCCGATGTTCGATCACTCGAAGGAGCTGTTCGACACCGGCATTACCGCCGACAACAATCTGCAGGTGTCGGGTGGTAACGAGCGCACCACGTTCTACGCGTCGGGCGGCCTGATGAATCAGAACGGCTACCTGAAGGGTCCCAACAACAAGTACAACCGCGCGACAGTGCGCCTCAAGGGCACCCAGCAGATCAACTCGCAGCTGAAGGTGAGCGGCAACCTCAGCTACATCGACACTCGCGGCAAGTACGTCCAGAAAGGATCCAACGTCTCGGGCGTCATGCTCGGTGCACTCCGTACTCCGCCCGACTTCAATAACCAGGATAGCTACCTGCCGAATGGGTTGCAGCGTGCGTATCGCTTCCCGAACGCCTCGAGCATCGCCGCTATGCAGAACGCCGTCTATTACGACAATCCGTTCTTCGTGCTCGACAATCCGGGCAATCGCAGCGAGCTCGGCCGCTCGGTCTCCAATCTGAATATCGATTGGACACCACTCGAGTGGCTGAACGTCAGCGAGACCCTCGGCGCGGATTACTACAATGACTGGCGTCTGGAATCGCTGCCGCTCACTTCGGCCAACGACGTCGTCGGCAACGTAACCCGCAACGACATCAACAACCTCGAGATCGATCACAACCTGATCGCGACGGCCAAGCACACCTTCGGCACGAACACGGACCTGACCGTAACCGTCGGTCAGAACCTGAACTCGCGCCGACTGCGGCAGACCTATGCCTTCGGCGAGCAGCTCATCGCCCCGCAGCCATTCAACATTCAGAACACCATCAGTCCGTTCGTTCAGGAATACCGGGCGCTCCGGCACATCGAGGCCTACTTCGCGCAGGCAGAGGTGAGCTTGCTCGATCAGCTTGTGCTCAACCTGGGCATCCGCAACGACGGCTTCTCGACCTTCGGAAGCGCGAATCCTCGCGCGAACTACCCGAAGGCGAGCGCGGCGTGGACCTTCAGCAATCTGCTGAACGGCCGCGACCGCACCGGCATTCTTTCGTATGGCAAGCTCCACCTCGCTTACGGAGAGACCGGTAAGGAGCCGCCCGCATACGCTGCAGTCACGGCGCTGACGAACACCACGTTCTTCGGCCTCGGCGGCTACGGCGATCTGCTCAAGCCCGGCATCAACGGGCAGGGCGCACTGGCGACGAGCTTGACCCAGGGTAATCCGGACCTCCGTCCGGAGAGAAACCGGGAGCTCGAGTACGGCGCCGACCTCGCCTTCCTCAATAACAAGATCGACATGTCGGCAACGGCGTACAACAAGCGTGGCTCGGACATCATCCTGAGCGCGCCGATCAACGCCGCCGCCAACGGCGCCACGCTGCAGGTTCTGAACGCAGCGGAAATCAAGAATCAGGGAGTTGAGCTGACGCTCAATCTGCATCCGATTCAGCAGGCAAATGTCGGCTGGGACATTGGCGTGCAGTACGGCCGGAACAAGGGCCGCGTTCTGAGCCTGAATGGCGCGCAGTTCATCAACTACAACCTCGAAGGATTCCAGGGCGCGATCGGCACTTCTGCGGTCGGCTTCGCCCCGGGCGTAATTCAGGGATCGGACTTCGTCCGTTGCGGCCGCAACATCACCAACGTTGCGATTCCGGGACTGGGCGTCGTTGACGACGTCGATGGCACCGTCTGCTCAGGCGCGCCTGCGGGAGCGCTGGTACTCGGAGACGACGGCTTGCCGGTTGCCGACCCGACACAGCGCATCATCGCTGATCCAAATCCGAAGTACACCATGTCGTACAGCAGCAATCTCCGCTGGAGCAAGTTCTCGCTGTCGGGCCTGCTCGATGTTCGCAAGGGCGGCAGCGTCTGGAACGGCACCCGCGGAATTCTGGACTTCTTCGGCACGGGCAAGGACACCTATATCCGCACCCGCACCGATGGCCAGTACGGCGTGAACTACATGACCAACATCTATCCCGTGACGGTTGGACCGGGCAAGAACGTCGTGCCCTTCCAGTCACCCAACGATTGGGAAAACTGGTTCCTCGGCGACGGCGGTGGATTTGGTACGGTGGGCGCGCAGTTCGTGGAGGATGGAAGCTTTGCCAAGCTCCGCGAAGTCTCGCTTACCTACACGGTCGACCAGCCCTTCCTGCGGAATCTGACCGGGTTCTCGACCGCCGATATCCGCATCGCGGGCCGCAACCTGAAGACCTGGACGAAGTACAGTGGGTTCGATCCAGAGGTGAACCTCGGCGGCGCCGAGTTCCTGACCCAGGGACTCGACTACTTCATCAATCCGCCGACGCGCTCCTTCGTGCTGTCGTTCAGCCTTTCTCGCTAGTCATCAACGGAGATCATAGAAGTGCATAGACATATAAAACCAATGGTGCGCGGGCTCCTGGTTGCGAGCGCGGTAGCCGTGGTCGGAGGTTGCAACAACTTCCTGACCGGCGGTGAAACGAGCACGGATCCCAACCGCCAAATCGCCGCGACGAACGATCAGTACTTCGTATCGACGCAGGAAAATCTGTGGGCCTACTGGGGGAGTGACCCGGCGCGCCTGACCGGAATTCTCGCCCAGCAATTTCAGGGCGTCGCCAACCAGTACGGCGCGCTCGAGACGCGCTACACCCACGATCCGTCGACGACCAACGGCAGTCACGCCGCGCTTTACACAGGCGGTGGACTCGTCGACATCAGGAAACTCCAGGCCGGCGCACGCCAGGTGGGCGATTCGCTCTACCTCGGCATCGCGCAGGTGATGGAGGGAGCGCTGATGGGAACGGGCGCCGACCTTTTTGGCGATCTCGTTTACAAGCAGGCGATTCAGGGCGTGGCGAATCCGACGCTCGACGATCAGCTGTTCGTCTATGATTCAGTGCAGCAGGTTCTGTCGGCTGGTATCGCCAACATCAACCTGAACGCTGCCGGCAGTGCCGGCCCGGCTGGAGCTGATCTCGTGTACGGAGGCGATCCGGCGTTGTGGACGGCCTTCGCGCACACCCTGAAGGCGCGGTTCTACATGCACACGGCCGAAGTACGGCCGGAAGCGTACGCGGAGGCACTGGCCGAAGCGCAGCAGGGTATCTCGAGCGACGCCGGTAATTACTTCGGCGCGTTCACCTCGACCGGATCGGAGACGAATTTCTACTTCCAGTTCCACGGTCCGGCGGCGCGCGGTGGCGATCTCGGCATCGGCATCACTCTGGACACGATTCTCGTCCGCCGGAATGATCCGCGCGAAGCGGAGTATTTCGCGCCGAGCGGGAATCCGAGGTGGCTGAGCGATGAGCGCGGCGCCGATGATTTCCAGCAGCCGTACGTCACCTATGACGAGAACACCCTGATCTGGGCCGAGGCTGCTTATCGGACTGGAGACGAGGTGACGGCGCTCGCCAAGCTCAATGAGGAGCGGGCCAATCACGGCCTCGCGCCGGAGGTTGTCGCCGGTCGGGCTCTTCTCAATGAGATTCTCACCGAGAAGTACATCGTTGACTTCCAGCTCGGTGAGGAAGCGTGGAACGATTACAAGCGGACCTGCACGCCGAATCTGGTGCCAACGGCGGCTGGCTTGCCGATTCCGGGTCGGTTGTACTACGACGCCACGGAGGCCAACACCGACACCAACATTCCGGCACCGGGTGTAGGTGTGAACGGTCTGCGCAACAAGAACGATCCGCCGAACGCGATCTCCGATGGTACCGGAGCCGCGTGCCTCGGACAGTTCTAGGCAGCAAGGAATTATCCGAAGGTCCCGAGCCCGGTCGAAGCTGACCGGGCTCGGATTTTTTCCCCGACGTATTATTCACCCATGGACACATTTTCCGGCGGTCGGTTTCCGGTTTCACGTCGTCGCGCGGTCGGCGCGATTACGCTGGCGTTGTTCACCAACCTGCTGGCGTGCACCGAGTACGTGCCAGTACGGGGCCCCGTCGACGCAGCGCCGCAGCGCCCCGTGCGAGTGACGCTCACCAACCAGGGAACGATCGATGTAGCACCGACGATCGGGATGCGCGCGCAGACCGTGGACGGAATCCTTCAGGCGGTTACCGATTCATCGCTGTCGCTGTCGGTGCGCACGGTTTCGCGCGAGGGCGGGATCGAGGATTCCTACGCCGGCGAGCCACTGACGCTCCTGCGCCGGGACTACGAGTCGGTCTCGATGGGTCGGACGTCGGTGTCGCGGAGTTTGCTCCTCACGGGCGCAATCATCGCCGCTGCGCTGCTGGTGGGTGCAGGTGCCGGAGACGTGTTTGGTGGCGACAGCGGCGGCCATCCCACCAAGACCAACTGATCGCTGTAGCAACCGTCGGCGGAGTCTTCCTACCAGACTCCGACGCTCGAGTGGGTCAGATTGCTCTCGATGGTGAATCTCACCGCACTGTTTCCACGCAGCGAGATCGCCTGGGACACGTAGCTGTCCGTGCCTCCAATACGGCGCGCGGCAATGCGGATCACGCCCATTTGGCCCTGCAACCGCTCCGGGATCTCGATCGACAGATTGTGCGCCGCGGCGACCTGGGTAAAGCGGGTCTGGACGCCATCGTGGAGGACGTAGAGCACGACGTCGGCCCAGTTGTGGTTTTCGACCTCTAACTTCACGGGGGCGGCTGGAACCACTGGTGTGGGCTCGTCGTAATCCTTGACCTGGATGGATCGCGAGCAGCCGGAAAGGGACGCGGTGAACAGGACTGCCATCGCGAACGAAGTGCCATGCACTTGCATCTTTCCCCCGGCGCCAACGTCGCGGCGCTATGTCGCGGCGATTGGTTGAATCTGTTGCATGGATCAAACCGCGTCGAGAGGAAAAGCGGCGACAATCCGTGACGGGGCGGTAAAGGACCTGTTACAGGGCGGCTGCGTTGACATAACTGCTGTCGGCGTCTAACTTTATAGGCTGTCCGTCCCTCGTTCATGGGCCGCCCGGCCTAGCCCGGTAATCGGTCCGATCAACCAGTATTAATGCCAACAATCAATCAGCTCGTCCGCCAGAGCCGTCGCGACGTTCAGAAAAAGGAAAAGGCGCCCGCGCTCAAGTCCAATCCCCAGAAGCGTGGCGTCTGCACGCGCGTCTACACGACGACCCCGAAGAAGCCGAACTCGGCGCTCCGCAAAGTGGCGCGCGTCCGCCTCACCAACGGGTTCGAAGTCACTGCCTACATCCCCGGCGAAGGCCACAACCTGCAGGAGCACTCGATCGTGCTCATTCGCGGCGGTCGCGTGAAGGATCTGCCGGGTGTGCGTTATCACATCGTCCGCGGCTCGCTCGATGCATCGGGCGTCAACGGCCGCAACAAGAGTCGCTCCAAGTACGGGACCAAGAAGCCAAAAGCTGGAGGTAAGAAGTGAGCCGCCGCAAGAAATCGATCAAGCGTCCGATTCTGCCCGACGCGCGCTACGATAGCCAGACCGTCTCCAAGTTCATCAACGCTATCATGTATCAGGGCAAGAAGTCGACGGCCGAGCGCATTTTCTACGGCGCGATGGACATCGTCGAGAACAAGACTTCACAGCCCGGCGTGACGATCTTCAAGCAGGCGCTGACCAACCTCAAGCCGGCCGTCGAGGTGAAGAGCCGCCGC
The DNA here is from genome assembly GCA_035249045.1 of Gemmatimonadaceae bacterium. GTDB lineage: Bacteria > Gemmatimonadota > Gemmatimonadetes > Gemmatimonadales > Gemmatimonadaceae > UBA4720. The sequence goes on along the minus strand of DATFGW010000016.1, from coordinate 21,941 downwards.
GTCGGCGGCGCAACATACCAGGTGCCTGTCGAGGTTCGTCCCGATCGTCGTACCGCGCTTGCAATGCGCTGGCTGATCACTTTCTCCCGCGGCCGCAATGAGAAGTCGATGGCCGAGAAGCTCGCCGCCGAAGTGATCGCGGCCAGCAAGGGGGAAGGGAACGCGGTGAAGAAGAAGGAAGACACCCACCGCATGGCCGAAGCCAATAAGGCGTTCGCGCACTACCGCTGGTAATCGCCGTGAAACTGAAGCCGCCCGAGTGATCGGGCGGCTTTTTTATTTAGGACTCCACGCCAGGCCCGAACCGTCCAGCGGCACGGGGAGAAATAGTCCGTTGTCGGGGTCAACTATGTTCGGCTTCGAATCCATCTTGACCGATATGAAGGCGCCATCCGGTGACCAGTCGAGTCCGCCGAAATAGGAGATGGGACCGGCGATTTCTCTGAGCCCCGATCCATCGGGATTTACGACGTAAAGGCCTGCGCCCCCTCGCGTCGCAAGTCGGTTTCCCGTTGGCGACCAACGGACTTCGTCGGCTCCAGTCCCGGTGATAACCGTCACCGCCCGAGTGGTGAGGTCCAGCACATCCACATCGTTGGCAGTGACTGACTTCTCGGTATACGCGAGCCGGGTCCCGTCCGGAGAAGGGGTGGGGCAATTTCGAAATCGAAAGTCGCCGGGCGGCGGCGCATCGCCGACCAGCTTTTCGGCGCCGGTACCATCGGGGTGGATTCTCCAGACGGACGAAAAATTTCCGGGCTCCTGCGCAGTGAAGTAAATCCACATTCCGTCACGTGACGCCGCCGGCCACGCCAAAAAGCGTCCGTTGAGCGCGGACACCGTGTCGGGCACGATTGGCTGAATTGCCCCGTCGGCGATATTCAGCGAATAGAGCCGCTGGCTATTCGTTTGCTGGTCGGTGCCGGCGTAATAGATCTTGGTCGCATCGGCACTCCATATAGGTTCGAACGGGGCCTGCGGGGTCGGATAACTCCTGACCATTGTGCCGTCGGTGCGCCGGATGCCAATTGCCGAAGTGACCGTAGCTCCGGGAGCACTGATCGCCTGGGCTATCTCGCCGCGAGGCACCACGCTTACCATCGCAGTTTCCTGGAGAAGGCCGCTCGGCGCCACATAGCGCACCGCGATGCCGGCGCGACCGACGGCGGAGCCGTCGACTTTCCCCGTCGACGCCACGGTGACCGCCGGACTGCTGCTGGAAAACGTCGCGTGGAGACCGAGGTCGTTGCCACCGCGGTCGATTATGATCGCGTCCTGGGTAAAGGAATTTCCGATCATGACGGCTGTGTCGCCCGGCTCGAGTCGGATAAACGCAGGATCGCCGGGCATCACCGTGAACGAAATGGAGTCGGCCAGCTCCAGCTCGGGGACGGTGATTCGAATCGCAGCGGGACCCGCGCGGCGGCCAAACTTTACTCGAAAAGACGTCTGTCGGCTCGTAGTTAGCGCGATACTTCCCAACTGTGTCCCCAGCGTATCCATCGCAAGCATGCCGAGCTGTTCGGGATCGGCTGGGGATGGAATGCCGGCAACGTTGACGACGACGTTGTGATTGAGTCGGCCGTCGGGCCCGGTCACTTCGATGACCATCCTCGCGCTGGGTTCAGCGTCGATGGTGTCCGCGCGGCTGATGTCTCTTACCACGCGGATTCCCGCACCCTTCGGCGGCCCGCCAATATCCACCACACAACCCAGTGCGGTTACCAGCGGAAGACACCGCAACAACCAACGCGAATTCAGAGAGAGCTCCGTTTAGAATTACCGCGGTCTTATTGCGATATTCCGAGAAGCGCTTTGATCTGGTCGTTGATGAGCCGCTCCAGAGAGCCCGTTGTGCTGCAGCGCACGGTCGCGCCGCTGCCGCTGCCCGTCGCATCGACGTGCGTGCGGACGGTGGAGCTCGACGCGCTGACCGAGTCGATTTGACTCTCGATCACCAGCTGGACGTGATAGGCGTCGGCGTTCGGTCCGACGAGACTGCTCCCACAATCCACAAAGCGAGAGACCTGGCTGCGCTGGAATTGATGGTACGCTGTCGTTGCGCCGCGAACGAATCGGCCGGCGCTGTCCATGGCCGCGATGGGGATTCCAAGCGCGTTGAAAGCAGCCGGAAGCGCGGTCCACGCTTGCGCGGCCGAAACTGTCAATGCGGCTGTCGACCCTGACGGATCGTCGCGAATCGTCAAGCGCGACGATGGTGCGTTCGGAACGTCGATCGTTACGGTCTCGGCCCGCGGCTTGGTGTTTGGGCGCGGGGTGGCAGGTGCGCAGGCAAAGGCCGCGAAGAGAAGTGCAACTTTCGGTAGCTTACCAGCCAGGTGCATTGAAGCCTCGCTCGGGATGTCGGACGGTGCCGACGGTTCTATTTCGGTTTTCTGGCGCGGTCGCCCTGTCGTCGCTCGGTGACTTCGCGCGCCTTGCGGCGCCGTTCCGCGGTTGTCGCAACCACCGCAAGGGTGAGCTCGATCAGACCGTAAACAAACGCCACCAATGATAGCAGCGAGACGACGGCCAGAACACGCGTCATCCCCGCGGAGAGGCTTCCTTTGATTACTTCGTAGGTCGACACCATCACCAGGATGGCGCCGACGATGGTGATCACGGCAGCCTTTCCCATCGACATGCCGTGGTCGATGGGGGGAATTATTTCGCGCGGCTGCTCAGCAGTAGCCGATGGCTCAGTCATGGATTCCGTCGTTTGCATTTCGTGGCGCTCTTCTGCCATCAGAGCATCATGCTTCGTGCCGCCAATGCTTTCAAGGAGTCGGGCATCACGCGATAGCCTCCGGGTCGAAAAGCGACCTCGGCGGCTGACGCGGGGGCAATCCCAGCCGGAGCCCTAAGTGGCCGAATTACCAGAGCTTGCGAGTCGCGCGTCCCGGCCGCATCTTCGCAGCATAGATAGCACAGCTCTTCAATCCCTCGTCCTTCCGGTCGAGGGATTTCCGTCGCGTACCATGCGCCGGCGAGCATGCGAGGAGGGACGATGAAGTACCCGGAAGTTCGGAACTACGTGGACGGCGCATTCGTCGGCAGCGATCGGTCCTTCCTCGAGGTTCACAATCCCAGCGATGGAAGCGTCATCTCCCGCGTTCCGCTTTCCACGCAAGACGATGTCGACGGCGCCGTAGCGAGCGCGCGCCGCGCCTTTCCGGGCTGGGCGGCGCTGCCGATCAAGGAGCGCGTACAGGTCTTCTATCGTTACAAGACGCTGCTCGAGAAAAACATCGACGAGCTTGCGGCGCTCGTGACCGAAGAAAACGGCAAGGTTGCGTCGGAGGCACGGGCCGAAGTGCTGAAATCCGCGGAGCTTTGCGAGTTCGCCTGCTCGCTGCCGCAGATCGCGGCGGGCGAGATTCTCGAGGTGAGTCGCGGCGTCGAGTGCCGAATCGAGCGCTATCCTCTTGGGGTCGTCGCCGCGATCACTCCGTTCAATTTTCCGAACATGGTGCCGAACTGGTCGATTCCCAATGCGATCGCGCTCGGCAACTGCATGATCCTCAAACCCTCGGAGCTGGTGCCGCTTAGCGCCGGCAGGATCGCCGAGCTGCTCAAGGAGGCTGGTCTCCCTGAGGGCGTGCTTCAGATCGTGAACGGCGGAAAGGAAGCCGTCGAAGCGATCTGCGATCACCCCGGCATCGCGGCGATCAGCTTCGTCGGTTCGACCAAGATTGCGAAGGTAGTCTATCGCCGTTCGACCGCGACGCTAAAACGCTGTCTCGCGCTCGGCGGCGCCAAGAATCATCTGATCGTGATGCCCGACGCCGAGAAGGAGATGACGTCGAGTAACGTCGTCGCCTCGATGTCGGGCTGCGCCGGCCAGCGGTGCATGGCGGCATCCGTAATGGTCGCGGTCTCGAAGACCGACCACATCATCGAGCGGATGATCGAGCACGCGAAAGGTATCGTGCCTGGACGCGATGTCGGTCCGGTGATCTCGCAGGCGGCGAAGGAGCGCATCGAGAAGTACATCACCGAAGCAGAAGCTGCGGGAGCGAAGGTGCTGGTCGATGGCCGCAAGACAGTGGTGAAGGGGAAAGAGAACGGCTACTTCATCGGCCCGACGATCATCGACCGCGTTACCCCCGACATGCGGATCGCCCAGGAGGAGGTCTTCGGACCCGTACTCGTCATCATCCGCGCGAAGGATGTCGACGAAGCCCTCAGTATCGAGAACGCATCTCCGTACGGGAACGCGGCGTCGGTGTTCACCGAGAGCGGTGGCACGGCGCGCTACGTCATGGAGCGCGCGAGCGCCGGAATGGTCGGCGTCAACGTCGGCGTGCCGGTGCCGCGCGAGCCGTTCTCGTTCGGCGGGTGGAACGAGTCGCGATTCGGTGTCGGCGACATCACCGGTCGAGGCTCGATCGAGTTCTGGACCCAGTCGAAGAAGATGACCACCAAGTGGAACAAGGAAGCGGGCACGAACTGGATGTCATAAAGGCAGCCTGCAGCCTGCGGCAGAGAGCGAGTGACCGGTGGCCGTCGAAGCTTGACGGCGGTCGTCAACATCGGAGGTACAATGACTGTCGATAGATCGGTGGTGTTTACAGGGATTCAGTTCGAGAATCCATTTCTGCTGTCATCGGCGCCGCCGACGGAGTCGGAATCGAACATCATGCGCGCGTTCGAGTCGGGGTGGGGTGGGGTGGTGACGAAGACCATTGGATTGCACCCCGTCGTCAACGTTTACGGCGCGAAAGCCAAGTTCATGCGCACCACTCCCGACGACGCCAACGTCTCGATGAAGAAGCGACCGGGTGCCGCGCTACACTCGTCGTGGAACTGGGAGCTCATCTCCGACAAAACGCTGGAATGGTGGGCGCCACGGATCAGGCGCATCAAGGAGGCCTTCCCAAACAAGGTCTTGATCGCGTCGATCATGGCGGGCTCGGGTAACGACAAGGAGCTGCGCCACTGGCAGGAGCTCGCGCAAACCGTTCAGGGCGAAGGCGCCGACGGGCTCGAGCTGAACTTCTCGTGTCCGCACATGGACCGGCGCGACATGGGATCCAACATCGGCAAGGATCAGGGACTGTGCTCCGTCGTGACTGAAGCGGTGAAGGAAGTCGCCAAGGTCCCCGTGTGGACCAAGCTGACGCCGGCGACGGCGGACATCGTTGTCGAAGCTGCGGCGTGCTTCCGCGGTGGCGCGGATGCGATCGTCTCGTCGAATACTTTTCCTTCGATTCCGTTAATCGATCCCGAGACGCTCGAGTTCGAGATCAACGTCGATGGCTTTGTCTCGAGCGGCGGACTCGGCGGACCGGCGATACTGCCGCTGTCTCTCGCAAAAATGGCGCAGCTGACGAAGGCGTTTCCCGATCGCAGCTTTTCAGGAATTGGCGGGGTCTCCGATTTCAACCAGGCTCTCTCGTATTTTCTGCTCGGCTGCGGGACGGTGCAGGTATGCACTGCGGCAATGCTGGACCAGGCGATCGGTCCCAACGTCATCAAGCGACTCATCTCGGGTCTCGACCGGTTCCTCGAGGAGCACGCGAAGGACGGTTGGACACGGGTCGAGGACTTTCGGGGTATTCGACGCGACCGGATCGTGTTGCAATCCGACATTCGCCGTCCCGATTCGGCGGACTACCACTCGGGATACGAGAACGTGGAAGGCTACGCGGCGCCACAACCCGAGACGACGGCCAGGGCTACGGCATGACCGGTATTCAGACCTCGGCGCCGCCGCGCGAGACGGGGAAGCAGTCGGCCGCCGCGAGCGAGCCGGTGCCGATGCCTCCGACCGATCACATCCCGCGGCGGTACACCGGACCGTCCCGCGACGAGATCATCGCCATGCGACGGAAATACACCAATCCGGCGATCTTCACGCTCTACGGCGACCCACTTCTCATTGTCGAGGGCCACATGCAGTGGCTGTTCGACGAAACGGGCAAGCGCTACCTCGATCTGTTCGCCGGCATCGTCACCGTATCGTGCGGCCACTGCCATCCAAAGGTCGTCGCGGCGATCGAGCGCCAGACCGAGACCCTCCAGCATACGACGACGATTTACCTGCATCCCAACTTTGCGCTGCTGGCGAAAAAGCTCGCATCGAAGATGCCGAAGGGTCTGGACGTCACTTACTTCGTGAACGACGGCAGCGAGGCGAACGATCTCGCGGTGACGATGGCGCGGCTTTATACCGGCAACATCGACGTCATCGCGGTGCGCAATGGCTACCACGGCGGCTCGCCGAGCTCGATGGGGCTCACTTCGCACAATACCTGGAAGTATCCGATACCGGGCTCGGTCGGAATCCACCACACGATCTCGCCGGATCCTTATCGCAGCCCGTTCTCCGGCACTCCGGAAGAGCTCGCGACGAAGAGTGCGCAGGACATCCTCGGCATCATCCGCTACTCTACTCCGGGAAAAATCGCCGCATTCATTGCCGAGCCAATCCAGGGAGTTGGAGGAGCAACCCACGGCGCGAAGAACTATCTTGGCGAAGCGTACCGGATCACACGGGACCACGGCGGGTTGTGTATCGCCGACGAGGTGCAGACGGGCTTCGGTCGGACCGGCGACCATTACTGGGGATTCGAGAACTTCGACGTCATCCCCGATTTCATTACCATGGCCAAGGGGATCGGCAACGGCGTCCCGCTCGGCGCCGTCACAACCCGCATGGAGATCGCCGAGGCTCTGACGCAGCGGATCCACTTCAATACCTTCGGCGGAAATCCGGTGTGTATGGCGGCAGGCCTGGCGGTCATCGACGTGATCGACGAGGAAGGTCTGCAGGAGAATTGTCGCGTGCTCGGCAAGAGACTGAAGGACGGCATCGCCGCGCTGGCGAAGCAGCACCAACTGATCGGCGATGTGCGCGGGATGGGGCTGATGCTCGGCGTCGAGCTGGTCCGCGACCGCGGCACGAAGGAGCCAGCGAAGAAGGAGACCCTCGCCGTCCTCGAGGCCGCGCGGGAGATGGGTGTGCTGGTCGGAAAGGGTGGCCTCGATGGCAACGTGCTGCGCATCAAGCCGCCGATGTGCATCACCGCGGCGGATGCGGATTTCGCCGTCGATGTGCTGGACCGCGCACTGACCGCGGCAGCGAACCAGTAGCACCCGAGGAGCAGCGGTGGGATTCGACCGGATCATCAAAGGCGGCAATGTCGTGACACCCGCCGGCAGCTTCGTCGGCGACGTCGGCATCACCGGCGAGAAGATTTCAGCGCTCGGCGCGAGCCTCGATGGCGACAAATCGACCAAGGTCATCGATGCGAAAGGACACCACGTCATTCCGGGCGTTCTCGACGTTCACGTTCACCTCGAGCTCCCGTTCTGTGGAACTGTCTCCGCGGATGACTATCGCACGGGAACGCGTGCCGGCGCGCGCGGCGGGGTCACCACGTTGATCGACTTCGCGATTCCCTACGCCGGCGAGTCGCTCGGGCAGGCGGCGGACAACTGGATGAAGAAAGCTGAAGGCAAGTCGCTGATCGATTACACCTTCCACATTTGCATCACCCGCTGGAACGAACACAAGGATCAGATCAAGGGAATGGTCGATCGCGGCTTCACGACCTTCAAGGAATTCATGATCTATGAATCCGAGGGTTGGCAGTCGGATGACCGCGCGATGTTCGGCACCCTTGAAAAGATGAAAGAGTACGGGACGATGCTGCTGGTGCACGCCGAATCGGCGCGCGTCCTCGACGAGCTGATTGCGCGGCACCACACGCCTGAGATGATGCAGAAATACGGCGCGCGGCTGCACCCGATGACGCGACCGAATTTCATCGAAGCCGAAGCCATTCAGCGCGCCGTCCAGTGGTGTGAGGCGACCGGTGGTCAGCTCTACATCGTTCACATGTCGACGGGTGAAGGCGCCGACATCATTCGCGCCGCGCAGGCGCGCGGAGTGCCCGTACTCGCCGAGACGTGTGTGCAGTACCTGGTGCTGGATGACTCGGTGTTCGAGCGGGAGGACGGGCACCTCTACGCTTGCTGCCCGCAGCTCAAGAAGCCCAAGGATGTCGAGAGATTGTGGCGAGGGCTCAAGAGCGGGGAAGTGTCGGTGATCTCGACGGACACGTGTACGTTCGACCGCGAGCAGAAGGCGATGTGGAACGGCGACTGGACCAAGATCCCGATGGGGATGCCGGGACTCGAGACTCTGATGCCGCTGACTTACACCCGCGGCGTCCGCGACGGCAAGCTGTCTCTCGAGGAGATGTGCACCAAGCTCTCCACAAATCCGGCGAAGATCATGGGGCTGTATCCTCGTAAGGGCGCGATCCAGGTCGGCGCCGACGCCGACATAGCGATCATCCATCCGACCAAAACGCACAAAGTCGATCCCGAAGCGATGGAGACCAACGCCGACTGGTCGCCATATGAAGGGTGGGAACTCGCCGGTTTCGCGCGCACGACTTTGTCACGCGGCGAAGTCATCGTCGACAACTACGAGGTGGTTGCCAAGGAAGGGCGCGGTCAGTGGTTGCCGCGGAAAACCGCCGGCCTCGCTTCGTGACGACAGTCGCCGCCGGCGCGGTGTACACCCCGGACGCCGCCTTGCACGGCGACGAAATAACATCGAGCCCGCTCTGGAATCCGGATCTGGCGCCGACCGATCCCTCGCGGCGGACGTGGTCCACCTACAACATCGCCGCGCTCTGGATCGGAATGAGCGTGGTGATCACGACCTACACGCTCGCGTCGGGACTGATGGAGCAGGGCATGACGTGGTGGCAGGCGATGCTGACGATTCTGCTCGGCAACGTCATCGTGCTGATCCCGATGATCCTCAACGCGCACGCCGGCACCAAGTACGGAATTTCTTTTCCGGTGCTGTGTCGCGCGAGTTTTGGCGTGCGGGGAGCGAATATCGCCGCCATCCTGCGCGCGATCGTCGCGTGCGGGTGGTTCGGAATTCAGACGTGGATCGGAGCGCTCGCCCTCGACGCGCTCTTCAAGGCAGCCTGGCCAGGGTGGGCGGAGCTTACCGGCAGCACCGCGATCGCATTTGCAATTTTCTGGCTGATCCAGGTCGCCATCATCCTCAAGGGAACTGAAGGCATCAAAGTCCTCGAGAGCTGGTCAGCGCCGCTGTTGCTTGCCGGTGGGGCGCTGCTCTTGTGGTGGGCCATAAGAAACGGTGGCGGGCTCGGCAACATTCTCGGCGAGTCGCAGCGACTTCAAAAGGGTCACGGGGAATTCTGGGCACTGTTTCCGGCCGCGCTCACCGCCAACGTCGGTTACTGGGCGACCCTGAGTCTCAACATTCCCGACTTCACTCGCTACGCGAAAAGCCAGCGTTCACAGGCGCTCGGTCAGGCGCTCGGCTTGCCGACGACGATGACCGCGTTTGCCTTTATCGGAGTGGCAGTGACGAGCGCGACGATCGTGATCTTCGGCCGAGCGGTCTGGGATCCCGTCGAGCTCGTGGGGATGATCGGTCGCGCCCCGGTGATCATTTTTGCGGCGCTGGTGGTACTGGCGGCACAGCTCACCACCAACATGGCGGCAAACGTCGTGTCGCCTTCCAACGACTTCTCGAACCTGAGCCCGAAGCGCATCAGTTATGTCACCGGTGGGCTCATCACGGCGGTGCTGGGTATCGTGATGATGCCGTGGAAGCTCTACTCCGATGCGGCCGCGTACATCTTCACCTGGCTGCTCGGCTACTCGAGTCTCATGGGAGCGCTCGGCGGAATCCTGATCGCCGACTATTGGATCGTGCGACATCAGCAGCTCGCGGTCGGCGATCTGTTCAGGCTGCGCGGACGTTACACCTACGCTAATGGAATCAATCCGCGCGCTATTACGGCCCTGGTGATTTCGATTGCCCCAGTGGTACCTGGTTTCATCCGCGCGATCACGACACCCGGCGGCACCGTGAGCAACCCGAATTTCTTCGACAGACTCTACTCTTACGCGTGGTTCGTAACGTTCGCGTTGAGCTTCGTCATCTACTTGCTGCTGATGCGCCGCCACGGCGCTGAGCAACCGACAACTTCAGGGAGATAGCTGGATGACTCGCGTCGTCAAATGTGGACTCATTCAGGCCTCGAGCGCGGGCTCGGCGGATGATTCGCTGGACAAGATCCGGGAAGCCAACATCGAGAAGCACATGAAGTTTCTCGACGACGCGGGCCGGCAGGGCGTGCAGATCGTTTGCATGCAGGAGATCTTCACCGGCCCTTACTTCTGTGCCGAGCAGAACACGAGGTGGTACGACGCAACCGAGAAGATTCCCGACGGTCCGACGACGCGGTTGATGCAGGAGGTCGCGAAGAAATACTCGATGGCGATCGTGGTGCCGATCTACGAGGAGGAGGAAACCGGCGTCTACTACAACACCGCCGCGGTGATCGACGCCGATGGGACTTATCTGGGCAAGTACCGGAAGTCACACATCCCGCACACCGCGCCGGGTTTCTGGGAGAAGTTCTACTTCAAGCCCGGCAATCTTGGCTATCCGGTGTTCAAGACAAAGTACGCCGACATCGGGGTGTACATCTGCTACGACAGGCACTTTCCCGAAGGCGCGCGCGAGCTGGGACTGAATGGAGCGGAGATCGTGTTTAATCCCTCGGCGACTGTCGCGGGATTGTCGGAGTACTTGTGGAAGCTGGAGCAGCCGGCGCACGCGGTTGCGAATGCCTTCTTTGTCGGCGCGATCAATCGCGTTGGCTATGAGAAACCCTGGAACATCGGCGAGTTCTACGGCCAGAGCTACTTCTGCGACCCCCGCGGCCAGTTCCTCGCCCAAGCTTCCCGCGATCGAGACGAGCTTATTACCGCGGATCTGGATCTGGACAAGATTCGGGAGGTCAGGAATGTCTGGCAGTTTTACCGGGACCGGCGGCCGGAGACGTACGGGGGGCTTTGCAAGCTTTAGAAGCAATTGCAAGAGAAGACTACCGGCGGGCGGCCCGGGGCGAGCCGGCTGGCGGCCGAGTGCTGCTGCCGGCGTGTCTAAGGAGCACTGAACGCAAACCACGTAGCGAAACGGTTTGAGCACGTGACCTCAAGCCGGCTCGCCCCCAGCCGCCCGCCGGTAGTCTTCTTTTGCAGTTGCTTCTTAATATCCCAGCATGAGAACGAGACTCTGCGCCGGAATGATCTCCTTCCACTGCGCGATCAACTTCTTATAGGCGAGGCCGACCGGCCGGATTTTTCGGTCCAGGTCGAATAGTCCGAGCGCATTCACGCGGCCGTTGTCTTCGCGGAGCGCGGTATCCCAGTCGACCTGGTCGGTCAGGCTGTACCACGTGAAGCCAACGATCGGAATGCCGTCCTCCTTGAGGCGCACCATCTGCGCCCACTCCTTGATCAGCCATTGCACCGCGTTCGGCTCGACAATGTTGGTCTCGGCGTGCATCACGGGCAGGCGATAGCGATCGAAGTATTGGCGGGTGAGGATGTAGTAGCCGAAGATCTCGCCCGCCTCGGTGTACGATCCGTCGGCGTGCACCATGTGCTCATTGGTCCAGTAGTAATCGGTACCCATGATGCAGTGCGCCTTGACGTGGTTGTCGCGGAACCAATGGTACTCGGCGTTGGTGAGTCCGTTCTGTAAGACGTACTCGTAGGTCTCCGACGAAAGGGGGTAGCCGTAAGTGAGGTCGAGAGCGAGGAAGCGCTTCTCGTTGAGCGCGTGCGCGAGCGGAAGACAGCTCGGATCCTCGGCGTGGAAGTACTCGGAGGATTCGCTCTGGATGAAGGTTGGCTGATCACGGCACTCCAGAATCTCCGTCATCGCCAGGACATTGGCCTTGCAAAGGTTCTTCATCGCGGTGACGAACGCGCCATGATCCCGGCGCCGCTCGTTCCACCAGCCATGGAGGGCGGAGAAGGTCGCGGCGATGAAGATCTCATTGACCGGAGTGAACAGGGTCACCCACGGATAGCGAAGCGCGAAGGCGCGGGCGTACTCGGCGAAGAAGCGCGGCCATTCGGGATTCTGAAAATTGCCGAGCCAGTCCGGAATGCCGAAGTGACAGAGATCCGCGATCGGGGTGATCTCCATCTTCTTGAGTGCATTGAAGGTCTCGTCGGCAAAGCTCCAGTCGTACTGGCCGGGGCCGATGTGGGTCGAGTAGTACGCGGGCCCGTAGCGGAGAAACTCGATCCCGAGCTCCTTGACGAGCCCGAAGTCCTCCCGCCAGTGGTCGTAGTGCCCGCATTTGGCGAAGCTGTCGACACGCTTCGTAGTTCCGTCGGGGAGCTCGATGAGGGGATAGCTGCCTTCGATTCCGGTGGCGAAGAGAAAGGCGGGGAAGCAGGTGGGATCGCGGCGCATGCATGGCTGGATAGCGCGGAATCCATGCCGTTGTCGGCGGGTGCTGTGAAATCATTGGCGAGGACCAACGGATGATTAACTGCAGACTAACGGAAGACTACCGGCGGGCGGCTGGGGGCGGGCCGGCCGGCGGCCGCGGGCTAATGCTGGCGCGTCTAGAGCGAATTTTGAACGCAATCCGCGGCGAAAATGTTTGAGCCCGCGGCCTCAAGCCGGCCCGCCCCCAGCCGCTCGCCGGTAGTCTTCCTTTGCAGTTAAGAATGGCATACCCCTAGCGATACCCTCCACCATGACCCGACTCGGATTGTTTGTCAGGGGACTCGGCTTCGCCCTCGCGCTCGTGTCAGCGGCCAGCTGCAAGCCTGCGACGACCAGCTACGTCGCTGACAAGCCGAGCCCGTATCCCACCGATTCAGTCGAGACCCACATCCACCGCGTCGGAGTGGTCCAGGGCTTTTACGGACCCGAATCGGTGCGGTACTCGCCAGGCCAGGACGTCTATTTCGTCTCGGTGATGAATGGGCCGGGCTCCAACAAGGACAACAACGGCTACATCGTCGAGGTGAACGCCGGGAACCTGGGTCAGTCGCAGCTGTTTGTTGTGGGTGGCAGGCAAGGGGTCCATCTCGACGCGCCGAAGGGTTTGGCTATACACGGCGACACGCTTTGGACGACCGACATCGACGTCGTGCGCGGGTTCGACCGTTTTACCGGACGCCCGCTCGGTGAGATCGATCTCAAGCCGTACGGTGCGGTGCTCCTCAACGACATCGCGGTCGGACCCGATGGAATGATCTACGTCACCGACACGGGCATCCTGATGAGTCAGGTTGGTGTGATCTACGTCGGCGGAGACAAGGTATTCGCGATCGGGCCAAATCGATCGATCAACATCGTCGCGCACGGCAACGTGCTCGGCCGCCCAAACGGCGTGACGTACGACTCGAGCAGCAAGCGCTGGCTCGTCGCGTCGTTCGACACCTTTCACAGCGAGGTGTACGCGCTTCATCCGAGCGATTCGACGCGGATAATCCTCGCGCAGGGGAAGGGAAGATTCGACGGACTGGAGGCGATCGGTGGCGGTCGCTTCCTGGTCAGCTGCTGGCAGGATTCGAGCGTCCATCTCTTCAGCGGCGGCAAGGATCGGCAGATCGTTCGCCACCTCGCGTCACCAGCGGACATCGGGATCGATACCAAGCGGTGGCGGCTGGCGGTTCCCGCCGGAAACAATCGCGTCGAATTCTGGGATCTGGCGGGAGCGTAGCCCGACCATAGATTCGCGGAATGACCCTCCGCGACTTCGAGATCGACAGCGATATCCGTCGCGCATCGACGCTTCCCGCGCGAGTCTATTCCGATGCCGATTACTTCGAGCTGCAGAAGGACCGCGTGTTCGCGCGCACCTGGCAGTTCGTCGGCGATGCGGCGCATGTAAAAGCGCCCGGACGAGTTGCACCGCTCACTCTGCTCGAGGGCTGTCTCAACGAGCCGCTGGTGCTCACCTCGGACGATGAAGGCACCGTGCGCTGCCTGTCCAACGTATGCACCCATCGCGGAGCAATTGTCGTCGAAGGCGAAGGACACGCGCGCAGTCTTCGGTGCCGATACCACGGCCGACGTTTCGGCCTGGACGGAAAATTCGTGTCGATGCCCGAGTTCGACACCACGGTCGGTTTCCCATCCGCGAAAGACAACCTCCCGCAGCTGCGGCTCGAGCGATTCGGCCCGCTCCTTTTCAGCGGGCTTTTTCCAGAGATGTCGTTCGACGAATGGATCGCCCCGGTGCTCGAGCGCGTTTCGTTCATGCCGATCGACGATTTCGTCTACGACGCAGCGACGTCCCAGGACTACCTGATCAATGCGAACTGGGCGTTGTACTGCGACAACTATCTGGAAGAGTTTCACATCCCGTACGTGCACGCGGGGCTCGCGGAGAAGCTCGACTACTCCGGCTATCGAACAGAGAGATTCAAGTACGGAAATCTGCAGCTCGGCATCGCCAAAGCGGGCGAGCCGGCGTTCGACCTGCCGCGCGATCATCCAAACGCGGGTGAGCGAGTTGGCGCGTTCTACTTCTGGTCGTTCCCCAACACCATGTTCAACTTCTATCCGTGGGGACTATCGCTCAACGTCGTTTCGCCACAAAGCGTCGGGCGTACGAAGGTCGCTTTTCGCTCCTACGTCTGGAACGCAGCGCTGCGGGAGAGTGGAGTTGGAGCGGGCTTGCACCGCGTCGAGATGGAAGACGAAGAAGTAGTGGAGTCGGTCCAGCGGGGCGTGCGCTCGCGCTTGTATGATCGCGGCCGCTACTCCGAGCGGCGGGAGGTCGGAACTCATCACTTCCACGAATTGCTCGCCGGCTTCATGAAGAGTGAACAAGGCGACAGCGGCTCCTCGCGCCCGGCTCCGCGCGTGTGAGCGAGCCCGCGATCCCGCGGGATGCATCCCCGTCGAAAACAAGCAGCGCCAGCCTCGGCCTGCTGGCAGTTCTTGGAGTGGTCTTCGGAATCTCCGTGACCGTCGGCAACACCATTGGCTCGGGCATTCTGCGCACGCCGGGGGTCGTCGCGGAGAAGCTGCCGACACCATTTCTGTTTCTCGCGGTTTGGGTATTCGGCGGATTTTACGCCGCGCTCGGCGCGAACTCACTTGCCGAGCTTGCCGCAATGATGCCCGAATCCGGTGGCTACACCGTCTACCTGCGTCGAGCGATGGGGCCCTATGCGGGCTTCGTGATCGGGTGGAGCGACTGGTTGTCGACCTGCAGCAGTCTCGCTCTCGCGGCGCTGGTGATCGGTGAGTACCTCACCATCCTGTTCGGCATCGCCGGAAATCTCACATCCACGTTTGCAAGCGCCGTGATCGTGGTGTTCGCGCTGATCCAGCTGCGTGGCGTGAAAACTGGAAGTCTGACGCAAAACGTCACAGCCGTCGTAAAGGCGCTTGCTTTCGCCGTTCTGATCGTCGCGTGCTTCGTGCTGGGTCACGGTTTCGATCAAGGAGGGCGCACGGCGCCGCTGACAACGGGCTTCCCGTTGCTCGTCGCGTTTGTTCTCGCGATGCAGGCCGTGATTTTCACCTACGACGGCTGGAACGGGATCGTTTACTTCGCGGGTGAGCTCCGGAACCCCGATCGGGACATTCCCCGCTCGATGTTTGGTGGCGTCGCGGCAGTGGCGGTGATTTATCTGCTGGTGAATCTCGGCTTTCTATACGTGCTGACCATTGACCAGATGGCCGGCCAGCCACTCGTTGCGGCGACCGCGGCCAATGCGATCTTCGGTGGCAAAGGCGATGCGGTGATTCGCGTGCTGACGATCGTGTCGCTGCTGAGCGCCGTAAATGCCTACCAGCTGATGACCTCGCGGGTACTCCATAGGCTCGGCGTATTTGGGTTCGTGCCGGCTGCGGATTACGTCAACGTCGGAGGTACTCCAGTCGTTGCCGTCCTGCTGAGCGCCGCGGCGTGTCTGGCGATGGTGATCACAGGAACGCTGGAGATCGTACTGGCAGTCACCGCTTTCCTGTTCGTCGCGCAGTATGCGCTCATTTTTTTGACGGTGTTCGTGCTGCGCGGTCGCGAGCCGGAAGCGCGTCGCCCCTTTCGGGCGATTGGACACCCATGGACGACCGGGTTCGTTCTCGCACTGTCGATTGCGTTCCTGGCTGGGGCATTCTTCGCCGATACCAGGAACAGCATCTACTCGCTCATCCTGCTCGCTGTTAGCTGGCCGATCTACCTGATGATCCGCCCGAGAACAAACGAGACCTAGTCGTCAGTCGGCGGCACTGACAAAGACTTTGTGGGCGTGGGACAGGCGGGCGGAGTCCAGGTCCTGAGAGTTTCAGATGCCGCCGCTTCGCTCCGATTCCACTCGAACCATCGTCGGTCAGCCGGAGCCCGGCGACAAGCCAATCTCGTCGATATGGTGTCGCGCTGCGGCTGCGGAATTTCCGGCAGACGCTTGATCAAGGTCGGCGTGGCGTCACGCGACAGACTTGCGAGGTATGACGCATCGAACTGCCCGCCACGTGTCAGGCGATCGACGTTTCGATTGACGATCCACGCCTGGAAATTCCAGAAGACGAGCACGGTGAACGCGCCGAGGGCGAGCTCAGCGACTCGGCGCCCAAAGGAAACCGAGATCGATCCACGCCAGATTTCCCAGGCGAGCGCGGCAAGCGCGAGGGCCATGACGACCATGTACGCCTGAGCGATTACCCGGGCCTCGGTGAACCCGTACGCCTGTTCGTAAAGAATCACCCTTCGAAAGGCGGAAAAGAGGATGAGCTCGAGCGCGATCAGCAGCGCGAAATCGAGGCGTTGCAGGATCCTGCGGTCGCGAGCTGTCGCATCGACGGGGCACGCGTACTCGAGGATGATGATGATGGCGCCGACGATCGTTACGGCAAAGGACAGCTCACCAAATCCGCGACGTGCAAAGTCGGCGAAGGTGACGCCGGTACCCAACGCGGCTGGCGGAGGATGAACGAGGTATGAGATCTGGAGGGCGACGAACAGCCACAGAACGACGGCCGCGCTCGAGAGAATCATCCGCTGTTCAGTGATCCCGATCGAGACGCGCCCGGTGACGCTCGGAAACTGCGGAAGCCGAACGCCTGACTGTCGGATGCCGAGGGCGTTCGCGCCCAGAGTAAGCGTCAGCAGGAATACGAAGAAGATCAGACGGGGTGGAAAGGACCAATCAGGAAGCCAGGATGCGACGCGATTGGTGCCCCAGTTGATGATCGGGTCAGCGCTGGCAAGTAATGCAACGAGGACGATGACGACGGGGATGGTCAGTAAGCTTCCCCTCACGAGTGCACGCGAGCGCGGCGACGACACCGATCGAGGAGCGCCTGCCACTTCCTGTCCGGCGGCGACCACGACCCGCAGGGGCGCCAGGAAGGGCACTGCCGCGAGCAGCTTTGCGGAGAGCTCGCTCCACCGCTCGGCACCGATGGTTATCACCGCGAGGCCGAGCAGCATGGCGTCGGCGAGCACGATGAGAAACGGGAATGGAGGACTGGAGGTCAGCGCGAAGCCGAAGCTCAGGATCGTCGCCCACGCGCATAGCACCAACATGGGCACCTCGACACGCCGGGCGGCGCTATAACGCGCAACGATTAGCGATATCGAGGCTGTAGTAACCCAGATTGGCCAATTGATGCCGGCCTCGGCGGAAAACAGGATGGTTGCCCCGAGCGCGGCGGTGATTACGGCGCAAATCCAGGCGACTTTGGTCGAGCGAGGCTGATCAGTGGGCGCTGTCATGGTAGGTTAAGGACGATGCAGAGTACTTTACGTCACAAAGCCCGGCGACGCAAGAGGAAGTTGTACTGTGGATGTCATCGCAACCGCCGAGATCGATTCCCCCATGTCCGCCCACAGTCCTCCTCGAGATTCTAACCCCGCCGCCTTGACTTGCCCCCTTTCCCGGCTACCTTTACAAGGCTATGGCTGACCGCGCTTTAGCGCGCGACGCCAGTATGAAAAATCGATCGCCACGAATACCGTGGCGCGCCTCGAGTCCCCACCCGCGAAACAGTTGCGAGTGCACCCGGCGGCAGCGGATGGATACCGGTCCCGTTCAGGGACGCCCTGGTCCACCCGCGTTTTTGTTGAATTGAGACCTGACGCCCGCGGCTGGGCGGTTCTTATAGAGAGATCACGAACAGACATGCCACGACACACCCCGCTCGAGCACTACCGTAACATCGGCATCATGGCTCACATCGACGCCGGTAAAACGACTACGACCGAGCGCGTCCTCTACTACACCGGAAAGTCCCACAAAATCGGCGAGGTCCACGAGGGCACCGCGACGATGGACTGGATGGAGCAGGAGCAGGAGCGCGGCATCACCATCACCTCAGCCGCGACCACCGCGTTCTGGAGGCGGAACGGCATCGAGTACCGCATCAACATCATCGATACGCCGGGCCACGTCGACTTCACCGTCGAGGTCGAGCGCTCGTTGCGCGTGCTCGACGGCGCCGTCACCCTGCTCGACTCCGTCGCCGGTGTAGAGCCGCAGACCGAGACCGTCTGGCGTCAGGCCGACCGCTACAAGGTTCCGCGACTCATCTTCGCCAACAAGATGGACCGCGTTGGGGCCGACTTCGATCGCTGCCTGCGCATGATCAAGGATCGCCTTACCAAGGACGCGTATCCGATCCAGCTCCCGGTTGGCTCCGGCGAGAGCTTCACCGGCCATATCGATGTCATCGAGCGCAAGCAGTACATCTTCGACGACGAATCGCTCGGCAAGAAGTTCGAGGTTACCGAAGTTCCCGAGGAGTACCGCGAGGCGATGGAGAAGGCCCGCCACGATGTCATCGAGGCCGCGGTCTCCCACGACGAAGCCTTGATCGAGAAGTACTTCAGCGGCACCGAGCTCACCAATGAAGAGATCCGGCACGCGATCAGAAGCGCGACTGTCGGCAACTATATAGTGCCCGTGCTCTGCGGCGCCGCGTTCAAGAACAAGGGCGTCCAGGCGATGCTCGATGCGGTCGTCGATTTCCTGCCGTCGCCGGTCGATGTGCCCGCCGTGGAAGGTCATCTCCAGAGCGGCGAGCCCGCCGAGCGACATCCGAGTGATGCAGAGCCCTTCGCGGGACTTGCGTTCAAGATTGCAACCGACCCGTTCGTCGGTAAGCTCACCTTCTTCCGCGTTTATTCCGGAAGTCTCAAGTCCGGCTCGTACGTCTACAACGCCACCAAGGACAAGCGCGAGCGCGTCGGACGTCTCCTTCAGATGCACGCGAACAAGCGCGAGGAGATCGAAGAAGTAATGGCCGGCGACATCGCTGCCGCGATCGGCCTCAAGGATACCCGCACCGGCGACACCATGACTATGGAAGATTCGCCGATCATCCTCGAGGCGATGAAGTTCCCGGCGCCGGTCATCGACGTCGCGATCGAGCCGAAGACCAAGGCCGATCAGGACAAGCTGGCGATCGCGCTGCAGAAGCTGTCGGAGGAAGATCCGACTTTCCGCGTGCACTCCGATCAGGAAACCGGCCAGACCATCATCTCAGGAATGGGAGAGCTGCACCTCGAGATCATCGTCGACCGCATGCAGCGTGAGTTCAAGGTCGATGCGAACATTGGCCGGCCGCAGGTTGCCTACCGCGAGACCATTCGCAAGCGCGTCGAGAAGGTCGAAGGAAAGTTCATTCGCCAGTCGGGTGGTAAGGGTCAATACGGGCACGTCGTGATCAACATCGAGCCGGCGAAGCAGGGCGAAGGCTTCATCTTCGAGGACAAGATCGTCGGCGGTGTCATCCCGCGTGAGTTCATCAAGCCGTCGGAAGAGGGAATGCGGGAGGCGCTCGAGGGCGGAGTCCTCGCCGGCTATCCGATGGTCGATGTGAAGGCCGAGCTGGTATACGGCTCGTACCACGATGTCGACTCCAGCGAAATGGCGTTCAAGATCGCCGGCTCGATGGCAATCAAGGAAGCCGCGAAGAGAGCCGGCGCGATCATTCTCGAGCCGATCATGAAAGTCGAAGTCGTCTCTCCCGATCAGTACATGGGTGACGTGCTCGGCGATCTCTCATCCCGTCGCGGCAGAATCGGCGGCATGAATCAGCGTGGCGAAGCGCAGGTGATCGATGCGCAGGTCCCGCTCTCGGAGATGTTCGGCTACTCCACCAAGCTCAGATCGATGACCCAGGGTCGCGCGGTCTACTCGATGGAGTTCAGCCACTACGAGGAAGTTCCGAAGTCGAAGGCCGAAGAGATCATCAACAAGACCAAGAAGTAGTACTGCAACCATAGAATCAGCGAACAACGGCTACCACCAACCAGATATAGAAAATGTCCAAAGCCAAATTTGAGCGTAACAAGCCGCACGTGAACGTCGGAACGATCGGCCACGTCGATCATGGGAAGACCACTTTGACGGCTGCGATCACTACGATCCAGGCCAAGAAGGGCCTGGCCCAGCAGGTGGCCTTCGACCAGATCGACAAGGCGCCCGAGGAGAGAGAGCGTGGCATCACGATCGCTACCGCTCACGTCGAGTACGAGTCGGAGAAGCGGCATTACGCCCACGTCGACTGCCCGGGACACGCTGACTACGTGAAGAACATGATCACGGGTGCGGCACAGATGGACGGAGCGATTCTGGTCGTGTCGGCCGCTGACGGCCCGATGCCCCAGACCCGTGAGCACATCTTGCTCGCCAAGCAGGTGAACGTCCCCTACATCGTGGTCTTCATGAACAAGGTGGACATGGTGGACGACGCCGAGCTCCTGGACTTAGTCGAGCTCGAGGTGAGAGAGTTGCTCTCCAGCTACGACTTCCCCGGCGACGACACCCCGATCATCAAGGGGAGTGCACTCAAGGCTTTGGAGTCGGGAGACCCGAACAGTGAGTACGGTAAGAAGATCGGCGAGCTCATGGATGCCTTGGATTCCTATATCCCGCAGCCCAAGCGTGAGACCGATAAGCCCTTCCTAATGCCCGTTGAAGACGTGTTCTCGATCACGGGAAGAGGTACGGTAGCTACGGGCAGAATCGAGCGTGGCAAGATCAAGGTAGGCGAGGAAGTGGCTCTGGTGGGCTTTGGTTCGGACAAGAAGACCGTGATCACGGGCGTCGAGATGTTTCGGAAGCTCCTGGACGACGGCCAGGCCGGTGACAACGTCGGTCTCTTGCTCCGTGGTATCAACAAGGAGGACGTGGAGCGCGGGATGGTGTTGGCGAAGCCCGGCTCTATCACGCCCCACACCAAGTTCTCGGCCGAGGTCTACGTTCTGACCAAGGAAGAGGGTGGTAGGCACACGCCTTTCTTCAAGGGTTACCGTCCGCAGTTCTACTTCAGGACGACGGACGTCACAGGCTCAGTAGAGCTGCCTGAAGGGATGGAGATGGTGATGCCGGGGGACAACGTACAGATGACGATCGAGCTCATTACGCCGATCGCGATGGACGAAGGTCTCCGCTTCGCGATCCGCGAAGGCGGCCGCACCGTCGGAGCAGGCGTAGTCACCAAGATTCTCAAGTAACGCAAACAACTCGAGAGACAGTCATGGCAGGAAGAATTCGAATTCGGCTCAAGGCGTTTGACCACGCCGTCATCGACCAGGCGTCGGCGGACATCGTCCGCACGGCCGAGAAGACGGGCGCGCAGGTGAGTGGTCCGATCCCTTTGCCGACAAAGACGAAGCGCTGGACCGTGCTCCGCTCGCCGCACGTCGACAAGAAGTCGCGCGAGCAGTTCGAGCTCAAGACGCACAAGCGGCTGATCGACATTCTTGACTCGCGTGCGGCAACCGTCGATGCGCTGACGAAGCTCGATCTGCCCGCTGGTGTCGACGTCGAGATCAAGGTCGAGTAGAGGAAATCATGATTGGCATTATCGGCAGAAAGCTGGGGATGACCCAGATCTTCAACGAAGACGGGCAGCAGATCCCGTGCACCGTGGTGGAGGCGACTCCGAACTCGGTGACCAAGATCCTGAAGAAGGATCAGGTCGGATACGACTCGGTCGAGCTCGGATTCGGCGAGCAGCGTCACGCCCGCGAATCCAAGAAGGGTGAGCGGACTCCGCGCGGCCGTCGCGCCCACAAGGCGATCGTCGGGCACGCGGCGAAGTCGGGCCTTACCGTCGCGCCCGAAGTTCTGCGCAGCTTCCGTCTCGACGACGC
>DATFGW010000015.1:0-29022 GCA_035249045.1 Gemmatimonadaceae bacterium | reverse complement strand
GAGTTCCAGCGCGCGGCGGCGTTCATCCGCGATGCCAAGAAGGTCAGCAAGGTGATCACGATTCCCGGCAACCACGATGTGAAGTGGTGGCGCGCGCCGCTCGGGATCCGGGACCGGTCGAACATTTACGGGAACTACCGGCGGTTCATCGACCGCAACCTCGAGCCCGTGCTCCACGTCCCCGGCGCGACTTTCGTCGGCCTCAACACGTCGCACGGCGTGACATGGCGGACGCTGACGTGGAATCTTCGCGACATCTCCATCATCGGCGACATCCACAAGCACCAGCTGACCGAAGCGAAGAAGATCTTCGAGAAGGCGGCTCCCCGCGATGCGCGGGTAATCGTGATGCACCACAACCCGGTGCGCGGCGAGCTGTCGCAGCGGCACGGACTCAAGAACACCCAGAAGATCCTTGGGGCTTTCGCCGAGATGGGCGTCGACTTAGTGTGTTGTGGTCACGATCATCAGGAGTCGGTGCACTACATCGAGCACACCCGGAAAGGGACCGTGATCTCGACGGCGGGCACCGTATCGAACCGATCGCGCGGAGGACGGCCTTCTTCAGTCAACACCATCGACATCGGGCTCGAGACCATCGATGTGTTCACTCACGTGTGGTCGAAGGAGCAGCGGACCTTCGTCCAGGGCCCGCACAAGTGCTTCAAGCGCTCCGAGTATGTGGCCCCTGAGTGATCGCGACCAGCTCGCGCTGGAGCTCGACGAAGCTCCCCCGAAAAACGCGGAGGAGCTGCGCGCGCGGTTGCAGCGGCTGGGACTGGGCAGGCAATATCGCGTGCGATTGACCACCAATCGCACCGTGGTGGTGAGCTACAGCGGCGGCGAGCTACGCATCCACAACAGCTTCCTCGATGCCGGTGAGGAAGTCTGGCGGGCGATAATAACGTTCGTCCACGGCCGCACCCGCGTCGCCCGCAACGCCGCGCGGCGGACGATTCTGGAATTTCCGGTGCCGCGTCCGCCGGTCGAGCACCGACGGCGTGCGCCGGAGCGTACCAATCCCGCCGACCTGCCGCTCATTCGCGAGCTAACCCACTGGCACGCCAGCTACAATGGGGAGCGCTTCGGGGGATCGCTGCGCACCATCCCGATCCGCATCTCGCGCCGGATGAAGAGTCGGCTCGGCCACTACTGTCCGGCGAGCGAAGGCTGCGAGCCCGAGATCGTGATCAGCCGCCGCCACATCCGCCGCGACGGCTGGGAGGAGGCCCTGCACACTTTGCTGCACGAGATGGTGCACCAATGGCAGGATGAACAGGGACTGGTGGTGGATCACGGCGCGAGTTTCAGGAATAAGGCGCGAGCGGTCGGCATCACCCCGTTGGCTTGTCGGGCGGTGGCCTAGACTGAGGACTAACTGAAGACGACCGGCGGGAGGCCGTTGGGCGTGCCGGCTTGAGGCCGCGGGCTCAAATTACGACGTACTTCAGCCCGTGGCCTCTCGCCGTGTGGCCCACAGCCTCCCGCCGGTCGTCTTCAGTGGCATTTCATCTCTGACACCTCCGTTCTGTACTAACTTTCCCCGATGACCGATTTCTACAACCTCGACTCCCTCCTCTCCGAGGAGGAGCGCGCCGTTCGTGATACCGTCCGTTCGTTCGTCGACGAGAAGGTGCTTCCCGTCATCGGCGACTGTTATATAGAAGGAAGATTCCCGAAGCAGCTGATTCCCGAGATGGCCAATCTCGGGATGTTCGGCGCCAACCTGCCGGAAGAGTACGGCTGCGCCGGTCTCAACAACGTCGCCTACGGTCTCATCATGCACGAGCTGGAGCGCGGCGACTCCGGCGTGCGCTCGTTTGCTTCAGTGCAGGGCGCATTGGTGATGTATCCCATTTTCGCCTTCGGCAGCGAGGAGCAGAAGCGCCATTATCTCCCGAAAATGGCACAGGGCGAAATAATCGGATGCTTTGGTTTGACCGAGCCCGATTACGGCTCCAATCCGTCGGGCATGATTACCCGCGCTGTCGTTCAACGCGACGGCAGCTGGGTGATCAACGGCGCCAAGATGTGGATCACCAACGGATCCACCGCCCAGGTCGCGATCGTCTGGGCGAAAACGGGCGACGACAAGAGCGACAAATCCATTCGAGGCTTCATCGTTCCCACCGACACGCCCGGCTTCACCGCCAAGGATCAGCACGGCAAACTCTCACTCCGTGCCTCGGATACGAGCGAGCTCGTGCTCCAGGACGTTCGGGTGCCCGCGGACGCGCTGCTGCCCAAATCGGGCGGCATCAAGAGCCCGCTGATGTGCCTCACCCAGGCGCGCTACGGGATCGCCTGGGGCGCAATGGGCGCCGCACAGGCGTGTTACGAGGAGGCGCTCGCTTACGCCGGCAACAGAGTGATGTTCGGCAAACCAATAGCCGGGTTTCAGCTACAGCAGCAACGCCTGGCTGACATGCTCACCGAGCTCGTCAAGGGCCAGCTGCTCGCCCTTCACCTCGGCAGATTGAAGGATGCGGGCAACTACAGTCCCCAACAGGTTTCGCTCGCGAAACGCAACAACGTCAGCGTTGCCACCGACATCGCGCGCGAAGCCCGCCGCCTGCTGGGCGCCAATGGCATCCTCGCGGAATACTCGTCAATGCGGCACATGGAGAACCTGGAGAGCGTCTACACCTATGAGGGGACCCACGACGTTCACACCCTCATCCTCGGCCAGGCGGTGACGGGGATCAGCGCCTTCGAGTGACGGGAATCCTCTGACGGAAACCTGACGCATCCATCATACGCTTCGAGCGGCTGCAGTCGAAGCGGAGCGAAGGGCCCGGCGCAGGGGTGGCGTCCGGGCCCGTTTTGCTTCGGACCGAGGACTGAGGACTTTTTGATCGAGTACTCGGACTCACGGCATCGATAATCGCGGACTAATCGAGAATCGAGGACTAATCGAGAAGCACAAACCTGGGAATGCGCTGCAGAACCGAGGGGAGTTAGTCGCTATTCTCGATCCTCCCTCAGTCCGCGTGCTCAGTCAGTCGCGATTGTCGATGCCGTTGGGTCCGAGTACGCAGTTCAATTCGAGCTCGCCAGCCATGAGCGCTCCACTGTCCAGTTATCTTTATGCGAAGTCCCTCCCTTGGAGATTCCGCGGTGAAGATTGCTGTATGCGTTAAGCGGGTGCCGGACATGGATGTGCGCTTTCGGATCGCGGCCGACAACGTGTCGGTCGACGAGGCGGGGCTCAAGTTCGATCTGAACGACTTCGACGCCTGGGGCGTCGAGGCTGCGCTCAAGCTCAGAGATGCGAATACAGGCAGCGAAGTTACCGTCATTTCGCTGGGACCCGACGTCGTCCAGGAGACGATCCGCAAAGCGCTGAGCATGGGTGCCGACAAAGGCATCCATCTCAAGGCCGATAAAGTCCCCTTCGATGGCTTCGCCATCTCCAAGGCATTGGCCGACGAGCTCAAGCCCGGCGCCTACGATCTGATCTTCTTCGGCAAGATGTCGCCCGATTCCGCCAACGGAGTCGTCGGCCAGATGGTCGCCGAGCTGCTTGGACTGCCGTGCGTCTCGGCGATTTCCTCGCTGGAGATCGCGAATGGAAAAGGAAAAGCCAAGCGCGAGCTCGAGGGCGCGCAGGAGATCGTTGAGTTTCCGTTGCCCGCCGTTCTCACCGTCGATGAAGGTCTGAATCAGGCCCGGCTGCCTTCGCTCAAGGGAATCATGGCGGCCAAGAAAAAGCCGCTCGAGGTGAAGCCCGCGCAGCTGCCACAGCCGCAGCTGACGGTGCGCAAAGTGGAGCTGCCTCCTGACCGGAAAGCCGGCCGCATCGTCGGCGAGGGCGCCGCCGCTGTGCCCGAGCTCGTCAAGCTTCTCCAGACCGAGGCGAAGGTTCTCTGATGCCGAACGTCTTTGCTTTCGTTGAAACCCGCGGCTCGGAGATAAGAAAAGTTGGTCTCGAGGCAGTCACCGCGGCGCGAATGCTGGCCGACAAGCTCGGCGGAGGGGAAGTGCACGCCCTGGTGATGGGCCCGCCGGGTGTTGCCGCCAAGGCGCCGCAGATCGGTGAGCACGGGGCGGACGTTGTGATAGTCGTCGAGCACGGCGATCTCGCGAATTACAACCCCGAAGTGGCTACGGCCACCGCGGCGGATCGGATCAAATCCGGCGGCTATCGCGCCGCCGTGTTCAGTACCTCGGCGCAGGGTCGTGACCTGGCGCCGCGTGCCGCCGCGCGTCTTGGAGTCAGCGCGGTCACCGATGTTCTTTCCTTCGAGGTCGATGGCGATTCGATCGTCGTCAGACATCCGATGAACATCGGCAAAGTGATCGCGACGATCGCGATCAATTCGCAGCCGGCGATCATCGCCATGCGACCCAACGTCATCGCGCCGGCGAAGAATCCAAAGGCGGGCCGCGTCGGGACGGTGCAGCCGGCGGTGGATCCCGCTTCGTCGCGGGTGAAAGTGGTGGAGACGAAGCAAGGCAGCCGCGGCAAGCTCGATCTCGCCGAGGCGCCGGTCGTGGTCGCCGGCGGGCGCGGTCTCAAGGCGGCGGAGAATTTCAAGCTCGTCGAAGATCTCGCCGCTGCGTTCGGCAATGCCGCGGTGGGCGCGACTCGCGCGGTGACCGACGATGGATGGCGGCCGCACAGCGACCAGATCGGGCAAACGGGTCGCCTGGTGAGTCCCGAGCTTTACGTCGCTGTTGGAATCTCGGGCGCAGTGCAGCACCTGGCGGGGATGCGCACCTCGAAGACCATCGTCGCCGTCAACAAGGATAAGGACGCTCCGATCTTCAAGGTCGCTGATTACGGAATCGTCGGCGACGTGTTCGAGGTGATTCCCGCGCTCACCGCAGCGGTGCGCGAGGCGAAGCAGCACCACTGATGCCGCGCGAGCTCGAGGTAATTCCGGCGGCGCATCAGGCGCCGCTTCCTCTCGACAAGCTGATACTCACGGAACCGCCCGACGCCGAGGCCGTGCCGATGGATGTGCTCTTCGTCGGTGGCGGACCTGCCGGACTCGCCGGCGCGATTACGCTCGCCAGGCTGGTCAAGGCCGATAACGAAGCCGGCGGCGACCTCGGTGACGTCCAGATCGGAGTGCTCGAGAAGGCCGGCGCCCTCGGCGAGCATTCGTTGAGCGGCGCGGTCGTCAATCCGATCGCCATCCGCGCGCTCTTCCCCGAGCTGAGCGACAAGGACTTTCCTTTCCGCGCGCCAGTGACGGGCGAGCGCGTGTACTTCATGACCGAGAATCGCGCCATCCGGATGCCGACCCCGCCGACGATGCAGAACCACGGCTACTTCATCGGCTCGATCTGCGAGATCGTCCGCTGGCTGGGCGAAAAGGCGGAGGGGCTCGGCGTCAACATTTTCACGGGGTTTCCGGCGGCGTCACTGCTCACCGAGGGTTCGCGCGTGACCGGCGTGCGTACCACACCGTCGGGCTTGTCGCGCACCGGTGAACAGGGCTCGGGCTACACGCCGCCGACGGACATCACGGCGCAGATCACCGTGCTTGCGGAAGGTACCCGCGGCACGCTGTCGCAGGGATACCTGCAATGGCAGAAGATCGCATCGGACAATCCGCAGATCTTCGCGCTCGGCGTCAAGGAAATCTGGGAGACCCTCAAGCCGCTCGACGCCGTGGTGCACACCCTCGGCTGGCCATTGCCGAAGGATTGCTTCGGCGGAAGCTTCATGTATCCCCTGACACGCAATCTCGTCGCGCTCGGCCTGGTGGTCGGTCTCGACTACAAGCGCACCACCGACGACGTGCACGAGATGCTCCAGCGCATGAAGCTGCACCCGCTGTTCCGCGAGATTCTCGAGAGCGGGGAGATGGTCGAGTGGGGCGCGAAGACGATCCCCGAGGGAGGCTACTACGCTCTGCCGAAGCGTCGGCACGGTGATGGCCTGATGATGGTCGGCGACTCCGCCGGCTTCGTCGAGGTCGCATCGCTCAAGGGAATCCACTACGCGATGCAGTCTGGAATGTTCGCCGCGCGCGCCGCCTTCGACGCCCTCAAGCGAAAGGACACGTCCGCCGCGACGCTCCGCGAATACGACGCTATGGTCGACGGCAGCTTCATCGTTGATGATCTGCGCCGCCGCCGCAACATGCGGCTCGCCTTCCAGAAGAACGGATTCTACGCCGCCGGACTCAAGGCCGGATTGATGACCGTTACCGGCGGTGCGCTGTTTGGCGGAAAAATCCAGTCGCACCAGGACGCTGAGGTGCCGCGGGAAGCGAAACCACCGGAGCCGTTCACGCCCGATGGCAAGCTTACTTTCAGCAAGCTCGATGCGGTCTTCAAGTCCGGAAACGCGACTCGCGACGACATTCCGTCGCACCTGATCGTCGGGCCGGACATTACGCCCGAGGTTGCGGAGCTCTACACTCACATGTGCCCGGCGGGTGTGTACGAGCGCGATGGTGACCGGCTGGTGGTCAGCCCCGCAAACTGCGTCGATTGCAAAGCGACCGATGTAATCGGTCCGCGCTGGACGCCGCGCGAGGGCGGCAGCGGTCCTAAGTACCGCCAGATGTAATGCGGACGGGACTCCAGGGGGCCCTTCTTCAAGCCGCGACTGCAGCGAGCAGCACGTCGGATAGTGCACGGCGCCTGACTTTTGTCCCCGAGTCGCACACCGATTTTATTTTCTCAGTGAAGCGCGACCGAGTTTCGATCGCGGTCGTCGCGGTCGTCGTCCTGCTCCTTGTAATTGCTATCGTCACCAGACGCGTGCGCCGCTCGGGCGTGACCCGGTAGCTACAAATCGTTACACGCGCTCGATTTCGTAGATGTCGATCTGTTGTCTGATCTCGCCGGCCGCGAACGGCAGCGTTTGCTTCTTCCGCACTACCAGGCCCTGGCGTCCGCACGCTTCCAGAAAAATCGGCGCCGCAATCCTCCCCGGGTCCGCGATCAGCGCGCGGCCGCCGAGCGCCAGCGATCGCGCCAGAATCGCCGGGAGCAGCTCGGCGTACTCCTTCTCGTAGAGCACATCCGACGCGAAAACCAGATCGAAGCTTCCCAGGTCCGCCGGGAAATGCCGCCAATCGACGAGCCGCGTGCGCGCCGGGCGGCCGAGATTGCGAAAGACGTTCGCGCGCGTGACGTCGAGCGCATCCTCGTAATAGTCGGTCGACAGGACATCGAACCCCGCGGTCGTCGCGGCGAGCGTGCTGAGGCCCACTCCGCAACCGAGCTCGAGCGCGCTGCGTCCGGCGCCATCCAGCTCCAGCAGCTTCCCCGCGAGAATGATTGACGACGGCCACACATCCGCCCAATAGGGAAGCCGTTCATCCTTGACGAAGTCTTCCTCCCTGATGAGATCGTCGGCGTTCGCGGGCTTGAGGATGCTGAAGGTTCGATCACCGACCACCGCATCCTGAACCGAAGTGCGAAATCGTCTCGTGAGCGCGAGCACCAGCGCGTCGCCGTTGAGAGCCGCGCTCGCGCCGACCGCGGAGACTTCGCCTTTGTCGATCAAAGGGAGAACGCCGACGTTTCTTCCAGACTCTGGTCCAGCATCAGCGCATTGAGCTGCGATCCCTTCGCGACTTTCTGCGAGCTTTCCGGGACGATCAACAGCGCGTTCGCTTTCGCCATCGATGTCAGCGCCGCCGAGCTCTGCGGGCCGGTGAGGCGCGCCATCAACGCCCCGTCCTCGCGTCGCGTCACGATCGCGCGCAAAAAGTGGGTCAGCTTCGCGCCGATTTTCACTTCCTCCTCCAGTGTCACCCGCACCGTACGGCGAAAGGGCGTCGCGTAGCCCTGCATCTTTCGCAGCGCCGGCCGCACGAACAGCTCAAAGCTCACCATCGCCGAAACCGGATTGCCCGACAGTCCGAGCCATGGCACATCGTCGAGCATGCCGAAGGCCAGCGGCGCTCCCGGCCGCATTTTGACCTTCCAGAATTTCTGCTCCCCGCCCAACGCGCCGAATACATCACGGGTGTGGTCGAGATCGCCCACCGAGACGCCCGCGGAGGTGAGAATGAGATCACACCCCTTCGCCTGCCTCAGCTTGTGTTTCAAGGAAGCCGGAGTGTCTCCGGCGATCCCGAGATCGAGCGGAATACCGCCTGCTACCCGGGTCAACGCCGTCAACGTGTACCCATTGGTCGAGACGATCTTCCGTCCGGCCTCGACTTTCTCGAAGTCTTCGACATCGACGAGCTCGTTCCCGGAGCTGATGATCGCCACCCGGGGTCGCTTGAATACCGAGAGTTTGCCAACGCCAGTCGACGCCAGGACCCCGATCAAAGCCGGCCTCACCGGATTGCCACGTCGCGCCAGCTGATCGCCCCGTTGAAAGTCTTCGCCCGCGGCTCTGATGTTCTTCCAGACATCGCGCGCGTCGCGGATCTCCACTTTCTTCTTGCCGCCGTCGGTGTCCTCCTTCCTGATCACCGAGTCCGCGCCTTCGGGAACCGGCGCGCCCGTCATTATCCGCATCGCTTCGCCGCGGCGCAGCGCGCGCGGCGCGAACCCGCCCGCCGCAATCGTCGCAACTACTTTCAGACTCACTCGCTCCCCGCTCATGACGGCGGTGATGTCCGCCGATCGCACCGCATAGCCGTCCATCGACGAGTTGCTCCACGGCGGCATCGTCACGGTCGCCGAAATGTCTTCGGCGCAAACGCGGCCAAGTGCCTGGCGAAGGGGCACCCGCTCGATGTCGAGTGGCCTGATCTCGGCGAGGATCCGCTCGCTCGCTTCCGCGACTGTCAGCACGCGCCGGTTATCCCTTGTCGCGCGGAATCGGTCGGTCAGTGCGCTCGGTACGCGGCCAGTGCCGCCACGATCTGGTCCGCGACACCAGTGACCGCCGAGCTCGGCGTCGTCCAGTTGTTGGCGAGGATGCTGAAGATCAATCGCTCGCCATCGGCGCTCGTTACGTAACCCGACAGCGACCGCGCCGCGCCGATCGATCCGGTCTTTGCATGCACGTTCCCCTCAGCGGGCGTTCCCTTCATTCTGTCCTTCAGGGTTCCGTCCACGCCCGCGATCGGCATCGCGTTGTAGTAGACCGAGAACGCAGTGTCCTGTTGGATCCGATCCAGAATCCGCACTAAAGTCTCCGGCGATACGAGATCGTGGCGCGACAGTCCGCTGCCGTCGTAGATCGCGAAGCCGTCCGGCTGCACGCCCCACGCAAGCAACTGCTGCGCGACGATCTTGCGGGCGCTGTCGGCGGTTCCCATTCCGCCGCGCTCCAATCCGATCGTCTTGAGAAGAATCTCGGCAATCTGATTCTGGGACGGTTTCATCAATGCCGGCAGAATGCTGCGCAGCTGCGGCGAGACGTAGACGAACAAGGTGTCCATCTTGATCGGCGTGGGCAGGATCGAATCCATCACACCCGTCTCGACGTTGATGTGCTTTCGCACCAGCGCGTCGTTGAACGCGTTCAGGTAGCCCGTCGCTGGATCCTTCGCCGGACCGGAGTAGAGACTGTCACGAACCGTGTCTGGCGGTGGGCGGAGCGACGTCGGCGCCATCCCTTCGTTGAAGATCAGCTCATCGACGCCCGCCGCGTAGTACTCGCCGAGGTCGTCCCATTCCCAGCCGTAACCGTGAATTGAATCGGGAAAGGCATTGCCCACCCGCGCCAGCGATCCCGTCACCTGCCTGATGCCGTGTGCGCGTACGGAATCAGCCAGTGTATCCATCACCAGGGTGGCGAGCCCGCGCATGTTGTCGCTGATAGTCGGATCCCCCCGGCCGATCACGATCAGGTTGCCGTCGAGCAGGGAGTCGCGCACCTCGCCGTCGGTGGCAAAGGTCGTCCGGTACGAGTAATCAGCGCCGAGGAGCGTCAGCGCTACCGCGCTGGTGACGATCTTCATGTTGGACGCCGGCATGAACAACTTCCCGGCGTTCTTCGAGTACAGCGTATCCCCGGTGCGCGGATTGACGATCAGCACCCCCCACTGCGCATTCCTGAAGATCGGCTGTGATGTAAGCGAGTCGATGCTGTGGGTGAGCTCGGCGCGCGCCGAGCCCGACGGATTGACCGTGCGCATGACGGTGACGCACGCGGTGAGCACGAATGGGCCGGCGGCGACGAACAGCGCGCGGGCGATTCGGCGGGACGACAGAACGGACACGATTGTGAATTACTCTCGGCTGTAGGTGGCGCTCAGTGTATCGTCTTCGCCGACGGTTACGCGCATCACCTTGGCGGGCTCTGGCAGATCGCGCTCGACGCGCTCGAAGATGTAGCGCGCGAGGTTCTCGCCGGTCGGAACCAGCTTACCGTCGCCGAACTCCGGTACATCGAGATTGATGTTGCGGTGATCGAATCTCTCTCGCACCTGCTCGCGAAGAATCCGGTCGAGCACCCCAAGATCGACGACGAACCCAGTCTTGTCGTCTATGGGGCCGCTGACGGTGACATCGCAGACGTAGCTGTGCCCGTGAAAGTTCGGCCACGCGCACGCGCCAAAGGTGGTCGCGTTCTTTTCCTCACTCCACTCCGGCCGGCTATAACGGTGCGCCGCTGAAAACGAAACTCGTCGGGTCAAAGACGCAGTTGGCATCCGCTAAATCTGATCAAAGGAAGGACGCGATGCAGCGACTAACGGCTGCGCAATCACGGACCAACTGCCATGCGAGCTGCTGACTGATTGCGGGTTGCGAGACTAACTGCGGAATGCGGCATGGACTTCGGGGGTCACTGCGCTTCGGCATGTCCCTGTAGTCCCAAAGTCGGCAGTCTGGAGACTGGACAGCTGGGAAGTCTCTTAGCTGTCATGCTGGCGTCTGATAGCCTCGCCTTTCCTATGGATGCAAAGCACGACAGACTGAAACCCTCCCAACTGTCCACGTCTCCCACCTGCCGACTTTTGGACTAGGGGTGCCAGCCGACCCGCCAGGTCTCAGAATCAACGCCCAGTTCGCATTTCGAACTTGGTACCCCAACCCGCAATCAGTCCGCTGCTCGGAGTGGCAGTTGGTCCGCGCTTCCGCAGCCGTTAGTCCGCAGTCCTCAGCGTTCGGAGCCAGGCAGGCCCTCTGGTGTCGGCCCGTCCGGAGGATTCCACGGGATCGCGTCCTCGATCGCCTGCTGGACGTCGGTAGTCCCGAACAGCTCGGCGCGGATGTTCTCCTGCAGGTGCTCGGCTTCCGGATCTTCAGGTCGCGGCCTGTCGCCAAGGAGAAGACCCTCGTGCAGCTGCTCGTCGACCAGGTGCTCATCGATCGCTTCCGGACTCTCTGCGCGCCGAATCTCGTCGACGAACAGGTTGTTGCGCACCTTCTCCAGCCCGACCATGTCGGTGACGATCCGCTCGGCGATTCTCAGCTCTTCCTCGGTGCCGACGCGGCCCGAAAGGCTGACTACGCCCGAACGAACCGAGATCGACACATCGTCGGGGTCCACCGCCATCTGCTGCTCAAAGGCGTCGCGCACCAGCGCACGCAGCTCGTTGTCGTCCAGATCGCCGGTGTCTCTGATGTCCTCGTAATCCTTGTCCACGGTCCCCCCGGGTTACGCCGGCGGCGGCTACCGGAAAAACAGCAGCGATGCGCCGATCGTCAAAGCTCGATTGCCCTTCCAGAATGAACGGGCCTGGTTTCCAGTCACGGCCGCCGTTCCGCCAGTGGGATTCACGTAGTACGCCGTTGGGTACTTCAGCTGGTACAGATAGTCGTTCCAGTCCGCCGTCAGCTGAAACCTTCCGCCCGGAACCCAGCGCAGCCCACCGCCGAAGGTAAACGCAAACGGGGTGCCGAAGGTGTAGGGATCCTTCTCCACTTTGCAGCCGGCGCAGGACCCCATTCCCGCGCCCACGTTGATCACCGGAATGATGTGGTGGAAGCTTTTCTGACCGGTCAGATTGAGCGCGAGATCGAGATCGAAAAGATTGAGCGAGACATCCTTCTTCCCGAGCTGGCGCGCGGGACCGACGGCCGCTGGATCGATGGCGAACCGCGAGCTGTTCACGTGCGACCACCGCGCCATCAGGAACGCCGGGCCACCAACGTGAATCTGATAGCGGATGCCGTACATCGGACCCGCGCGCGGCCCGATCTCGATCGGGTCCTTGCCCGCCTCGTAATGCCCGCCGAAGAAAGTGAACTCGTGGCGGGTTTCGACATCACGATAGGGACTGCTTTGCGGAAGATGTCCGACCTGCGCGCCGGCGGTCGTCGCGATAGAGGCAAGCGCAATCGCGCTCAGAATCTGCTTCACTAATCCACTCCAAGATTGACGCCGGTCATCTCCGGCGGCTGCTCGACACCGAGCATCGACAATATAGTTGGCGCGACATCGCAGAGCGCTCCGCGAGGGCGCAACCGTTGCTCCTGTTCCCAATCGATTACTACGAACGGCACTGGATTGGTGGTGTGCGCGGTGTGCGGCCCGCCCGTCTCGGGGTCGATCAGCATCTCCGCGTTGCCGTGATCGGCGGTGACGATGAGTCGCGTTCCTGCCGCCTCGGCAGCCTTCAGCACGCGCGACAGACTTTCATCGACCGTTTCGACCGCTTTGATCGTCGCCGGAATCGACCCGCTGTGTCCCACCATGTCGGCGTTCGCGTAATTGCAGAGAATGAAATCGTGCTCTCCGGCAGTGATACCGTTCACCAGCGCGTCGGTGACGCCGGCAGCACTCATCTCCGGTTGGAGATCGTAGGTTGCCACCTTCGGGCTCGGCACCAGCACCCGGTGCTCGCACGGAAATGGAGCCTCGACTCCGCCATTGAAGAAGTAAGTCACGTGTGGGTACTTCTCGGTTTCCGCGGTCTTGAGCATGTCCAGCCCGCGCGAAGAGAGAACCTCTGCCAGAATCCGCACCATCGACGTCGGCTCGAACGCGATCGGCACGTCGAAGGTCTTGTCGTAATTGGTGAGGGTCGTCACCGACACCTTCGGGCCGCGCGACACATCGAAGCCATCAAACTTTGGATCGATCAGCGAGCGCACGATCTGTCGCATCCGGTCGGAGCGATAGTTGAAACCGATCACCGCGTCGCCGTCTCGCATCGGACCGACGGCCTTGCCATGTTCGGCCACCACCACCGGCAGCATGAATTCGTCCGTCTTCCCCGACGCATACGCTTCGCGGATGGCTTCGAGCGGATCGTCCACCTTGGTTCCCTCGCCCAGCACGATCGCCTTGTAGGCGAGCTCGGTCCGATCCCAGCGGCGGTCGCGGTCCATCGAGTAATACCGTCCCGAAACGCTCGCGATCTTCGCCGGCGAGCCGATCCGCCGAATCTCCTGCAGCAGCTCTTGTACGTAGCCGAGCGCGGATTTCGGAAGGGTGTCGCGGCCGTCGAGAAATGCGTGGATCACCACGCGCTCCAGCTTCTGCCGATTCGCGAGCTCGAGCAGCGCAAAGAGGTGCTTGTCGATGGCGTGGACTCCGCCCGCGCCGATCAAACCCATCAAGTGCAGAGTCCCGCCGTTCTGCTTAACCTGGCGACACGCACCCACCAGCGCCGGATTGGTGTAGAAGCTTCCATCGGCGATGGCCGTTGAGATGCGCACCAGATCCTGCATCACGACGCGGCCTGCGCCGAGATTGAGGTGGCCGACTTCGCTGTTCCCCATCTGTCCTTCGGGGAGGCCAACGCGAAGACCGGACGCCTCGAGCAGCGTGCGGGATCCGCGCTTCCAAAGCGAGTCCCACACCGGCGTCCTCGCCATTGCGATTGCATTGCCTTCGGTTTCCGGGCGGTAGCCCCAGCCATCGAGTACGATTAACGCGACTGGCCGCGCGCGCTGTGTAGTTGCCATTATATCAGTAATGTAATCCCACCCCGACGAGAGCCCGAGGGAGCATGGCCATCTTCAGACCAAAACAGGAAAGCGGCGTCGAGACCCGCCGCAGCCCCGATCGCGCGGGAGAAGGCGATCGACGTCGCGGCACCTGGCGCGATTTCCGCCGCGCCTATCCGGGATTTGTTTTCGTTCTTGGCCTCGGACTCGCGGCGATGATCGGCGTCGATGCCTGGCTCATTGCCAAGCGCGCCAAGTACAATCACGATGTCGCCCAGTTGCGCGAGCATATGACCGCCGCCGAGCGCGAGCGCACCGACGCCATCGTCCAGGCGGAACAGAACAAGCTGCGCATCGCCATCGAGCTGGCGAAGCGACAGGCGAAGTTCGATAAGCGTCTGCACCTCAACGTCTCGATCGACAGCTCGAGGATGTATCTCACCCGCGAAGGCGCCCTGCTGCGCGAGATGCCGGTTCAGTTCGGTCCCGAGCGCGCCGCTGCGGAGTCTTCGAGCGCTCCCCCCGCGGCAATCCCGCGTGGAGAGCGGACCGTCGCCGATCTCAACGACAACAGCATCATCCTCGACGGGGGCACCCGGATTTTGGCGGGTCGCGACACCGCCGACTCCACTCCGATTCCGCCGGGGGCTCTGCGGATCGCCAGCGAAGATATGAAGGCGATCATGCCGAACCTTAGCGCCGGTATGAAGGTATACTTCTATTAGAGAACGTCCGTTTCCTGCTTAGAGAATCCACGGGGTAGACATGGCAGCCAGCAGAATTTTCTCGTACGGCGGCAAGACCGTCTGGATGCTGATCGCGGGCTTCGTGATTGCCGCGATTCTGAGCGTGATGCTTCTTACCAAAACCGCCGAGCTGCGCTACCAGCGCGA
Source organism: Gemmatimonadaceae bacterium (assembly GCA_035249045.1). Classification (GTDB taxonomy): domain Bacteria; phylum Gemmatimonadota; class Gemmatimonadetes; order Gemmatimonadales; family Gemmatimonadaceae; genus UBA4720. The sequence continues at coordinate 14,416 of DATFGW010000015.1, read as the reverse complement.
CGTCAACCGCATGGTCTATAACGACAACCTCGGGGTACTCAACGAGGTCAAGGCCAAGCTGGGCATGACCGGCGACAGTCTCAACACGCTGATCAATTCGACCGCGGCGGAGGCGACCAACCAACCTTACATCGTGGTCAGCATGGCCGATCACCACTTGTGGTACAAGCAGGGTAAGGAAGTGCTGTTCGACGCACCGGTCGCGACGGGGAGCGGCAAGGAGCTGGTGGGCGGCTCGAACGGCCAGTGGCGATTCGAGACCCCGCGCGGACGGCTCACGGTCAAGGCAAAGGATGAGAATCCGGCGTGGGTGCCCCCCGACTGGCACTACGTCGAGCAGGCCCACAAGAAAGGCCTCGGCATCGTTCACTTGAGCCCCGGCGAGGCTATTCCCACCTCCGACGGCGGGGTAATAACCACCCAGAATGGCGAGGTCGTAAAGCGTTACGGGAACGGGAATGCGGTGTCATTAGGGGGAGGAGTCGAAGGCAAGGAGATTGTCGCAAATGGCAACATCGTCGTTCCACCCTATGGCACTACAGCCCGCCGCTACATGGGCGTTCTCGGTACGCGCCGGCTCGACCTCGGCGACGGCTATGGCATCCACGGAACCGACCATCCCGAGTCGATCGGTCAGTCCGTCAGCCACGGCTGCGTCCGCATGCGCAACGAAGACGTCGAGAAGCTCTACCCGATGGTCGCGATTGGGACTCCGGTTTACATCTATTAGAAAGGTCGCTTGGAGTCGGCAGTCGTAGGGGAGAGAAGGGGCCACCCGACAGGCGAAGAGCTCGAGCTTCCCGACGATCTTCCGGTAAGAAAGCGCCACACCACTCGCCTTGTCTGGGCCGTCGCCGGAGCCATCGCTCTGGTGGGCGCTTTTCAGTTCCTGCAGGCCGCCGACGACACCAACGAAAAGCCGATCGGCACGTTTTTGCGCAGCTCCGTGGTTCCGCTAGCCGAGCCCTCGGTGAGCGCGTATGGGGCGAGCGGGGAAGTGAAGCTTACCTTCGCGCTGCCGGCGCAGGCGATCTCCTATCCGCTTGACGTCCATGGCGACCCGACCGCGCTCCAGTACGCCTGGGTGCGGGTCGGGGATACTGCCCTCGCGACGGGCGGTCAGCCGCTGACGGGTGACAAGGTTTTCGCACCGCCGAGCGCGGGATTCTTCCGCCTCGCGCTCCTGAAAAGCGGACAGCGGCGGATCGTTGACGGACTTACCCTCGCGGTTCTCGTCCCGTTCAGCGAGAAAGAGCGTGGCGTGCTCCGTGGCTATCGCATTGGTACCTACCTGGCCGAGCGTGTCCGCGGCAAAACGCCTCCGCCCGAAGGATTTCTCGAGATCCGACCGGCCGACGTCGATCTTCCGATCACCAAGCACCTCCACGTCGGCGACTTCCTCAATCACGATCAGCAGGGAGTCTGGCCCAGCTACGCCGCGGTGAATCCGAAGCTGCTCGACAAGCTCGAGCTCGTGATTCAGGAGATTGCGCGCTGGCACGGCGACAAGGCGGTCGCCGACATCGACATCGATGTCCACTCGGGATTCCGCGCTCCCGAGCACAATCGACGGGTGCGGCGCGCCGCCAGCGACAGTCAGCATCAGTACGGGGACGCCGCGGATGTCGCGATAGACGCCAACGGCGACGGCAAAATCACCGCGATCGACAGCCGGATGGTAGGTTTGGCGGCAGAGATCGTCGAGCTCAAGCACCCTGACCTCGTCGGAGGCCTCGGCATCTACACCAGCGGGCACTCCAGCACGAATTATGTGCATATTGATGTGCGTGGTCGGAGGGCGCGGTGGCGCGGGGGTGGCTGAACCGACGGAGGGATAACGGTCGATGAACGATATTCTGCGCGAACGACTTGTCAGGAAGCTCGATACTCTGCCCGAGGAGAAGATCTATCAGATCCTCGACTACATCGACTTCCTCGAGTCGAAGTACGCACCGAAGGTTACGACGGCGCCCAATCCGTTGAAGCGTTTCGCCGAAGGTGTCGAGGATACGTTGCGCGCCGGCCGCGTCTCGGCTGGGGTGATCGGTGGCACGATGAGCGTGATGAACAAGGCCGTCGGAGTCGTGACCGACGTCGCCAACGCTGGCAAGTCAGTTGCAACTGAGATCGCTGGAGTCGTATCGTCTGTGGCTTCGCCGAAGCCGGCCTCCGGAGCCGCTGCGCCCGGGACGCCGTCGCCAGCGGGACCATCCGCCGAGACTCCGCCATCACCCCCACCGGGAGATCAACGCAAGTGAGAGCCCAGTCCGCGCGTTCGAGCACGGCGTCGTCGCGCAAGCGGCGCGCAACGGCGGCATCCGCCGCCAGATCGTCGCGCGCCGAAACGCGCTCACGCGACACTGGCGATGGTGCTCCTCCAATCGGCTCCTCGCCCCGAACCGGCGCGAAGCGCACCGTTGTTTCTGCCCTTAAAGAGCTGCCGAACTTCCTTCGCCTGCTCGGTGGGTTGCTGACCGACCGGCGAGTATCGAATACCGACAAGCTGCTGGTCGCGGGCGCCGTCGCCTACGTGATGCTGCCGATGGATTTCATTCCCGATTTCGTTCCATTCATCGGCGAGGTCGACGATCTGTTCGTGCTCGTGCTGGCGCTCCAGAGACTGATCGCCAACGCCGGCAGGGCGGTGATCCTCGATCACTGGATGGGCGATCCACGTCAGCTTCGGTCGCTCGATCTAGAGCGAATCCTTGTCGCGGCGGCGTTCTTCCTGCCGCGCCGCGTCAGACGGCGGTTGCGCACCCTTGGCCGGGATTTCTAGAGCTGCGTCGCTGATCGCCGCATGCATCTTCGTTAATGCATGCCACCGTGCTCCCAGCACCGATGTGATGACCACAACCGGACGCTGCAGCAGTCACGTCCGCTCAAAGGGTCCCCGACCGCAGCTTCCGGCGAATCCGTCGCTCCAACCCGGCTTCGGCGGGGTCATCGGCACCCTTGCCGATTCAGGCGGTGCGCTGCCGCACTATCCGATTCTCGCCGTCACGCCCGGGGATGCGCCCGGCTCCCCGCATGCCACGGCGACCGCCGACAGCGTCGGAGGGTTTACGTTCAACGCGCTGCCGCCCGGAAGATACCGGCTGTTGGTGAGGGCATTCGCGCACCGGCCGGACTCGACGTCCGTGGAAGTCGTCGCTGGCCGCATCGACACCGTGCGCATCATGCCGCGTTTTTTCGAGTGCGTGCGTTGACCCTGGAGGGCGAATGATCAAGGAAGGCGATCGGGTGCCGGCGTTCTCGCTGCCGGCTGATGACGGCACCACCGTCACTCTCGACTCTCTGAAAGGCAAGCCCACCGTGCTGTTCTTCTACCCGAAGGACAACACCTCCGGCTGAACCAAAGAAGCGTCCGATTTTCGCGACGCGTTTCCCCGGTTCGGGGAGATAGGTGCGGTTGTACTTGGAATTAGCCCCGACAGCATCGAGTCACACCGGAAATTCCGCAAGAAAAACCAGCTGCCCTACCGTCTTCTTTCTGACGAGGGTCATCGGCTTGCCGACGCCTTCGGCGTCTGGAAGGAGAAGACGCTCTATGGACGCAAGTACATGGGCGTTGAGCGGACAACGGTCATCATCGATGCCGACGGTCGCGTCGCAAAGATATTCCCGAACGTCAAGATTCCTGGGCATGTCGAGGCAGTTGAATCCTTCTTGTCTCGGCGGTGAGCTGTTCGCTATCGGCTCCGTGCTTTCCTTCATGCGGTGGCCAGCACGGCACGTGACACTCTACGCCGAGACCCGGGGGTAACCCCGAATCGCGACCGAAGTTAGACGCCGTCATTCCCCGATTGTATAGTTGTGCGATGAAACGCACTGCCTTACTCGCCGCCCTCCTGCTCGGCGGCGCAAATACCATCGCACAAGCTCAGTCCACGCATTCGGTCGCCGACACCGTCGACGACCAGCCGTGGGCGTCCGATATCGCTGCCTTTCGCAAGGCCGACCGCCTGCACTTTCCCAAGCCGGGCGGCATCGTCTTCGTCGGCAGCTCCTCTATCGTCTTCTGGCCGCACCTCGCCCAGGACTTTCCCGGCGAGAACGTTATCCAGCGCGGATTCGGGGGTTCCGAGCTCGGCGATGTGGTATATCGTGCGCCGACCATCGTCATCCCCTACAAGCCGCGCCTCGTCGTGCTGTACGCCGGCGATAACGACATCGCCAATGGCCGCACACCGCAGGACGTGCTCGCCCAGTTCCAGCGATTCGTGAAGGTTGTGCGCGATTCTCTTCCGAAGACGCGGATCGCCTTCATCTCCATCAAGCCGAGCTGGGCGCGCGTCACGCTGCTCGACAAGATGCGCGCGGCGAACGACCTGGTTAAGAAATACATCGACGGCAAGCCCGGTCTCACCTACATCGATGTCTTTACTCCGATGCTGAGCCCGGCGGGCCAGCCTCGGATGGCTCTCCTCGATCCCACCGACAGCCTCCACCTCAACGCGACGGGTTACAAACTGTGGCGCCACCTCGTAATGCCGGTGGTCAGAGCGTCGCGCCCGGTGAAGCCATGACCACCGCTTCGCCGAGAATGATCAAGGGGCTCCGCGTCCTGCTTCCGGCGCTGCTTTGTGTCTGCGCTCCGTCGCTGATAGCGCAGCAGACCACTGTTCCTGCCGCGCAGCCCGCCCAGCCCAGTGCCGACGAGATTGCGAAGCGCCGCGCCGCCCAGGACGAGAAGCTCCGCACTGATTGGGCAGATCTCGCCAGATACCGCGACGCCAACGCCAAACTCTCGCCGCCAGTGAAGAACGAAGATCGCGTCGTGTTCATGGGAAACTCGATCACCGAAGGCTGGGCGCGCTATTTCCCGACCATGTTTCCCGGCAAGCCGTACATCGGGCGCGGCATCAGCGGTCAGACCACTCCGCAGATGCTCGTTCGGTTCCAGCAGGACGTCGTCGCGCTCAAACCGAAAGTCGTCGTCATTCTCGCGGGCACCAACGACATCGCTGGAAACACCGGTCCCTCGACGCCCGAGATGATCGAGGCCAACATCGCGTCGATGGCTGAGATCGCTCAGGCGAACGGAATTCGCGTCGTGCTGTCGTCGATTCTTCCCGTCTATGACTATCCGTGGCGACCGGGACTCGAGCCCGCGCCGAAGATCATCGCAATCAACAAGTGGATGAAAGACTGGGCGGCCAAACACGGCGCAGTCTACCTCGACTATCACTCGGTGATGGCCGATGCGCGCGGTGGCATGCGCGAGGGACTCGCGTCAGACGGCGTGCACCCGACCGAAGCAGGCTACCGCGTCATGGCGCCTCTCGCCGAGCAGGCCATCAGGAAAGCGCTCCGGAAGTAAAGCCCTAATTGAATCGGGTGGCGCGCCAGAGCGCTCCACCCGCAACGACGAGCATTGCAATCGTCGCTACGACGAGGGCCACCGTCCAGCCCGCCGCAATGTCGATCTGCGGCGCGCGTGCGATCGCTGCAAAGGCGACGATGATCGCCGTCGCGATTCCGACAACAACCCAGTCGATCCAGGACCGGCGCCGCACGACACCCGCGGACTCGCCCGCGATGCGCGCCCTGGTGTATTCGGGATCGACGCGGTATCGCTCGCCTTCGCGCGCCGCAGCCTCCTCCCAGCGCAGATGCTCGCTTCTGCTCACCGATGAGAGGGCGATCAATCCGGCTCCCACCGCCATCACGATCGATCCCCCAATCACTTGCGCCAACACCGCGCCGCGAGCACTTCGCAGCTCTCCGAAAACCAGAATCCCCCACATCAACCCCCACAGCTGATTGGTGTTGGAGAGCGGAATGCCGCGGGTGATGCCCGCGTACTTCACCGCGTACTGCTGAAACAGGTCACCAACGACCCAGACGAAGCCGCCCGCCAGCAGCCAGAACAGGACGTGCCGCGCGCCGGACAGCTGATCCCACAGCGGCGCCACGCCTCCCGAGTAAGTGATGCCGAGGGCCGCCATCATCCCCAGCTCGCCAACCGTGAAAAAGGTTACAAACGAGAGCGGGCTCATCCCTGTGAGGTAGGCTTTCCGGTAGGGTATGTACATCGTCCCCCACAGCACGCCGGCCATCAGCGCCGCCGCCACCCCGCGCAACGCGTCGCGCGAAGTGGACTGAGAAGCGGAGGCAATCGCCAGCACCGTTGCGCCCGCGAACATCAACAGCGCACCGCCAATCACTCCGAGCCATCGCCGGGTGTCCGCTCCGCGCAGCTCCTTGAAGAACACTATTCCCCAGATGATTCCCAGCAGACTGTTGCTGTTCCAGAGCGGGAAGGCGATGCTCAACCCGACGTCGCGGACGGCAAAGATCGTGAGGGTGTTCGCGACTGCCCACAGGCAGCCGGCGAGAATTGCCCACACGATCAGGTGCGGAGCCTGCCGCAGATCAGACGCGACGTACGACGTCCCCTGGATGAGCGCCGGCAAAGTCCACCGCGCCAGAAAGACACCGATCACCATGCTCAGCGAGATTACGACTGGCGACAGGCCGAGAGTCACGAGCTTGGTCGGAGCTTCGGCGGCGCCGAGCCACGCTCCCGCTGTCAACCCGCACAGCATTCCAACACCCTGAAGCGTGCGGATTCGTCGCGCGTCGATTGCTGCCGATGCCCCGTTGCGGGTGGGTGCGGCCACGATTGTCACGAGATCCAGCGCAGCACCATCAACCCGACGACGAGCACCGCGACCGGAACCCAGAACTGCAGATCACGGAGCACGAGATTGATCCAGCTCTTGGGCGGTTGGCTGCGGTCGTCGGGCATGGAGTCAGGGCGCGAGGTCGGGCAATACTGCGGAGGGCTGGCGGCGCCGCGCAAGAGCGACATCTTGAGGAGAACGCTCAGAGGTGAGAGCTGCCGTGAACAAGGAAGAAGATTGGCGGTCGATCATCGCGTCGTCGCTGAACTGGGAGCAGGCGCATTCCTCGCTCGAGACCGTCTTGCGCGGGCTTCCGCAGGAGCTCCGCGGCCGGCGTCCGAGCGGTTTCGCGCACTCGGCGTGGGAGCTGCTCGAGCACGTCAGAATTACTCAGCGCGATCTCCTCGACTTCCTCCAGAATCCCGACTACGAGGAAAAACTGGAGTGGCCCAAAGACTACTGGCCGACCAGCATGGCGCCGACCGGCGACAAGCAATGGAACGGCAGCGTCGCGGGCTGGAAGAAGGATCGCATCGCGCTCGAGCGCTTCACCAATGAGAGCAAGATCGATCTGACCACCAAGATTCCGAACGGTACGGGGCAGACCTATCTGCGCACCGTTCTCGTCGCTCTCGATCACGCCTCCTACCATCTGGCGCAGATCGTCGTCGTGCGTCAGCTGCTCGGCGCGTGGCCGCCGCCGAAGGAAAAGTAGGTGCCGACTAATTCGAACAGGAAACGCGGTCGCGCGCGCGGCTCTACACCCGAGATGATTGTTCTCTCGCGCGAAGACGCGGAAAGCTACACGCCGACGGGGCGTGAGGTCTGCATCTCCATCGCCGATCCACAGGCGCCACCGGCGCGGATATCCGAATCATTCGTGGCGGTGCTGCGGCTCCATTTCGACGACGTGGTCGAATCCAGCAATCCGTCTGACATCCTCTTTGACGCCGAGCACGCTCGTGAGATAGATCGATTCATCGAGCGCTGGCCGGACGCCGAGCGAATCGTCGTGCATTGCAACATGGGAATGAGCCGCTCGCCTGGTGTCGCGCTCGGACTCTGCGACCTGCGCGGTTGGGCGACCGCTGCGCTCGAGAGATCGCATCCAGGCTGGAATCGGCTGGTGCGGAAGAAGCTGGTGGAGACAGGACGTGCAGAATCGGGAGGGGCGATCTGATGCCACGTGCCGGCGGACCATTCGAGGTGACGCTCAAGCCGTTGCCGATGGAGGGGCAGACGGAAGCGGATTCGCATCCGATGGGCAGGATGTCCATCGACAAAGTGTATCGCGGCGATCTGGAGGCGGTCGGCAGAGGCCAAATGCTGACCGGGGGAACGCCAATCAGGAACTCGGCGGCTTACGTCGCGATCGAGCGCGTCACCGGGACCCTCAAGGGTCGGAAAGGCTCATTCACACTTCAGCACGCCGGCCTCATGAATCGCGGATCGCAGTCGCTGGCAATCACCATCGTTCCCGACTCGGGCACCGAGCAGCTGGAGGGCCTCAAGGGGACTATGACGATCAACATCGAGGCGGGAAAGCACTCCTACCAGCTCGATTACACCCTCGCGGATCGGGCGTAAGAAGCTGGCGAAGCGTGAGACCAATTGCGGTCTCACCAGTCATATGTTTTAGAATCCGGAACATTCACTTTCGGGTTCACAGCTCTGCTGTCGAGCTTCCATAAGCCGACGCGCCCACCCCGAAAAAACCTCGCGAACCTCCTGAAACCTGGCGTTGTCAAATACGTATTGCCGGGTTGTACCAGGGTTCCTCCCTATTCGAAATCAATGACTCCACTCTTCCTGAGAGCTGGCACCATGAAGCGCGTCCTGTTCGCCCTCCTCGCACTCGTTCTGAACCTGGCAGCCGTCCCACTCACCGCCCAGAACCCCGCCGCCGCACCACAGGGCGCGCAGGCACCCGCTGGCGGCGAAGTCAAAGGAACGATCGTCGCCGCCGATAGCAGCGGCGCGGCTGTTCCAAGACCCGCTGTCGGTGTCCGCAGCAAGGCAGACGGCAAGCTCGTCGCGGGTACCTACGGCGCCGAGGATGGCTCGTTTCGCATCCAGGGCCTGAGACCAGGGACGTACTACCTGCGCGTTTCCGGCATCGGCTTCACGCCGCTCAACACCGCGGAGTTCACCATCGCGCCAAGCTCGCCCACCGCCGACCTCGGCAGCATCAAGCTGTCGCGGATCTCGGTCACTCTGCAGAGCGTGCAGATCACCGGCGAGAAGCCGACCGTGGTCATCGAGCCGGATCGCAACAGCTACAAGGCGAAAGACGTCGCGCCGGCGGCCGCCAACGCCAGCGACGTGCTGCAGGCAACGCCGTCGGTGGAAGTCGATGCGGATGGTAAAGTCAGTCTGCGCGGCAACGAAAACGTCGCGATCCAGATCAACGGCCGGCCCACTCCGATGCGCGGCACTCAGCTTGGCGCGTACCTGAAGCAGATCCCGGCAAACATCGTCGAGCGCATCGAGGTCGTACCCAATCCTTCGGCGAAGTATGATCCAGAAGGCATGGCCGGCATCATCAACATCGTGCTCAAGGCGAACACCGATCTCGGTCTGAGCGGTGGTCTCAACACCGGATTTGCCACCGCCAGCCGCTTCAACACCGGAGCCAACGTCGGCTACCAGAAGGGGGCGCTGACTTTGTTCGGCACCTATGGATTCAACTCCGACGATCGCGGGATCGTCGGGATCAACGATCGTCTTCGCTACGATCCAACGGGCTCGCCACTCGACTATACGAATCAGGACATCGACGGCGCGACCAAGAATGGTGGCCACAACTTTACCGGCAACATCGACTACAAGCTGACCGACAAGGATGTCGTGTCCAACTCGTTCACCGTCAATCGGCGCCATAACAACGACGCCGCACTCGCCGGCTATACCGAGCTCGATGCAAACGAGGCATTCCTCGATCGCTACGTGATGGACCGCAACACCAAGGCGCGCGGCCTGATGTGGGACAACTCGCTGTCCTGGAAGCACACCATCCAGCCGCGCACCCACGAGCTCTCGACCGAGCTGCGGTACAATCGCGCGCGTGACGAAGACAACACCCTGTTGTGGCGCGAGCCGCAGAACCCCGATGGATCCAGTGCCGGTTCGTCGATCGAGGGCGAGATCGACGGCAACAATGCGCTGACGCGCCAGATGACGGCCCAGGCCGATTACACCCGGCCGATGTGGACCAAAGCCAAGCTCGAATCGGGCGTCAAGGAGACGCGCCGCTGGCTCGACAAGGACTACTCGGTTCTCAAGGACGCACTCGGCGATGGCAATTGGGTGCCGAGCAATCTCAGCAACACCTTCCAGTTCGACGAACAGGTTCACGCCGGCTACGGCGTTCTGAGCCAGAGCGTCGGCAAGTTCGACCTGCAGGCCGGACTGCGCGCCGAATGGGCGAGCAGAAACTTCGATCTCGCCGGCTCGCAGGCGGTACCGTACGACTACCACAGCTTCTTCCCGAGCGGCGTGATCATGTACAAGCCGGGCGAGCAGAGCCAGGTCAAGGTTAGCTACTCGCGCCGTATCCGCAGACCGGGTACGCAGGAGCTCAATCCGTTCCCGGTGTTCTTCGACCAGCAGAATGTGTTCATCGGCAATCCGAGACTGAATCCGGAGTACACTGACGCGTTCGAGTTCGGCCTCAGCAAGTCAGGCCAGCTCGGCTCGATCCAGCTGTCGCCGTTCTATCGCCGCACGACCGACGTCATTCGCGTCGATATCAATACTGCGGACACCGTCGATAACCGCGAGGTGACGTCGGTGAGCTTCCAGAATCTGGACAAGAGCAACTCGTGGGGAACGGACCTGAACGGATCGCTCCGGCTCGGCCCCAAGTTCAACGCGTTCGGTGGGTTCAACATCTTCAAGATGGTGACCGACGGCGGCTCGCAGTCGGCGCTGTCGTCCAACGCGGTGACGTGGTCGTATCGCCTGAACGCCACTACTCAGGTGAGCCCGACGGTGATCCTGCAGGCGAACTACTTCTATCGCGCGCCGGTCAACATCGAGAAGGGCCGGTTCTCCGCGATGCAGATGACCAACATCACATTCCGGAAGAAGCTCGATGGCGACAACATGAGCGTGGCCGTGCGCTTCCAGGATCCGTTCGACACCATGAAGTTCCGGATCCAGGCCGGCGACGACAATCTGCAGCAGATCACGGCGCGGAAATTCGGCGTGCGCGCAACGTACTTCACTTTCCAATGGAACTACGGTAAGCCGCCGAAGATCCGGCAGGTGCAGCAGGAAGCTCCACCGGCACCGGTGTTCCCGTAGTATTCTCGGCTTTCATGTGGTGGCGGCTTCGGCTGGCCACCACATGAAAGGAAGCACGGAGCCGATAGCTGGAGAGCTGCTACGCCGAGTGCTCTCGGGAAGCATCGCGTCTCGTCGTCCTGGTCCGCAGTTGGAATGGCGAAAAGACCCACACGTGACGTGCTCTCGGCATAGCTGCTCAGCAGCTTACGGCTCCGTGCTTCAGTACTGTTAGATGCATACGAAGCGGCCGAGGCCGTACGCCGAGATGCCTGGGGCTAGACCCTCCGCCCGCAAAGCCATACCTTTAACTATGGCAACCACAACTCGACCCTCGCCATCAAACAAGCCCGCGACCCCGGCAAAAGCCGGAAGCGGGCTTTCGCGCATCAAGGGGTCGGATGCATCGGAATCAGGCGTTCCGCGGGTCCGGAGCGACATCGTCCTTACCTTCGATGACGTCCTTCTGACACCCAGGCATTCGCTCGTCCACCCGAAGGACGTCAGCACCAGCTCGCTGTTTACGCGCCGGATCTCGCTCAACGTTCCGTTCGCATCGGCCGCCATGGACACCGTCACCGAGTCCGAGATGGCGATGGCGATGGCACGCGCCGGCGGGATCGGCGTAATCCACAAGAACATGTCGATCGATCGACAGGCCGCCGAGGTCGATCGGGTGAAGAGGTCGGAGAGCGGGATGATCCTCAACCCGATCACGTTGTCGCCCGAAGGCACGCTCCGGGAAGCCGTGGCTCTGATGCGGCGATTCAAGATTTCGGGGGTGCCGATCGTGAACCGCGACGGCCAGCTGGTCGGGATCATCACCAATCGCGACCTTCAGTTCGAGCGGAATCTGGATCGGCCGCTCCGTGAGGCGATGACGTCGAAGAATCTGGTTACCGCGCCCGTCGGCACCACCCTCGACGAGGCCGAAGCGATCCTCGGGCAGCACCGAATCGAGAAGCTACCCGTCGTCGAGAACGATGGGACGCTGCGCGGCCTTATCACCGTGAAGGACATCCACAAGCGCCGGGAATTCCCGAATTCCAACAAGGACCAGCACGGACGGCTTCGCGTCGCGGCCGCCATCGGTGCGGCGAACTACCGCGATCGCGCGCGCGCGCTCGTCGATGCCGGCGTCGATGTCCTGATCGTCGACACCGCGCACGGACACTCCGAGGGCGTGCTCGAGGCGACCGCGGATGTGCGGGAGATGTTTCCTGACGTACAGCTGGTCGCCGGCAACGTTGCAACCCGATCGGGCGCGCGGGCGCTGGTTGAGCGCGGCGTTGATGCGGTGAAGGTGGGAGTCGGGCCCGGATCCATCTGCACCACTCGCGTCGTCACCGGCGTCGGCGTTCCGCAGCTCACCGCGATCTTCGACGCCGTCGAAGGTGCGGGCGATGTTCCAGTGATCGCCGACGGCGGCATCAAGTACTCGGGCGACATCGTCAAGGCGCTCGCGGCCGGTGCATCGAGCGTGATGATGGGCTCGATGCTCGCGGGCACCGAGGAAAGTCCCGGCGAGTCCCTGCTCCTCGAGGGTAGGCGCTTCAAGATGATTCGCGGCATGGGCAGTCTCTCCGCGATGCAGGACGGCAGTGCCGACCGCTACTTCCAGGAAGGCGAGATGTCGGCGAAGAAGCTCGTCCCCGAGGGCATCGAGGGACGCGTTCCGTACAAGGGTCCGGTGAGCGATGTGCTCTTCCAGATGGTGGGCGGACTTCGAAGTGGAATGGGTTACGTTGGATGCGCCAACATCGAGCAGCTCCGCACCGAATCAGAGTTCGTGCGTATTACCGCGGCGGGGCTTCGGGAGTCACATCCACACGACGTAACGATCACGCGCGAGGCGCCCAACTACTCTCTGTAATTCCTTGACATTGCCGCTCGCGCGGCGGCAACTTGTTGCGCCGAAGTCTCACTCGACTGTATACAGAAATTGTCGCCGGACCAACTCACGCTTTCGGAGATTCCGTATGGCTTTAGGTACGAGAAAGAGCATCGCTGTCCTCCAGGCGGAGGCCGCCGGCGAGTCCGAGGGGCACACGCTCCGACGCGCGCTCGGCGCCCTCAATCTCACCACACTGGGCATCGGCGCCATTATCGGTGCCGGCATCTTCGTGCTCACCGGAACGGCCGCAGCGCAGTACGCGGGACCAGCGATCGTAATCTCCTTCATCGTCTCGGGCCTCGGGTGTCTGTTCGCAGGTCTGTGCTATTCGGAATTCGCCAGCATGATTCCGGTCGCCGGGAGCGCGTACACCTACGCCTACTCGACCCTCGGTGAGTTCATCGCCTGGATCATCGGCTGGGATCTCATCCTAGAGTACTTGTTCGGCGCGTCCACGGTCGCGGTCGGCTGGTCCGGATACTTCACCGCTTTCATGGACCAGCTCGGCATTCACATGCCGACCGCGTTCACCAGTGCGCCCTACGCGTACGCCGATGCTCCGAAGTTCGATCCGGTCACCCACGCGCTGATCCAGCCGGCCGGCTTCAGCCACACCGGTGCGGTCGTAAACCTTCCGGCGATCATCCTCATCGCGCTCATGACCACGCTCCTCGTCATCGGCATCAGAGAATCGGCACGCTTCAACAACTTCATCGTCATCCTCAAGGTGGCGATTGTTTTATTGGTGATCGGCTTCGGCTTCATGTACGTCAACCAGGCGAACTGGCACCCCTTCATTCCGCCCAATACCGGCCAGTACGGTCACTACGGCTGGAGCGGGATCGTCCGCGGCTCGGCGGTGGTGTTCTTTGCCTATATAGGATTTGACGCCGTATCGACGGCGGCTCAGGAGGCAAAAAATCCACAGCGGGACATGCCGATCGGCATGCTTGGGTCGCTGGCGATTTGTACGGTGCTCTACATCCTGATGTCCCTGGTGATGACCGGACTCGCGCATTACACCGATCTCGATGTCCCACACCCGGTGTTCGTCGCGATCGAGAAGGCGGGACCGGCGCTGGCATGGCTCGCTTCGATCATCAACATCGGCGCGATTGCCGGATTGGCTTCGGTCGTACTCGTGATGTTGATGGGACAGCCGCGCGTCTTCTACTCGATGTCGCGCGACGGTCTGTTGCCGGCGGTCTTCGGCAAGGTCCACCCGCGCTTCAAGACGCCGTACGTGACGACGATTCTCACCGGCGTCGTCGCCGCGTTCTTCGCCGGCATCTTCCCGATCGGACTGCTCGGTGAGCTCGTCTCGATCGGCACGTTGCTCGCTTTTGTCATCGTCTGCGCCGGCGTCATCGTGCTCCGCTACCGCCAGCCGAACCTCGCCCGTCCGTTCAGAACTCCCATGGTGCCGCTGGTGCCGATCCTCGGCATTCTGATCTGCGGCTATATGATGTCGAGCCTGCCGGGCGCGACCTGGGAGCGACTCATCGTCTGGATGGTAATCGGGCTGATCATTTACTTCAGCTACAGCAGATCACACTCCAAGCTCGCTCGCGCGGAAGGCAGTGCTTGACCTTCTAAGCATTCCCGCCCA
>DATFGW010000014.1:0-7660 GCA_035249045.1 Gemmatimonadaceae bacterium | reverse complement strand
GGCACGCTCCAGAATTGCGCGAATCCTTGGCGACTTCGCAGCGTGTCGCGCGTTGGCTCGCTCGGCCGCGTGCCGGGAGTCGCGGGCGCTGGAGATCCAGGTGTAGATGCCGGCTCCGATGCAGAGAATGCCGGCCAGATGGTGTTGCCATTCCGGACCCGGATCACAATCCGGATTGAACAGCGCGAACGTGCAGTCATTCAGCTCATAGATCATCATGCCCCCGCCGATGCCGGCAATGGTTCCGAGCCAGGCGCCGTACGCATGCAGGTACTCGCCGGCGTAGATGTAACCAGCGCCGGGAACGATGCTTCCGAGTGCGACTGCCGTCTGCGGATTGCGATATGGCTTTTCTATTTGTTGCGGAGCCGAATCGCGTGGGGTCGGAGTCTTTTGTGCCTGCATCGACGTTGCCGCGGCGACGATCAGCATGGAAGCCGTACCAAACCTCATCGTGTCCTCCGAGTTGTGTCTCAGAGTGACGATGTCGGACCGAAGGTCAGACGAGTATACGTATGGCTACGTAGATGGAGCCTCTGCGCCCGGCCCGGCGTTATTTGGTCCAGATTACGATGCTGCCGCAGCCGCTGAGTCCGCGCTGAAATTGGGGCGGAGCGTCCTCATGATAAATCTCGATTCCCGCGACCTCTTTCGGATGGACGAAATCGTCGATTTCGTCGGGGCCGATGTCCATACCGGCGCCGTTGATGAAGACGGTGGGCTTGCACCACCCGAATGCACCTCGCATGTAGATGGCGTCTTCGCCATTGCCGTTCCGCTCCAGCTGGACCCCGGTAACTGTCTTGAAAACGTCCGACGTTATGATCACGGCCCGATTGGCGATGTCTTCCGGCGTCAGGAACTTGCCAATGCCGCGCCTCCGGCGCTGGTAAAACTCGTTGATATCACGGCCGTGAAGCGGGTTCGCCGTAATCCTCACCGTGTCGAGCACGGCCTCGAGAGTGGAAAGAGTCACGCGCACTGGAGGAGCGCCGGCGATGATGTTCACGGGACGCTTGAGCGGATAGAAGCCGACCGCGCGCACCTCGAGCATGCGGCTGCCGACGGGCGCGTCGGTAATCGTCCACGCTCCCTGATCGTCGGCGCGCGTCGTCGGCCCGTCCACAATGCTCACCACCGCGTTGGCGAGGGGACGGCCAGCAACCGCAGACACCACCGTTCCGCTCAACCGGCCGTTGCCCCGACGAATGCGACGGGGAGCGAGGGTGAGCGTGTCGGCACGCCTCGCCGTGTCGGTGGCCACCACGGTTTGCGCAGCGCCCAGATACAGCTCGCGACGCAGAAATCCTGTCGCGGGAACCTCCACCTCGATCATGTCGGTGCTGTCTGCATCATGCGTGGCCATCAGAGTCATGCTCCCCGCGCTCGGAACGTTACACATCGCGAACCAGCCGTTGTCACCAGTCACAGCAACCAGGCGCGGCACGCTTCGCACAAGTCCGCCCTTCACGAGGGAGAGCTCCGTCCACTCGCCGTAAACCGTGGCGCGTGGAACCGGATTGCCGTCGCGCGCATCGTGAACGGTCCCGACAATCAGCCCGATCGAATCAGAAGCGGCGCGCTGTCCACAGATTGTCGTGCGCAATCGGATCGCCGAGGGAGTCGCAAGATCCACGTGTACCGCCTGCTGACCTTCGACGCGGACCTCGCGCGTCGGCGGCTCGACACCGAGGGAATCGAGCACTGGATGAAAGAAGCCCAGCACGTACCGACCGTCGGGCACGTCTGCAATTGCAAAACGGCCCATTGAATCCGCGACCGCCGTGCGCGCGAAGCTCGCCTGGTTCTCGGCGGCGATTAGCTGTACGGTTGCACCCCCCAGCGGCGAATGCGCGATGCTGTCACGTACGCTTCCGGAGATGATCGCGCTCGAATGCGACCGCACAGTGTCGGTGACCTGGGCGTGAAGGACATGCGCGAGGAGGGCAAGCCCGAGCATTAGGTGGCTTCGCATGCGACGGAAATCCCGTGTGGCTACGCGGCCCAATCTACAGGCGGGCGCGAAAGGCGCGAGCCGTCGCGCCAGTGCGCTGGGTGCTATGATTGAGAGCCGAGTCCTCCACTAGAACTGTCACCAATGATCGTCCACCTCATCGACGGCACGTACGAGCTCTTCCGCCACTTCTACGGCCACCGTCGCTACAACCAGGGCAAGGACAAGCCGTATCAGGCGGTCGCCGGCGTCCTTCACTCGATCCTGGAGATGGTGGAAACGGGTGGGACTCACATCGGGGTCGCGACCGATCACGTGATCGAGTCGTTCCGCAACGAGCTGTGGCCCGACTACAAAACGGGCGAGGGGATGGAGCCCAACCTCGTCGCGCAATTCCAGCCGCTAGAGGATTCGCTCGCGGCAATGGGTGTCGCGGTGTGGCCGATGGTCGAGCTCGAGGCAGACGACGGTCTCGCTTCAGCGGCCCACCTTGCCGATCAGGATTCGCGCGTCGAAAAGATCTGTATCTGGGCCAACGACAAGGACCTTGGCCAGTGCGTGCGCGACGATCGCGTCGTCCAGATCATCCGCAAAGGAATGGAAGTGCGAAACGCTGAAGCGGTGCGCAAGAAATTCGGCGTCGATCCCCAGCTGATTCCCGATTTCCTGGCGCTGGTTGGCGATGCGCAGGACGGCTATCCCGGAATTCGCGGGATCGGTCCTTCGACCGCGGCAGCGCTGCTCAACAAGCACGGGCCGATTGAATCCTTTCCCGACGGCGTGCTCGGCGACAACCGCGACAACGCGCTGCTGTTCAAGAATCTGGCGACGCTGCGTATCGACGCGCCGCTATTCGCGGACGTCGACGAGCTCGAGTGGACCGGGCCGACGCCGGGGTTCAAGGAGTGGGCGGAGCGGATCGCCGATCCCCGGTTGCTGGCGCGCTGCGAGAAAGCCGCGGTGTCGCGCGCCTCCAGCTGACTACTCGGGAGTCCGCGGCTCCGGCTTTTTCTTTTCCGCGGCAGTCGCACCGAGTCGTTCGCGATCCGTTGACGACGGGTCGAACCCGTCGGCCCGCACGTCGAGGACGAGCGCGTATGGACTCTTCGGCGCGTACTCATCCCGAATGCGGATCGTCTCACCCGGCTCCGCGGTTGCGAGCTTCGTCTCGATCAGCTCGGCGAGATGAGCGAGCTGCTGGAGCGAGCCGCGGATGGCGTGGCTGTCGAAGCCGGGCTCAGGGTAGGTCATTATCTCGAGCGAGCCGTACGGACCGAAGTGCTTTTTCGTGCCATCGGCAGCGTTGGTGTGATCGTTGGTGTAGCCGAGCAGGAGGTCGGGGAAGTAGAGGAGTCCTCGCCGCGAGCCGGTGAGGATCCACGTGCGTTTCTGATCGTCGAGCTCGCAAAAGAAACCGAGCTCCCTCCACTTCTGCTTGATCTGATCTTCAGTGAGCTGTGGACGTTCCGCCGGCGCCGCCGTCTCTCCGCGAAGAATCTTGCGAATGTAAAAGAATCCGCCGACTACAATCGCGAGAAAGACGACCTGCAGCATTGCCGAGTCGCTCAGCCGGTGCCGGTTATCACGACAGCGACGCCATGTCGATGACGAACCGGTAGCGGACGTCGCCCTTGAGCATTCGCTCGTAGGCCTGGTTGATATCGGCGATGTCGATCACTTCGACGTCGGACACGATCCCGTGTTTCCCACAGTAGTCGAGCATCTCCTGGGTCTCGGGCACACCGCCGATGCCGGAGGACGCGATGCTGCGCCGCGCGTCCATGAGTGTGAAGATCTGGACCTCCGCCGGAGTCGGCGGCGCGCCGACGCACGTCATGATGCCGTCGAGCCCGAGCAGCTTGAGGTACAAGTTGTAATCGTGCTTCGCCGAGACGGTGTCCAGAATGAAATCGAAGTATCCGTCGAGCGAGTCGAGGGTGGAGCGGTCAGTGGTGAGCGCGAACTTGTGGGCGCCGAGCCGGCGGGCGTCTTTCTCCTTCTCGGGTGACGTGCTGAGCATTGTCACTTCCGCGCCGAACGATGCGCCGAACTTGACCGCCATGTGCCCGAGTCCGCCGAGCCCGACAACACCCAGCTTGGTGCCCTTGCCGACTTTCCAGTGGCGGAGTGGTGAGTAGGTGGTGATGCCGGCGCAGAGGAGCGGCGCAACATTCTGGAGTGGCAGCTTTTTCGGAATCGTGTGGACGAACTCGTCGTGGACGACGATGCGCTTCGAGTATCCGCCCTGGGTCACCTCGCCGGTGCGCTTGTCGTGTGAGCTGTAGGTGAGCACGCTGCCGACGGTGCAGTACTGCTGCAGCCCTCGCTTGCAGTTCTTGCACTCGCGGCAGGAGTCGACGATTACGCCGACGCCGGCGACGTCGCCGGGCTTGAATCGTTTGACTTTTTCGCCGACGCCGATGACCCGACCGACGATCTCGTGGCCCGGGACAACGGGATAGATCGTCTGCTTCCACTCGTTGCGCGCCATGTGGAGGTCGGAGTGGCAGACACCGCAGTACAGAATCTCGATCTGGACGTCGTGCGGCCCGGCCGCGCGCCGCTGAATAGTGAACGGCGCGAGCGGGGTTTGTGGCGACTGTGCCGCGTAGGCAGGTGTCGGCCCAGCCGGAACCGACGTCAGTTTCGCGCCGGATTTCGGCGCCGCTTTCTTTCCTACCGAGCGTTTCGCCTTCGTGCGCTGAGTCTTCATTGTGCCACCCTCGACCGCCTGAGCATCCAACCGTACAACCACACCACCGCCGCGATGAACAGCACGACCCCGAGCCACGGCGCGGGTGCGAAGCTCTCCGGTACCAACGCGATAGGGGCATCCTTGGAGAAGCCCACGATCAGCCCAGCGTTGATCACACCCCAGATGCTTTCGCCCACGATCAGACCAGACGCCACGAGAGTCCCCAGACGCTGCGCGCGCTCCGGATTTGGCATCGTGCTCACCCGCCGGTCGTACCAGTGCGCGAGGATCGCGCCGATGATCACCGCGAAAGTCGCCGACATCGGCAGATAAATGCCGATTCCCACCGCCAGCGGTGGGATGCGCAGCTTCTTCATCCAGCCCAGGATCTCGTCCAGAATTACCAGTCCCACTCCGACCAGCGCGCCGATGGTCAGCATCTTCCACTCGAGACTGCCACCGATCACACCCTGCGCCAGCGCCGCGATCAGCGTCGCCTGCGGAGCAGGCAATGGGTTCGAGGCGACGACGTTGACGTTCGGCGCTCCCGCAAACCCGTAGGCGCGCGCGAGCAGATTCAGCACGAACGGAATCACCGACGCGCCGGCGGCGACGCCGACGATCAGCGCGATCTGCTGGCGCATCGGCGACGCGCCGACGAGCTGTCCGGTTTTCAGATCCTGAAGGTTGTCGTTGGAGATCGTCGCACACGCAAACACGATCGCCGTCACGAACAGCGCGACCGCCACCAGCGCCTGCCGGTTCTCGGCGGTCGGCGTCACCGCCAGCGCGAACACCGACGCGCATACCACGATGGAAAGAATGCCGACGCCCGAGATCGGGCTGTTCGACGCGCCGATGAGTCCGGCCATGTAGCCGCACACGCCGGCGATCACGAAGCCGATGATGAGGACGAACGGCACCGAGATCAACGTCAGCGTCATCGCATTCGGCGCCAGAACCGTCGATCGCGCGAACTCGTAGGACAGCCAGGCGGCAACGATCAGACACGCGGCCGTCAACGCGAAGATCCACGACGGCGCCAGATCACGATCGCGGTCGTCAGAGGTCGCGACCGCCCTCGATGCCGCGAGAGTGCTCACCAGTCCACCGACTACCGGTCTCGCTAGCCGAATGAGCGTGTAAACCGCGGCAACCGCGATCGTGCCGGCGCCAAGGAATCGAACCTGGGTCCGCCAGATGGCGATGGTGTGATCGGCGAGCGTTTGGCCGACGGTCGCGGGCTGCATCGACGTGAGAATCGGAACAGCGATCACCCACGAGATGATCTGGCCGACGAGCATCGCCATTCCGACCGACAGTCCAACGAGATGTCCGGCGCCGAGCAGCGCCAGCGACCACGCGATGTCGTAGCCCGTCGATGCACCACCGCTGAGCGCAATCGCGCCGCCCAGCGTCCCGGCTGCGACTCGGGTCGCGCTGATGATTGCAAGCGCGGCCGAGGCCACCGAGCCCAGTATTACCGCGACGAGTCCCTCTCTCGCTTCACCGGTGTCGTCTTTCGTCTCGCCGCGAGTGCCCGATCCGACCTTGAGTACTTCGGCCGCTGCCACGCCTTCGGGATACGGCAGATCCGAGTTGGTCACCAGCGCGCGCCGCAACGGAATCGTAAACAGCACTCCCAGTATTCCGCCGCTGAGGCAAATGAAAAAGGATTCCCAGAAGGGGAATCCTGTCCACCAGCCGATGATCACGAGTCCGGGCAGAACGAAGATGATCGCCGACAGCGTTCCCGCCGCCGACGCCACCGTCTGCACGATGTTGTTCTCGAGGATCGACGAGTCCTTGACCGCGCTCAGGATCGCCATCGAGATCACCGCCGCGGGAATCGACGACGCGAAGGTGAGCCCGACCTTGAGGCCGAGATAGACGTTCGCCGCGGTAAAAACCGTCGTGATGAGCGCGCCGAGGATCAGGCCGCGTAGGGTAAGCTCTTTTGGTCTCATGGGACCAAATCTTACACCCAAACGGGTGCGCGCGACGAGTGCTACCGGTTCTGGAGCTTTCGGCAGGCCCTCTCGATGACTACCGCGATCGACAGGAGCAGGATCGGATCTGGCTCTCTGTCGTCGATCTCGATCGCGTAAGTCTCACTCGGCCTGAACCAGCGCTTGCTCATCGACGCGATCTCCGAGCCGGCGCGCCTGATGACGTAGGTACGGTCCAGGAAATCCGCGGTGGCCTCGAGATCGGCGGACTCGCGGACCTCGATGCGGAAACGGTGCTGGAAGAACGACGGGTCGTCGCGTTTGACGTCGGCGAGATATTTCCCGTCGCGGCGCACCTGGTAACTGCTGGATCGGCTGACGACGCGCTGTTCGATGCGCGTCAGCTCCTTACCCGTCGTATCCTGAAAAGAGAGCTTTTCGCCGAGAGCGAGCAGTGATCCGTTGACGCGGAAGGCGTCGCGTCCACGGCCGTCCCTGATCATGAAATTGTTGCCGAGGGACACCAGCTTCTGTTTCAATACATATCGCATAATAGTGGGTCATCGGACCCTGCTATTACGACGCTTTTTGGGCGTCTTGGAAACAGATTTTGGGTCCGCCAGCCGCCAGAACTGCCGCTCGCCGATCACGGTGACGTTATGGCCCTGTTCGGCGAGCCGGCGGATCTCCAACAGCTTGGTCCCACCGGCTTTGCCAGCAATCTGTAAGGCGTTGAATCGGCCCCGGACCAGCACGTCCGACGAAGGCCCGGGCTTGGATACCACCGTCGCGCCCGCTTTTCTGGCGGCGGCAATCGCCTCGCTGCGAGGCCGGGTCAAAAATCCGGTGAAGGAAATCCGGCGTCCCTTGAGCGTCGACAGTCTGCCAGGCTGCGGCTGCTTGGGCCGATGTCGCAGCGCATCGATCAGCTCACGTGCCGCCTCGTAGCGCTTCCCGCGCGCACCGAGGCAGCGGTAGATGACTTCCTTCAGATGATCGCTGCACGGCAGTCCACGAACTTCTCGGCTGCTCACCGATCTGGTGATGTCGCCGCGCAGAAGC
>DATFGW010000013.1:0-36111 GCA_035249045.1 Gemmatimonadaceae bacterium | reverse complement strand
TACAATCTCGAGCAAGCTTACGAGTATCCGAAAAACCAGCAACCAAAAGTCGTCGGCTTCACGGCCCGAAGCAGCATCCGCGCCGAAGTTCGAAAACTCGCCGATCTTGGAAGGGTCATCGACGCCGCGATTGGGAGCGGTGCGACGAACATCGGCGCCGTGCAGTTCCTGTCGAGCAACACCGATGACGCGCGCCGGTCGGCGATGACCGAAGCCGTCAGGCAGGCGCGGCTCGATGCCGACGCGATGGCTCGTGCCGCTGGCGGGACCCTCGGCAGATTGCTTTCGCTCAGCGCATCGCCGGCTGGCAGACCGTTCGCCACCGACCAGGACTTCGGGCGCCTGGAGTCAGTGACTGTCGCGGGGGCAGTAGGTGGAATGGTCGCTCGGCCGTCTCCACCAATCAACCCGGGCGAATTGGTTATCACCGCGCAGGTGTTCGCTCGCTGGCAGTTCTTGCCAGGCGGTCCACGCTAGAGTCGGCCGCTACGGCCAGTTGAAGACCGATGACGGGATCGAGCGTTCGCGATTGTTGAAGATGTCGCGCGGCTCGACCCGGAACGTCCTCGTCCAGTCGATGACCGTGAGCCGCGCCTCCCAGCCATGACCGCGCGGTCCGCGCACCGGGAACGCGAGGTCTGCTCTAAACGTGCGCCGCGATTGCGGTGGTGATGCCGCCAGGAGACTGATACCGGTCGAAGCGTAGATCGGTGTGTTCACGCCGAACGGAGAATCGCCCGCCCACAGCTTCCCCGCCTCGAAGAAGGGCGCCACGGCAAAGGTCGCGAAATCCTTGTAGCGGCCGACGAGATAACGATCCTCGAAGTGACCGACCACCCGGCGGGCGCCACCGACGTCCGCGGAACGGAAACCCCGCATCCCGCCGTCGCGATCGCCGAAGGTCAGCTGGAATGGAATGCGCTGCTTCCACCCACCACTCCACTTCACATCGGTTATCAAAGTCTGCCGGTTGAAGGGCTTGAGGTAGAGCGCGGCGCGGCCGTGCGTGAGAATTCCGTCCCACTCCCCTCCCGGACTGCGCCTGCCTTCGGCCGCTGCATCGATGGCGGCGTAGGCGATCGGCGTCGCCATTCCATAATAGAGATCGCTCGAGACGAACCAGTCGCGCTCCTTGCCGCGCAGAATCTTCATGCCCTTCCCGACCAGCGTCGCGAGCTGAAATCCCGTGCGAAGATCCTGGGTCCCTTCGATGGCGTCGAAGCCGCTCGCCCGCACGAATCGCACATTGCGCAGCCCCCAGAGCGCATTGATGCGCGCCGTCTGATGAATGCTGTATCGGTTGATGAGCGCGGTGCTGGTGTCGGGGATCAGGCCGGCATCGGTGACGAGGATCGGCGATTGCGCGGGCCGTTCGTCCTCGAACGAAATCGAGCCGCCGAGCATGGCCAGCTTGCCCAGGGGCGGGCCGATGCGCGCCACACCACCGATGTCGCTGTATGACCGAGCGATCCGGATTGCCGCCGGCTCCGCACCCGGCCGTCGGAAATAGAAGTAAGTGTTGAGATTCCCCGCCGTGGTGCGCCAGGAGAGCCGTTGCAGATCGGTCAGAAAGGGATGGCTGAGCTCGGTCGCCCAGTCGCTGCCCAGCTCGCGCCGGCCGCCCTCCACCATCATCTGGTACGGACGTCCGAGAAACTGGTAATCGACGATGCGTCCAGCGTAGATGTCCCTGAAGCGCGCCCCCTTCTTCCAGTTCGCGTCGACGTGGAATGCGCTTCCGAGCAGGTTGTCTTCGCCCAACAGAAGAGAGTGGATGGCTGGCGATCCGCCCCCTATGCCCATCCCGACCAGGATCGAGACTTCGTCCACGGTCGTGACGTTGAGCGTGACGCCGCCGTTGCCGTCGGCGTATGCGAGCACGCTGGCGTCGGCGAGGAATGGTTGGGCGCGCAGAATGCGCTCCGACTCCGAGCGACGCAGCTCCGTGCAGCGATCGCCCAGCTGCAGCGCGAGATAACGGAGAATCACTGCATCTCGCGTCGTGACGTGCTGCTTTGCCGCGTACCGGCCCAGGCGTTGCCAGACATTGTTGCCGGTGATGCGAAACGGCGGGTTCGCATTGATGTCGATGCGACTGATGCGCTCCCCCTTGCAGGCGACGGGCAGCCCGCTCAACCTTTGGGGCTGTGCATCTGTCGCCGACGCGGCGGCGAGCAGCAGAATCAAACCACCCTGTCGAAGAGAGATCACTCGTGTCGTCCGCGCGCAAGCCGGTTCCAGCCTGCACAGTTGCTGTTACCGCTAGCATCCGCCCCGATGGCGATACCAGTCGTGTCCGGCTAACCGCCGCTTACGTTACAGCCCTCGAAAACGCAGGGCTTATACCACTCATCGTTCCGCCACTCTCGAGTGAAAAAGCGGCGGGTTCCGTGCTCGATTCAGTTTCAGGTCTGGTGCTGACCGGTGGAGAGGATGTCGATCCCGCCCTTTACGGCGAAAATCGGCATGAAAAAGTACGCTCCGTAAACCCCGCGCGCGATGCGACAGAGGCTGCGCTCATCCGCGCCGCCCGGGATCGCGGAATGCCGGTCCTGGCGATCTGCCGCGGCGTCCAGATCCTGAACGTCGCGCTCGGCGGTACCCTGGTGCAGGACATCCCGTCGCAGGTCGAGACGAGAATCGATCATGACGAGAATGGACCGCGCGACGCCAGCGCCCACGATATCACGATTGAACCGGGATCACTGATCGCCCGGGCGATTGGCACCGAGCAGCGGTCCGTCAATTCCTTTCACCACCAGTCGGTGAAAGATGTCGCGGCCGGCATGCGCGTCACCGCGCGTGCATCCGACGGCGTCATCGAGGGAATCGAGTCCACCGACCGGAACTGGTGGGCGATGGGAGTCCAGTGGCACCCGGAAGAGATGACTGCTTCATCGGAGCCGTGGGATCGGGGGCTGTTCCGGGCGTTCGCGCGGAAGCTCGAAGCATAGTGGACCTTCCCCGGATTCTTCACGTCGATTCCGGGCGCAGCTGGCGTGGCGGCCAGCGCCAGGTCTTTCTGCTCGCGACCGGCCTACGCGACCTGGGTTATCGCACCCTCGTCGTCGCGCCGACGGGCTCGCCACTCATCCGCCGCGCCGAGCACGCCGGCTTGCCCACTTATCGACTCACGCTGCGCGGCGAGTGGGACATTCGATCCGCGCGAGAGCTGCGCGCGGTCGCCCGAGAATGGAACGCGGGAATAGTTCACGCCCATGACGCGCGCTCACACTCCATCGCCAGGCTGGCACTACTCGGCAAGCGGAAGACGAAGCTCGTAGTGACCCGGCGTGTCGTCTTTCCACCCAAGCAGGTCCGTCTCAAGTACCGCCACGGAGTAGATGCGTTCATTGCCATCTCTGAAGCGGTCAGGACCGTAATGGTGAAGGCGGGCATTCCGTCGCGGCTCATCGAGGTCGTGCATTCAGGCGTGCCCGCGCCGCAGGTGCGACGGCCTCGCAACTGGAGAAAGGAGCGGGGCTGGCCGATGAGCGCCGTCATCTGCGGCGTCGTGGGCGCGATGACGCAGGAGAAAGGTCTCGACATGGTCGGCGGCATCGCGCGCAAGCTGCCGGGCGAAGTTTTTCGCCGCACGCGGCTCGTACTGCTCGGCGGCAAGGGCAAGGGCGGAACGACGGTGTCGGGTGTCGAAGGATTCGACGCCGGCTTTGTCGAAGAAATCCACGACGCCATGGCTGGTCTCGATGTGCTCTGGCATCCGTCGCGATCCGAAGGATTGGGGACCGCGGTAATCGACGCGATGGCACTGGGGGTTGCCCCCATCGCGTTTGCGGTCGGGGGATTGCCTGAAGTGATCGAGGATGGAAAGAGCGGCCTGCTCGTTCCGCCCGGCGACATTCCGGGGTTCGTTCGCGCCGCCGAGGCGCTGATAAGCGACGATGGCTTGCGGACAATGCTCGCGGAAGGCGCGCGGCTCAGAGCCCGCGAATTCGACGCTAACCGGATGATCCAACGTACCGCTGAGGTGTACAATAGACTGATGGCGGGGTAGCGGCTTCTCGTTTAGCCCTCCTATCTTGCGTCAGCAGCACTAACCGACGCCCCCAGCACCGGACTTTCAGCGTGATCTACATCTGCATTCCGACCTACAATGAAGGCCCGACAGTAGGTGTGCTGCTCTGGCGCATCCGACGGGTGTTTCAGGACTACTCTCGCGAGTACGAAATAGTCGTTTACGACGACGCCAGTACCGACGGCAGCCTCGAGACCCTCGAGCCGTACGCTGAGGTTATTCCGCTCACCGTAATCCGGGGCGAAAAGCGCGGCGGCTATGGCTACGCGATCGATCGCCTGGTACGGGAGGTTTCGCGTCGCACCCGCTATGCGCGCCGCGATGCATTGATCGTGATGCAGGCCGATTTCACCGACCAGCCCGAGCACATCCCGGAGCTCGTCAAGCGATTTGAGGGTGGCGCGGACATCGTCGCCGCCCGGCAGGAGTTGGCCGAAGCACCGGCGCCGGTCCGCAGGCTGCACGCTTTTGCGAACTGGATGCAGCGCGCCGGACTGCCGCGCACCGATGCGGCGGATCCTTTCACCACCTTCCGTCTCTACCGCATCTCGGTTCTGCGCGAGCTGCTCAAGTCGTTGGCGGACAAGCCGATAGTCACCGGCAACGGATGGGCGGCGAATGTGGAGCTGCTGCTGAAGGCGCGGTCGTTTGCGCGCCGCGTCGAGAACGTGGACCTAGCGCCGCGGTACGATGTTCGCATTCGGGAAACGCGAGTCCGACCATTCGCAGACGCCATGAATCTTTTTCGTTTTTCCCGCAAAGCCAGAACATTCGCTCGGTCGGCCGGAGGTGCAGCGTGACATCGCGCGCCCTGCTGTCACGTGGCGCACTGCTGCTGGCCGTAACCGCCACCACTTCATGGGGCCAGACCCCAGCCGGAACCGCCCAGAACGTTGCTGCCTCTTCAGTCAAACGTGCCGCCGTGCCGTTCGGGCCGGGGGAGCGCATGGAGTACGATGTCAAGTTTGGCGCGCTCAAGGTCGGCAGTGCGCACATGGAGGTCGTCGCCCTCGATAACATTCGCGGCCGCGCCGCATGGCACACCGCATTCTGGGTGCGCGGCGGCAATTTCCTCTATCGGGTGAACGACGTTTACGAGAGCTGGATGGACGCCGAGACGCTGTCGTCCCTGCGGTTCGTCCAGGATCTCGAGGAAGGCGGGAAGGACACCGAGCGCCGCTTCGAGATTTATCCGGAGCGCGCTATCTTCATTCAGACGTCGAAGAAGCCCACCAAGGAAGAGAAATCGGTCAGTCAGCCGCTCGACGATGGGTCATTCCTTTACTTCCTGCGCACGATTCCCCTCGAGGTCGGAAAGACCTACGACTTCGATCGATACTTCCGGCCGGATCGCAATCCGGTGCGGATCAGAGTCGTGCGCAAGGAGCGCATCAAAGTCCCAGCCGGCACCTTCAATGCGATCGTCGTTCAGCCGGTAATCAAAACGAAGGGCATTTTCTCGGAGAACGGGCACGCCGAGGTCTGGCTGTCGGACGATGACCGGCACATAATGCTGCAGCTGAAATCGCAGCTGAAGTTCGGGTCGCTCAATCTCTATCTCAAGTCCTTCCAGCCATCGCCGAGCGCGTAAGCGGTAACCAGGGCCGAAATCCTCGCGGAAAAAAGGGCGCGGCGAAGAACGCGAGTGCGCCCGCCGCATCCCGCGCTTCGCCGCCGGCGGAAGCCGACCTATCCAGAGTTCGCACCGTTCCAATCGAGCGCCGACCCAACAAGGTTGCCGCCTCGGAATTCGCGTCGCCGCCGGGCAGCGATCGCAGCTTCGCCGCATTTCTCGAATCTCTGCCCGATGTTCTGGTCGCGCGTGATTTCCGCGCCGTAGTCGCCGCCATCGCAGGCGCGGCAAGAACAAAGCGGGCGGTGGTGGTGATGCTCGGCGGACACATCGTGAAGACCGGACTCGCGCCGCTCATCATCGACTTGATGGAGCGCAGAGTCATCACCCACCTCGCCATGAACGGCTCGGCGGCGATCCACGATTACGAGATCGCGCGATTCGGCGCGACATCCGAAGACGTCGCGCGCGGACTGGTCGACGGGACCTTCGGCATGGCGGAAGAGACCGGCCGCGGGATGAACGAGGCGTTCACCGCGGGCATGAAGAACGGCTGGGGAATGGGCGAGTCGCTCGCTTGCGCGCTCGGGAATCTTCCCCTCTCGAATCCCGAGCTATCGGTGCTGCTCGCCGCTTCCCGATTGGGCATTCCCTGCACCGTCCACGCTGCGCTCGGCGCCGAGATCATTCATCAGCATCCGGCTGCGAATGGCGCGGCAATCGGCGACACCAGTCATCGCGATTTCCGCCGTCTCGCCGCCTCTCTGCCAGCGCTGGACGACGGCGGCGTCGTTCTCAACCTGGGGAGCGCGGTGATAATGCCGGAAGTCTTTCTGAAGGCGCTGACCATCGCTCGCAATCTGAACGGCGGCAAACCAACCGGCTTCACCACCTGCGACCTCGACATGCAGCGCCACTACCGCCCGCGCGTCAACGTCGTCCAGCGCCCCACTCAGGGAAGCGGCAAAGGGTACGAGATCACGGGGCACCATGAGATCATGGTGCCCATGCTTGTCTGGAGCGTTATTGAGTCTCTCGACTCCGATTCTGGCGCCTGAGCGCTGCGGCTGGGACCCCTAGTCACAAAGTCGGCAGTCTGGGGACTGGACAGCTCGGAGCGTTTTAGTCTGTCGCTCTTGGCGTCTAGAGGAAACGCGAGGCTATCAGGTCGCCAGTATGACAGCTAACAGACTCCCAGCTGTCCAGTCTCCCGACTGCCGACTTTACGACTCGCGTGGCGCGGGCGACAGCGCGGCGCTCCCGCGAATCCGAGGCTCTTAGTACCGAGTGAGCCGAGTCCCGGAGAACCTCTCCCTCAGCCGCGCAGCGGTGCCCGGCGAGAGAATCCGGATTCCGAAGTACAGCAGCCCGCCCACGATGAGTACCTTGAGCGCGAGGCCGACGATGAAGAAGGTCAGGCCGATGATGCCGCCGAATAGCTTGAACACCATGCCTACGGCAAAGAGGCCCAGCATGGCGAATAGGCCAATCATGAAGATGGCGCGTAACATGGTATTCTCCGATACAGTGTCTGGAATCACTACGATAGCCCAGTCGGCGTTGTTTCACGAGAGCGAAGCACCGGGCTTTTCAAGGTGAGCGCTGACGTCATCGTTGTCGGCGGCGGGCTCATCGGGCTTGCCGCGGCGGCAGCCATCGCCGAGCGTGGAATCGGGGTCGCCCTGCTCGGAGAGCCTCGTCGAGGCGAGGCGTCTCCTGCCGCAGCCGGGATGCTGGCGCCGTCGGTCGAGCGCGCAATCGGTGGCGCGCACGATTTTGCGATCGCAGCCCGCGACCGCTACCCGTCCTACGTCGACTTTCTTGCCGAGCGAACCGGAGTAAGGGTTCCGCTCAATCGACTCGGCATTCTCCAGGTCGCCCTCAGCGAGAACGGCATCAAAGGGCTCAAAAAAACGGCCCTCCCATCGACACGCTGGCTCGACGCAAAGGAGCTCGGCGAGCTCGAGCCGTCGCTCACGCACGCGCGCGGCGCGATGCTCAATCCCGATGACGGCTGCGTCGATAACACCATTTTGCTCGCCGCGCTCAACCGCCTCTGCGACGCGAGCGAGCGGGTGGAGCGAGTTTCAGCCGCCGTTACTGGCGTCGCACCGGGAAACGATTCTTGCACCGTGCTCACCGCCACTGGCGAACCACGAACGGCGCGACGCGTGGTTCTCGCTGCGGGTGCATGGTCTGCGCAGATCGCAGGTGCGCGCTTCGCGCAATACGTGCAGCCCGCGCGCGGTCAGCTCGTGTCGTACGGCTCGGCGCCGATGCGTCACGTCGCGTACGGACCGCGCGGGTACATCGTACCGCGCGGCGACGCCACTATCGGCGGCAGCACCATGGAGAACGCGGGCTTTGTCTCCGAGACCACCGACGCCGGAATCACGAAAGTCAGAACTGCGGCGGAAGAAATCTGTCCGGCGCTCGGCGCAGCGCCTCTGGTCTCTGCGTGGGCGGGTCTTCGACCCATCACGCCGGACATGTTGCCGATCATCGGCCCAGATCCAGAACAGCCATCACTCCTTTACGCCTGCGGTCATTCACGCAACGGCGTCCTGATGGCCCCCCTTACGGGGGATTTAATCGCCGATCTCGTGACAGAGTCACCACTTAGCCACGACCTGTCACAATTTCGCCCCGACCGCTTTTAATGTAGATTCAACATGTCGACGGACTCTCTCCTCCCCGTCGGCCCCAAACGATGCCAGATACTCTTTATCAGATCATGGGGCGTCACCGCACCGAGCCCCTTCCCGAGCGGAAACCGTCGTGGCTCAAAGTGAAGGCGCCTGGCGGCCCCAACTATATGCGGCTCAAGCACTTGATGCGCGAGCTCGACCTCCATTCGGTTTGCGAAGAGGCGCACTGCCCCAACGTCGGCGAATGTTGGGAGCACGGAACCGCCACCTTCATGATCCTCGGCGACGTCTGTACCCGCAATTGCGCCTACTGCGCCGTCGCGCACGGCCGTCCCCCGAAATACGACATCGCCGAACCCCACCGCGTGGCAAAGGCGATCGCCGAAATGCAATTGCAGCACGCGGTCATAACGTCGGTCGATCGGGATGACTTGCCCGATTTTGGCGCCTGGGTGTTCGCCGAGACGATTCGTCAGATCCACGATCGTGTACCTGGCTGCTCCGTCGAGGTGCTCGTCCCCGATTTCCAGGGCAACGAGGACAGCATCCGCACCGTGCTCGAGGCGAGACCCGAGATCTACAACCACAACACCGAGACGGTCCCGCGACTTTACAAAAAGGCGCGTCCCGGCGGACGCTACCCGCGCGTAATGGATATCTTCCGCTACGTGAAGCGCACCGCCCCGGATATCCCGACCAAAACCGGGTTGATCCTCGGGATGGGCGAGACCATCGAGGAAGTTGTGGCCGTCATGCGCGACCTCCGCGCCGTGGACGTCGACATTCTTACGTTGGGACAATACTTGCGGCCTTCGGACGCCCACATCGCGCTCGACCGCTATTACACGCCACAGGAATTCAGACAATTGTACGAGACAGGAATGGAGATGGGCTTCCGACACGTCGAGTCCGGACCGCTCGTTCGATCCAGCTACCACGCCTGGGAGCAGGTTCAGGCGGCTGGCGTATGAGCACAGAAGCCAAACGCGCGCCCGCGCAGAAGCAGAAGGACACGAAACCGCAGCCGAAGGACACCAAGCCCGCGTCGAGGAACAACGGCTCCGACGGCTCGACCCCGCTCGACCGCGGCATGGCCAACACCACTCCACAGCTTCGACATGAGCTGCTCCACTCTATGATGGTGCAGCGACGTTTCGAAGAGCGCTGCGCGGAAGCCTACGCGCTCGGCAAGATAGGGGGATTCTGCCATCTCTACATCGGTCAGGAAGCAATTTCCACCGGGGTGATGTCGATGATTCGCCCCGACGACTATGTCATCACTGCCTACCGGGATCACGGGCAGGCTCTCGCGCGGGGCATGAGCCCTCGCGCCATCATGGCCGAGTTGTTCGGCCGTGAAACAGGCTGCTCCGGTGGGAAGGGTGGATCGATGCACCTCTTCGACGCTGAGACGAATTTCCTCGGCGGCCACGGCATCGTCGGCGGCCACGTTCCGATCGCCGCCGGAGTCGGCTTCGCCATCAAGTATCGCCGCGGCAATCAGGTTTGCGTCTGCTTCTTTGGTGAGGCAGCGGTAAACATTGGCGCGTTCCACGAGGCGCTGAACATGGCCTCGCTGTGGGACCTTCCCGTCATTTTCATCATCGAGAACAATCGGTACGGGATGGGCACCGCGATCTCTCGCTCGACTGCCAACGAGGATGTCGTCGTGCGCGCCAAGGGTTACCGGATGGACGGTGAATCGGTCGACGGTCAGGATGTCTTCGCCGTTCGCGACGTGATGGCCCGCGCGCTCGAGCGCGCGCGCAAGGAGAAGCGCCCGACTTTGATCGAGATGAAGACCTACCGATTCATGGGTCACTCGATGTCCGATGCGGTGAGCGGGACCTACCGCACCAAGGACGAGCTCGAAGAGAACATGAAGCGCGATCCGATCCTTCTCCTCCACAACAAGATGTTCGAGGCGGGCGAGCTCACCGAAGGCGAAATGCACAAGCTGGATGACGAGGCGAAGGCGATCGCCCAGGACGCCTGGGATTTTGCCGACTCCAGCCCCGAGCCGCCGCTCGAGAAGCTGTATACCGACGTCTACTCGGACACGACATCCTGATGCCCGTAATGACCTACCGCGACGCGCTGACGCAGGCGCTCCGCGAAGAGCTGCAGCGCGACGACAGCGTCTTCCTGATGGGCGAGGAAGTCGCGCAGTACAACGGCGCTTATAAAGTCTCGAAGGGACTCCTCGACGAGTTCGGTCCGATGCGAATCGTCGATACTCCAATTACCGAGCTCGGCTTCGCCGGCGTCGGTGTCGGCGCGGCGATGGTCGGGCTGCGCCCGATCGTCGAGTTCATGACGTGGAACTTCGCGCTGCTCGCGCTCGACGAAGTCGTGAACGCCGCGGCGAAGATGCTTTACATGTCGGGCGGCCAGTTCAAGATGCCAATGGTCTTCCGCGGGCCGAACGGCGCTGCGCTGCAGCTCGCCGCCCAGCACTCGCAAGCGTGGGAGAGCTGGCTCGCCCATATTCCCGGCCTCAAGGTGCTGACCCCCGGAACTCCCGCTGACGCCAAGGGTCTGCTGAAATCGGCGATCCGCGACGACAACCCTGTCGTGTTCCTCGAGGGCGAGATGCTCTACAACACCAAAGGCGAAGTGCCCGAGGGAGAGCACATCGTTCCCATCGGTGTCGCCGAGCTCAAGCGCGAAGGCGACCACTGCTCGCTGATCACGCACGGCAAGATGGTTCTCGTCGCAATGAAAGTCGCCGACGATCTCGCCAAGGAAGGCATCAACATCGACGTCGTCGATCTGCGTACCGTGCGTCCCATGGACGTCGAAGCGATCTCGCGCTCTGTGCAGAAGACCAACCGCGCGGTCGTCCTCGAGGAAGGCTGGGAGATCTGCGGGCTGGGCTCACAGGTCGTCGACTTCATCCAGCGCGAGTGCTTCGACGATCTCGACGCGCCTGTTCTGCGAGTGCACCAGGAAGAAGTGCCGATGCCGTACGCCAAGAACCTCGAGCGCGCCGCCAAGCCGGACGCCGCCAAGACGGTCAAGGCGATCAGAAAAGTCATGTACCTCGACTGAGCGACTATGGCAACGAAAGTGGTGATGGAGGCGCTCTCGCCGACCATGGAAGAAGGCCGCCTCGTCAAGTGGAACAAGAACGAAGGCGATCAGATCAAGACCGGCGACGTTCTGGCCGAAGTCGAGACCGACAAGGCGGTGATGGAGCTCGTTGCCCGCGGCGACGGAGTTCTTCGCAAGCGTCTGGCTAACGAGGGCGATGCATCGCCCGTCGGGACTTTGCTGGCCGTGATCGCCGCACCCGACGAGAACATCGACTCGATCGTAGGTAGCGCGGGTGCCGGTGCGCAGGCGAGTGGCGCGCAGGCCGCGCAGTCGGGTGGCGCTCCGAGCGCGACTGGCGCAGCGCCGAATCAGGCCGTCGCCGAAACGAGCGAAGCGCCGGCGAAGAGTCCGGTACCGCAGACGCCGAAACAATCGCAAGGAGAAGCTTCGACTCCACCGCAGCAAAAAGCCGGCGCACCACCGGCAGCGCCACCGCCGCGTCCCGCTGCGCCACGCCCACCCGCCGCTCCCTCAGCTCCGAGGGGCAACGGCGCCTCGCATCCCGCGGCGACCGATGGACGCCGTCGCTCTTCGCCGCTCGCCCGCCGACTGGCCAATGATCGCGGCATCCAGCTCGGATCGATTCAGGGCACCGGCCCCGGCGGGCGAATCGTCAAGCGAGACATCGAAAACGCCAAAGCCGCCGGCACCGCGGCGGGAAGATCTGCTGCCGCCGAGAGACTCGCCGCCGAAGGCGATTTCAAGGATGTGCCACTCACCCAGATCAGGAAGACGATTGCCAAGCGCCTGAGCGAGTCGAATGGGCCGATTCCGACGTTCTTCCTAACCGCCGAGTTCGATGTGACGCGCGCCGCGGAGATGCGGAGTCAGCTCGCTGAGATGGGCGATCAGTACAAGGCTTCGTTCAACGACATCATCATCAAGGCTGTTGCCCTGGCTCTTGCGGAGCATCCGGAAATCAACGCCCACTGGCTCGGCGACAAGATTCGGAAATTCAATCGCATCCACGTCGCGATGGCCGTCGCAGTCGAGGACGGGTTGATCACGCCGGTTTTGTTCGACACCGATCGCATGACTCTCTGGGAAATCTCCGCCAAGGCTCGTGAGCTCGCCGGGAAAGCCCGCGAGCGGAGGCTCACCCCCGAGGAGTACACCGGCTCGACCTTCTCGGTATCCAACCTCGGCATGTTTGGGATCGACCAATTCACGGCGATCATCAACCCGCCTGAGACAGGCATCCTCGCCATTGGCGGTGTGGAAGAGAAGCCGGTGGTGGTCGACGGCCAGCTCGAGCTTCGCCAGCGGATGCGGGTCACGATGAGCTGCGATCACCGCGCCATCGACGGCGCTACCGGCGCGAAATTCCTCCAGACCGTGCGTCGCTACATCGAGAATCCGCTTTCACTGCTGATCTAGCTGCCGCGGACGGGGACCGAGGCCTTCCGTGAATAACTAGATTTACGATAGACCTTAATCCCGAAAGAAATGGCAAGCTATGATGTGATTTTCATCGGCGGCGGCCCCGCCGGTTATGTTGGCGCAATCCGTTCTGCTCAGCTTGGAATGTCAGTCGCCGTCGTCGAGCGCGAAGGACTCGGCGGCACCTGCGTCCTCTGGGGCTGCATCCCCGCCAAAGCTCTGCTCGAATCCGCGTCCCTCGCGACCCGCATCTCTCACGGCGCCGACTTCGGGGTCACCGCCGGGGATCTCAAGCTCGACTACGGCGTCGCCATGAAGCGCTCCCGCGCCGTCAGCACCCAGAACTCCAAAGGCGTCGAATTCTTGTTCAAGAAGAACAAGATCACCTGGATCAAAGGCACCGGTAAACTCAGCGGCAAGAACACCGTCACTGTTAAAGTCGACGGAAAAGAAGAGAAGCACGATGCCAAGAAGGCGATCGTCATCTCCACCGGCTCCCGCGTCAAAGGCCTGCCGCAGATCGGACTCGAGCTCAACAAATCCACCGTCATCTCGTCCGACGAAGCGCTGACCCTCGAGAAGGCGCCCAAGACCATGGCGATCGTCGGCGCCGGAGCGGTCGGCTGCGAGTTCGCCGACGTCTTCACCGCTTTCGGCACCCAGGTCACTCTGATCGAAGCGCTGCCCGGCATCCTGCCGCTCGAGGACGCTGACTGCAGCGCCGAGCTCACCAGAAGCTTCAAGAAGCGTAAAATCGATGTCCTCGCCGGCGCAAAAATCGGCGATGTAAAGGTCGGCAAGAATTCCGTCAGCATGAGCATCGAAGTCGGCGGCAAGAAACAGAGCCTCGAGGTCGAAAAGGTTCTCGTCGCCGCCGGACGCGCCCCCAACATCGACGACATCGGCATCAAGGAGATGGGAATCCAGCTCACCGAGCGCGGGTTCATCAAGATCAACGAGCGGATGGAGACGTCCGTCAAGGGCGTCTACGCCATCGGCGACGTCGCCGGACCACCCATGCTCGCGCACAAGGGCGAGCGCGAAGGAATGGTCTTCGCCGAGTTCCTCGCCGGTCAGAAGCACGTGCATCCGGTGAACTACGGCAACATTCCCAACGCGACCTACTGCCACCCCGAAGTCGCGTCGATCGGCATGACGGAAGCCCAGGTGAAAGAGAAGAAGATCGACTACAAGGTCGGGAAGTTTCCCTTCTCCGCCAACGGTCGCGCCCGCACCTCTGGTGAAACCGAAGGCTTCGTCAAGATCATTCGCGACACGAAGTACGGGGAGATACTCGGCGCACATATCATCGGTGCGCACGCAACCGAGATCATCCACGAGCTCGCCGTCGCGCGCGAGAACGAGTTCACCGTCGAAGAAGTCGATCTCGCGATCCACGCCCACCCGACATTGTCGGAAGCAATTGCCGAGGCGACCCTCGATTCGATGGGCAGGGTCATTCACATCTGATGCGGATGGCGCGGGATGGCTGATCGGGAGCTATGGGCAGTGGCGCTCGGCAGGATGGGTTACGCCGAGGCGCTGGAGCTGCAGCGCAACATCGCCCGCGACAGAATCTCCGGCGCCATCCCGCAGGACGTGCTGCTCCTCGTCGAGCACCCCAGCGTCGTCACTCTCGGCCGCGCGGCGAAGGAGAAACACCTTGTCGCGTCGCCGGAGTTTCTGCGGAGCAAGGGAGTCGAAGTCTTCGACGTCGAGCGCGGGGGCGATGTCACCTATCACGGGCCCGGCCAGCTGGTCGGATATCCGATCATCGACCTCAAGCGGCACCGCCTCGACCTGCACTGGTATCTGCGCAAGATCGAAGAGGCATTGATCAATGCTCTGGCGGAATACGGAATCCCCGCCGAGCGAAATACCGCCTACACGGGAGTGTGGACGCGCGGCAGGAAGATCGCTTCGATCGGCGTGCACGCCCGCGATTGGGTTACTTGGCACGGCTTCGCGCTCAATGTCACCACGGATCTCAGCTTCTTCGATCTCATCGTGCCGTGCGGAATCGATGGAGTGGTGATGACCTCGATAGCCCGGGAGATCGGCGTCGCCGATGTGCCGATTCAGGATGTTCGCGATCGCGTCACGGCCGAGTTCGCCACCGCCTTCGAGCTCACCGCCGTGGTCACTTCGCGCTCGGCGCTGCTCGAGACCGTGGCGTGACCGAAACCCTCAAGGTCTATCCGCCGCGACCGCGCGTCGAGGCGGTCGGGACGCCTCGCGATTTTTCCTCGGAGCTGAATGCCGAGCAAGCGGCAGCCGCGACCCATGGCGATGGTCCGCTTCTCATCATCGCCGGAGCGGGCACGGGCAAGACCCGAACTCTCGTCTATCGCGTCGCGCACCTCATCGAGCGCGGAGTTGCCGCCGAGCGAATCCTTCTTCTGACCTTTACCCGTCGCGCTGCGCAGGAGATGCTATCGCGCGCCGAGCGACTCGTCGGCAGCAACAGCAAGCGGGTGCACGGAGGGACGTTTCACGCCACCGCGCACAGGCTGCTTCGGCGGTACGGCCAGGCGGCGGGTCTTCCGAAAGATTTCACGATCATGGATCAGGGCGACGCCGCCGACTTGATGCAGCTCTCGCGCGCCCAATTGGGTTACGCCGCCAAGTCAAAGCGTTTTCCGAAGAAGGAAACGCTGCAGTACGTCTATTCACGACACATCAACACCGGTATCTCGATCGAAGACATCATCCGCGACGACTACCCGCAGTTCATCGACTACCTCGAGGACTTCGGGAAGATCTACGCGGATTACACGCGCAGGAAGCAGGAAAGAAACCTCGTCGACTACGACGATCTGCTGCTGTTCTGGGCGCTCCTGCTCGAGGCATCCCCCGAGCTGGGCAAGAAGATTTCCGGGTTGTACGATCACATCCTGGTCGATGAATACCAGGACACCAACGTCCTGCAGGCGCGGATTCTGGCGGGTATGTGCAAGGCGCACCACAACCTCACCGTTGTCGGGGACGACGCGCAGAGCATCTACTCTTTCCGCGGTGCGAACTTCCGGAACATCCTCGACTTCCCGAAGCAGTTTCCTGGAGCGACGGTAGTCGCGCTCGAGCAGAACTATCGCTCGACCCAGCCGATTCTTTCGGTGACCAATTCCGTGATCTCACGGGCGGCGGAGCGTTTCACGAAGAACCTCTGGACCCAGCGCATCGGCGGCGAACAGCCGTGGCTCGTCGCCGCGCGCGACGAGCAGCAGCAGACCCAGTTCGTCGTCGATCGAATTCTAGAGCTCCACGAAGAGGGCACGCGGCTCAGTGAGATCGCGGTGTTGTTCCGCGCCGGCTACATGTCGGCGGATCTCGAGATCGAGCTGACCAACCGGAAGATCCCGTTCGAGAAGTGGGGTGGGCTCAAGTTCCTGGAGGCCGCGCACGTGAAGGATGTGCTTGCGTTCCTGCGCATCCTCGAGAACCCGCGCGACGAGGTGAGCTGGTACAGGTTGCTGCTGTTGCTTCCGGGAATTGGCGATGCGACCGCGCGCGCCGCGATCGACGCGATGGCCGCCGCCGCGTGGGAATCCACCGCCTTCGGCCGGTACAATCCGCCGCCACGCGCGAGGGCAGCTCACGCCGCTTTGGTCAATCTTCTCGATCGCCTGCGATCGGGCCCGCCACAGGACCAGGCGCAAGTCGCAGCGGACATCGCGCGGGTGCGCCTCCTCTACGACAACATTCTGAGGGAGCGCTACGACCGGGTCGAGCCGCGGCTGGCGGACCTCGACCAGCTGCAGATCATCGCGGCCGGCTACCCCGATCGTGCGACGTTCCTGTCTGCGCTTGCTCTGGAGCCGCCCCAGGCAACCCAGGATCTCGCCGGCGGCAGCAAAGAGGAGGACGACTGTCTCGTGCTCAGCACCGCGCACTCGGCCAAAGGCAAGGAATGGGACGCGGTTTTCGTGATCTGGGCGGTCGATGGCTGGTTCCCTTCAGCTCGGTGTCTGAACAACGACGAGGAGACCGAAGAAGAGCGGCGGCTGATGTACGTCGCGCTCACCCGCGCTCGAAATCACCTCAGTGTCACTTACCCGCTCAACGCATACTCCACGCGGCGCAGTGCGAACTATTCGCTCGACCAGCTCTGTCGGTTCATCGACCGCGGTGTGCGCGACCAGATGCAGCGTGTCGCACTATCCGCCGAACGCGCGCCTGCCGCGGCGGAGGAAGTGAAGAAGGAGCCGCTGCTCGACCTGCGCGCGCTGCTGCGCGGACGATTCAGCTAAAAAAAATGCGGGGGCGCCATCGCTGACGCCCCCGCACTCTTTGGAACGACTACAGCCGACTGCTAGGCCCCGGTGGTGTTGCAGGCCGAGCGGTCGAAGTTTGGATTGTTCTCCTCGTTGAACGGAACCGGATACGCAACGTCTGTCCCGTAGGGCGAGGTTGACGAACGGAAGTACGGCCCAGTTGGGAACACACTGGTCTGGGGTAAGCCATAGTTGCGCACGAGTCGCCGCAGGTCACCCTGCCGGTGTCCGGTCGCGTACAGCCAGAAGGCGCGCTCCCGGAACAGGAGATCGCGTCTCGCGGCCGGAGTAACCGGATCGACGAGCGGCGCCAGGCTCGGCGCTCCGGAGGTTGCGGGCGGGAAGGTCTGGATCTGCTCGGGATAGAGCAAAGGCAGGAGCGACGCAACCTGTGACCGCAGCGAGTTGAGCTTCGCGATCATGGTCGCACCATCACCCCGCTGCATCGCCGCCTCGGCTTCGATCAGCCGCGCCTCGACGCCCGACGCAAGCGGCACGTCGGCGTTGAAGTCTGGATAGTTATTGAGCCTGTAGCACACGATAGATCTGGTGAAACATGCGCCAGTCAGCTCGTAAGGAATTCTCGGATCCTGTGCCGTGCGGAAGTTGAGACCCTCCGCGGTAGCATTCGTCGTCGCGGTGTTGTTGTCCGGACGAAGCGCCGCACCCGTGGAAGTCGTGCCACCCTCGAGATTCGAGATCGTGTACCGACCATTGTCCATCAACGACGCGATACCGTTGTTCTGGGCCGACGTATTGGTGGAGTGTTCGATCAGGTAAACGAAGGTCGTCCCGACGCCGGATACCGCCGCCTCAGCCTGATCGTATTGGCCGAGGTTCAGCAGTGCCCGTGCCTTTCCGACCATCGCCAGCTCGTTGGATGGATCCACAGCCAGCGCCGCATCGAACGCCACAATCGCAGAATCGTTCATCTGCGCCGTCGTTTGCGGGCTGCCGTACTGAATTGCGCTGGGATCGATGTCACCTTCGAGAGGCACGTTGCTGAACGGCACGCCGCTGCACCACCCTTCGCTGAGCGTGACGTAGCTGTAGCCAAGCGCGTTCTGGAGATCGGCCCTGAAGCTATCCGGGTCGTCCAGATCCGATTCAAACTTGGTGACCGCGGCTAGCGCGCGCAGCGAAAGCATACGCGCCTGCTCGAGCCGCGAGAACGCGGCGTCGGAGATGTTTCCGAGCTGCGGCGGCTGCAGAGTTCTGCGATCCGCCGCAAAACGCGTCGTGAACGAATCGCCCCACGCGAATTCATCCGTAATGACGCCCGACGCGGAAAGGAATGCGTCGTCGCCAAGACCGCTGTAGCCGGCCTCGAACTGACGAACCGCGCCATTGACCAGCGCCGGCACCGCGGCGGCTGTTGCCGTCGCCTGCGGCGAAAGCTGCGCCGGGTCTTCGACTTTTACGAGCTTATCCGTGTCGCACGCCACGAGCGAGCTCGCGCATACTCCAGCGAATAGCAGTCGGGATAGAGCCCGTGAGCTCGTCCCGCGTAGTATATGATTCATTAGTGTCCCTTCAGCGGTTTAGAGTTTGAGATCGAAACGGAGCGTGAACGTTCTGGTCGGCGGCTGAGTGTTGAACTCGCCCTGATTGAAAGCGTTCCCTCCCCCTTCGTTGATCTCGGGGTCCAGGCCTGTGTAGTCCGTCCAGGTGTGCAGGTTACGTCCTGAGAGCGTGATCGAGGCGCCCTTCAGCGACGCGAAGCGCGTCGCGAACGACTCCGGCAATCCAAGACGGATCGACAGCTCGCGCCACTTCGTGAAGCCCGCATCCTCGATGTAGCCGTACGGAGTCGCATTGAACTGCGCGAACTGCGATCCGATGAATGCTGCCTGTGATGCGAGCGACGCATTCGGGTTCGCAATCGCTCCGCAGAATCCGTAGAACGGATTCGAGTGCTGGGTGCGGCAGCGGAAGTACTCCGTCTCGTTCAGCTGACGGTTGCCGGCGCGACGCTCGAACAGCGTGCTGATCGAGATGTTCTTGAACAGCGTGACGTCGAACGACAGGCCCTGGCTGCTGGTCGGCAGCTGCGGCCCGACATAGGCGACGTTCAGCGTGTCGAAGCCGCCCTGACCGTCGGGAACGACCAGGAACTTCGAGGTGTCGACCGAGACTTCGGCGACCGACAGCTTGCCGTCACCGTTGGCGTCGTTGTACTTGATCGGCGTGGCGAAATAGCCGCCGGCCGAGAAGCCCTCACGATGCTGCTGCTCACCGCGGTTCAGGCTGATCGGAGCGATGCCTTCACCGAGCTTCTCGATGCGGTTGTGCAAGGTCGCTGCGGTGATGTGCATACCGAGCGCGAAGTTTTCCTTCTCCAGCACGTTCAGGTTAAGACCGGTCTCGGTACCCCAGTTCTTGACGCTGCCGAGGTTCTGGAAGACCGTCGCGGTAAGACCCGAAGACGGCGCGAGGCTGCGAGCCACGAGCGCATCCTTGGACTTGCGGGTGAATGCCGTGAATTCGGCGGACAGCCGATTCTCGAGCAGTCCGAGGTCGAATCCGCCCTCGAACTCCGTCGTCCGCTCCACCTTCAGGTTCGGGTTGCCGGTCGCCGTAAGAATGAGCGCCGGAAGCTCCGAGCCGACGCGCTGAATCGCGCGCGATCCGAAGAAGCTCTCGGCCTGGCCGAATCCGGGACGCTGACCTGCCTGGCCCCAGCCGGCGCGTAGACGCAGCTGGTTCAGGAAATTGAGACGCGGGAAGAACGACTCGTCGGAGACGAGCCACGACGCGTTGACCGACGGATAGAAGCTGAGGCCCGTCACGTCTCTCACCAGGCCGCTGTTGTTGTCTGCTCTGATGCTTCCCGACAGGAACAATCTGTCGCGGAAGCCGAATTCCTGGCGAAGGAAACCTCCAACCGACTTGAGCTCGGTGTGGGTCTCGTCCACGCTAAACTGCGTTGTCGCAGCCGCGCACGAACGTGTTCCCGCTGGAATCGACTGGCCGAAGCACTCGACCTGCTCGAACAGCTCTCTCTGATAGCTGCCACCGAAGGTGGTCGTGGAAACGAGCGACGAGAGAGGATTGAACGTCGCGGCTGCCGAGACGTTGGAAGTCCACTCGTAGTTGTTTCCGCGGAACGCATCACGGAACCCGACGTCGAACTCACCGCCGATCGGCAGCACGTTCGGATCAAGGCTCTCGGCATCCTGACGGCCGTAGTAGTCGAGGCCGGCGTTGCCGTTGATGCGAAGCCACGACAGCGGCGTGTAGTTGGTGTTGGCGCCGATGATGAAGCGATCGATGATCTGATCGGCGAAGTTGTGCTTCTGGTCGGCGTAGTTGGGCCCGAACAGCGATCCGATTCGGCCGACGGGGACGCCCGCGGTGTCGCTTTCCATCCCGGGCAGATACTGCGCCGGGCCGGTCAGACCGATGATGATCGGGCTGAAGATGCTGTTGGACTCGCCGAGCCGGCGGTGATTGCTGGTGATGTACGCGCCAGTGATCTGCGCCGTCGCGTTGCTGCCGATGCGGGCGTTGAAATTCCCGCGCAGACTCGTGCGCGCAATGTTGTTCGGACGCAGCACGCCGTTTTCGGCTTCGCGGTCCGCCGACAGATAGTACGTCAGGGACTCGCTTCCGCCCGAAACGTTGCCGCCAATCTTGTTGTGGGTGCCGTTCACGAACGGCGTGGTTCTCGGATCACGGAACTGGTCGAACGACAGAAGGACATCCTGGGTGCAGGTTCCCGCTGCCGCCTGATAGTTGTGGCAGGTGGAGAACGGCGCATTGCCGGCGCCGAAGAGTCCAGTCGTGAACAGAACCTGATTGTCAGTCTCATAATACTCCGTGCTCGTTGGATCGATACGAGTGAGCGCGGCATAGTTGAGAGGATAGTTGTTCTTGTCCTCCATCTTGCCCGTCTCCACGTAGCCATTCCAAACCGGCTTGCCCGTCACACCCTTCTTGGTGGTGATGAGAAGCACGCCGTTCGCCGCGGCGCTGCCGTAGATCGCCGACGCCGCCGGTCCCTTAAGAATCTCGATGTTCTCGATTTCTTCCGGGTTGAGATCGTTCAGACGAGAATAGTCGCCGCCACCGGTGCTGATGCCGCCTTTGCCGTTGGAGATGAGCACTCCGTCGACGTAGAGAAGCGGCTCGTTCGAGAGCGAAAGGCTGTTCGCACCGCGAATGCGGATGCGCTGCCCTGCACCCGATGCGCCACCGGTGCTCTGCAGCGTGACACCCGCGACGCGGGCCTGCAGGACGTCAGCCATCTTGGTGATCGGACCCTTGTCGAGCTCGGCTACTCCGATGTTGCCGGTATTCGTACCGGTTTCAAGCCGGCGCTGCGCCTCACCGGTCACGGCGTTCACGACGACCTCCTCGAGTCGCGTTGCCGCGGTTGCTAGCGTGAAGTCAGTGCTGGCAGTGCCGCCATCGGCGACAGTCACGCGTTGCGTCAGCGCGCCATAACCAACCCGTCGGGCGCTGACCTCATACGAACCGGCCGGAACACCGGTAATCGTAAATCGACCTTCCTGGTCGGTAAGAGCGCCACGCTGGGTACCATTGACCCTGACCTGGACGCCCTGCACGGGTAGCTGCGAGGCCTTGTCGACCACACGACCCGTGATTGTCCCGCTGCCCTGCGCTGTCAGGCTGCCGGGAAGCAGCGCGAGCGCAAAGAGTGCCACAACGAATCCTACGATTCTTCGCATTGTGTTCTCCCTCTTGTTTCGAAGTCGCCGGACTGCGTCCGGCGTCGGGTGCATTTCACCCCCAACCTCACAACGAAAACCACAACGAGCTTCAATAGCTGTCCGTCGGTACACCTCCCTGTGAGCGTGAATGGTCGATTTCTCGTGCTGCAGGCTGAAAACTGAACTGGATCGCCGCCGAGCTCGGCGGATGACAACCGTTTGAGCGAAGAAGTGTTATCGGTCAGCGGTCAATGCCGGGTAGCCGCCGAGGCCGAGTCGGAGCCGAGCGAGAAGCTGAAAGGCTGCTGAACGAGCTGGCGCACCGCCGTGCCCGATTTTATAGCGGGCACATAGTGCGCATCCGCCAGTGAGTTGACCGCTGCCTCGGCAAACAACGCATTGGTCGCGGTCACGATCCCAACCGAACCTCTCTCTATCTCGCCTCTCGCCGAGACGACGAATTCGGCGACGACGGTGCCGCTCTTCCTCGAGGCGACCAGGTCGGGCGGATACACGACGTCGAGATTCCCGTTCGAAAGATGCGCCGGCGTATCAACTTCATCGGCAGTGTAAACGGCATGCTGGT
Source organism: Gemmatimonadaceae bacterium (assembly GCA_035249045.1). Lineage (GTDB taxonomy): Bacteria > Gemmatimonadota > Gemmatimonadetes > Gemmatimonadales > Gemmatimonadaceae > UBA4720. The sequence continues at coordinate 13,845 of DATFGW010000013.1, read as the reverse complement.
CGGTGAGCGCATCGACATCGAGGATCCGCTGTGGCGGCGGCGGCAGCTCGGTGTCCTTGCCCCGGGACCACAGAAGAATGGTCCCGCAGCTCGACGCGCCATCCAGCGCAGTATAGTTCGGCGGCGAGTTGGTAGCGCCGAGATAAATTTCGATTCCGTGCAGCGTGGATACGGGGAAAGCGTCGAGATCTACCTCGCCGGCGGGCATCGGAACTCCATCGAGCCAGACCAGCGGCCGGCATTTCATCCCGCGAATTCTCACGCCGCCGCCACCGGTGCGAAGTCGGGTGGCGTTGACCCCAGGAGTCGACGATATCAGCTGACTGAGCGTCTTATTGGTGTTGCGGTCGATTTGCTCGCGGTTGATGAACGAGCCGTTGGACCGGCGATGCAGTCTCTCGTAGTAGCCCGCCAGCCGGCCGGTGTATTCCACGCGACTCGCCTGCACGACCACGGGCTCGACGGAGGTCGGGACCGCCTCCAGCTGGATCAGCATCGGAGAGCGTTGATCTCCCGAGGTCACCATTGCGGAGCGGGCAGTTGCTGCGAAACCAAGTCGGCGCACGTGAATTGTCGCCGGTCCCGTGGGAAGATTTGCGATGCGGAATTCGCCTCTGTCATTGGTGCGCACTCGCGACTGGGTTCCTGGCACTTCGACGATGGCTCCGAGAACCGGTGCCCCCGCCGAGTCAGTTACTACTCCCGCCAGTTCTCCGTAGGTCTGGGCGCCGAGAAGGGACGATGACAACATCGCCGCAACACAGAACGGGCCCATCCGTGCGACAATACGCCGCGGCATAAAGCCAATGCGGTTCATTGGCAACTCCCAATGGCAGCGATGCTGACCAGCCAGGCGGTCTTCCGGGACGGGCGGCGACCGCAGAGCGAATCGAACCCCCAAGCTATGTACAGGGAAAACACGAAGCAAGCGTCCGACCGCCAATTTTACAATCGGCCTGACGTGCGACAACTATGGAGCGGTGAGCGTCGTCAGACTTCCCGTCAGTGACCCGCTGGCGGTTCTCCGACGGAAAGACCGAGCCACTGACGCAACTCCGAAAAAGGCGGCCCCGGCTCTCGTTTCGCGAGTGTAATTATTCTACCAATCGTGCGGCGCAGATCCCGGTTCTCTCTGTCGAAGATTCGGTCGAACAAATCGAGATCGGTAGCGTACACTCGGCGTGCCAGCAACGCGGCGTTGTTCAACTGCACCCGCTCCGCATACCGCGGATTGATTGTCTTGAACCGCGGCGCGATGTCGTGCACCAGCTCGCTGCGAGCCCTCGCGTAAACCGTGTCGCGAGCCTCGATCCTCGCGCGCTTGTCGTTGGGGTGTGCGGCATACGCCGAGTCGAGCGATGCAATCACCCGCGACCAGAACCGCGCCAGCAGCTTGTCGTCTTCCCACTGCTCGTCGAGCCTCGCCGCTGCGGCCTGCTGACCGCGCGATCTGAAGAAAGCTGCCGCGCCGCGAGCACCGACGAACATCGCAAACGACTCGTTGAACGGTGCCTGGCCCGCCGCATAGAAGGTGTTGTGGGTCAGCTCGTGGATCACCGTGTTGGCGAGATCGAGCGAGTCCCCCTTCAGTGTGGTGTTGAGAAGAGGGTCGTTGAAGAACCCGAGGGTGCTGAAGGCATCGGATGGTCGGACATAGACATCGAAGCCGTCGGCTGCGAGGTCCTTCGCTTGCTTTCGCGCGGCGTCGAAATCGAAGTAGCCTTTGTAGGGTACACGCCCGACGATCGGGAACCACCAGGTATATGGGGCGAGAGTGTCACGGTAGGCTGCCGAAACCACGAGCACCAAGGTGTCATGATCTAGACGCGAATATGTCGTGAAACTGTCTTTAGTTCTCAGCTTGAGGCTGTCCTTTGCATACTGGCGGGCCGCCAAAACCACCTTTAGCTTCGCCCGAACGTCCTTCGGAGTCCCAGGATCGGCAACCAGCTTCGAAATCGGCTCGCGCCGGCTCAAAATCTTCGCCTCCTCCCATGCCCCTCGACTGAGGTAACAGGCTGTGGGAGTGGAGATTAGAGCCAAAACAACCAGCGCAACCGCTATCGCCAACAATCCGCGTCGCATATTCTTATCACGTGTCCTTCGTTCACCTCCACTGCCACTCGGAATACTCACTTCTCGATGGCGCCAACCGCATCGATGACCTGATCACCAGGGCCCTCGAGTTCGAGCAGCCCGCCCTCGCCATCACCGATCACGGCAACCTCCACGGGGCGTGGGAATTCCAGGAAAAGGCCAAAAAAGCGGGAATCAAGCCGATCATCGGCATGGAAGCCTATGTCGCGCCTGGCGATAGGCGCGCCCGCGACCGCGTCGGCGGCGACAAGGGCAAGCCCTACTTCCACCTCGTCCTCCTGGCCCAGAACGCCACCGGGTACAGGAATCTAGTCAAGCTCTCATCCCTCGCCTACACGGAAGGCTTCTACGCCAAGCCGCGGATGGACCGGGAGCTGCTCGCCAAATACAACGAAGGCATCGTCGTCTCGTCCGCGTGCATGGCCGGCGAGATCGCCCACCATCTCCTCTGCGACGAATACGATCAGGCGCGCGCCGTCGCCTCCTGGTACGCCGACGTCTTTCGCGATCGCTACTTCCTCGAGGTCCAAGCCCACGATTCAGAGAATCAGGCCACCCTCAATCGACGCGTGTTCCAGCTCGCGGAAGAGCTGAATCTCCCCGTCGTCGCCACCAACGACGCGCACTTCCTCACCCGCGACGACCACGACGCCCACGACGTCCTCCTCTGCATCGGCCTCGGGAAGGACTTCTCCGATACGAATCGGATGCGCTACGACGAAGGCCTCTACTTCAAGAGCGCGCCCGAGATCGCCGACTCCTTTCCCGGACGCAAGGACGTCCTCGAGAACACTCTCCGCATCGCCGAAGATTCGGGGATAAAGTTCTCGAAGCAGTATCAGGTTCCGTCCTTCCCACTTCCAGCCGGAGTGGAAACCGAGAACGAGCTGCTGGTACGACTCGCAGAGGAAGGGGCCCGCGAACGTTACGGCGACGATCTGCCGCAGCACGTGCGTGACCGACTGGAATACGAGCTCGGCGTCATCACCAAGACCGGCTACGCCGGCTATTTCCTGATCGTCGCGGATTTCATCAAGGCAGCGCGCGAGAAAGGGATCCCGGTCGGTCCCGGCCGCGGCTCCAGCGCCGGTTCGCTCGTCGCGTACTCGCTCAAGATCACAAACATCGATCCGCTCAAGTTCGACCTGCTGTTCGAGCGCTTTCTGAATCCCGAGCGCGTGTCGATGCCCGACATCGACGTCGACTTCTGCTTCGAGCGCCGCGGCGAGGTGATCGAGTACGTCCGCCAGAAGTACGGCCGCGACTCGGTCGGCCAGATCATCACCTTCGGAACCCTCAAGTCCCGCGCGGCGATCAAGGACGTCGGCCGCACGCTCGGCTTTACGCCGTCCGAGACGGACTATCTCGCCAAGCTGGTTCCCAACAATCCCAACTTCTCGCTCACCATCTCCGAAGCAAAGGAGCGCATTCCCGAGATCCGTGAGTTTTACGCGAATCGCAAGGACGACACCCGGGAGATAAAGGATCGCAAGGAGCGCTATCGCCAGCTGCTCGACTACGCCGAAAAGCTGGAAGGCCTCTCCCGCCACGCCGGCGTGCATGCCGCCGGCGTCGTGATCGCGCCTGGCCCGCTCGACGAATACGTGCCCATCTGCACCCAGGCATCCAAGGGCGCCGGCGCAAACAACGGTGACGAGGATGCGATCGTCGTCACCCAGTACGACATGAACGCGCTCGAGCACGCGGGCATGCTGAAGATGGATTTTCTGGGGCTCACCACCCTCACCGTCATCAGTGACACCCTGCGCTCCATCAGAGATCGCACCGGCTCCGCGCCGGATCTCGACGCTCTCGACCTCGATGACGCTGAGACTTATCGGATGCTGCGCGCGGGCAGAACCGTGGGCGTCTTCCAGTTCGAATCGCCGCTTGCCACCGACCTGCTCAAGGGAATGCGCGCCGACCGTTTCGACGATCTTGTCGCATCGAATGCATTGATGCGCCCCGGTCCGCTCGACGCCGGCATGCACCGCGTCTACATGAAGCGGAAGCGCGGCGAAGAGCCGGTCAAATACATCCTCCCCGAGCTCGAGCCGGTTCTCGAGAAGACCTACGGCGTCATCACCTATCAGGAGCAGGTGATGCGCGTCGCCCAGGCGCTGGCGGGCATATCGCTCTCCGAAGCAGATGTGCTGCGCAAAGCGGTCGGGAAAAAGGACGCCGAGCTGATTCGCGCCGAGCTGGGCAAGTTCATCGAGAAGTCGGTCGCGCGCGGACATGATCCCGCCATCATCGAGGAGATCGCCGGACAGATCGAGACCTTCGGCCGCTATGGGTTCGTCAAATCGCACTCGGTTGCGTACTCGATCATTTCGTATCACACCGCCTGGCTCAAGACGCACTTTCCCGCCGACTTCATGGCGGCCCTGCTCTCGTCACAGATCGGCGACACCGACAACGTCGTCAAGTACATCAACGAGGCGCGCCAGCTCCACGTGCCCGGCGCAAAGGAGCCGGGTCTGGAGATTCTGCCGCCCGACGTCAACGAATCGGGTTACAAGTTTACCGTCGTTGGCGAGACGCGCATTCGGTTTGGACTGGGTGGCATTCGGAATGTCGGCCGCACCGCGATCGACTCGATTCTCGCCGCACGACAGAAAGACGGACCGTTCCGTTCGCTATTCGATCTCTGCGAGCGCATCGATCTGCGCGTCTGCAACAAACGGGTTCTCGAAGCGCTGGTCCACGCGGGCGCGATGGATTCGCTCGGCGGACACCGCGCCCAGCTCGCCGCCGCGCTCGACGTCGCGATTCGCGAAGCCTCGCTCCGCCAGGAAGATCTCATCACCGGCCAGGCTTCCCTCTTCGGCGCACCCGCTGGAGACGTCGCGCACGTCGAGACGAGCCACGTCCTTCCCAATGTCCCGACGTGGACCGAATCGGAGCGACTGGCAAAGGAAAAAGAGATCCTCGGCTTCTACATATCCGGTCACCCGCTGGAACGGTTCCGCACCGAGGCCGAGATCTTCGCGACCCACACCGTCGCCGACCTCGGCCAGTGGCGGCCGGAGCAGATGACGCTGTCTGTCGTCGTCACCAGCATCAAGCGGCAGCTGAGCAAGCGCACCGGGTCGGAATTCGCGCGGCTCACCATCGAGGATTTCTCGGGCTCCGCCGAGGTTCTGATCTTCCCCGAGAAATGGGCGGTGCTCCACGACCAGATTCGCACCGACGTCCCGATGCTGCTGAAGGGGTCTTATCCGCGCCGCGACGAGAGTGCTGACAATCCGTCGTTCATCGTGGAGTCGGCAACCAAGCTCGCCGAAATGCGGACTAACGGCAACGTGACGGTTGCGATCGACCTTGCCAAAGGCGCATACTCCGGCGATGTGATCTCGGATGTCCGTGCAATCGTCGAGACATATCCCGGCTCGGCGCCGCTCGAATTCCGGTGGAGCGACGGCACCGGCGCGCCGGTGCGGCTGCGCTCGAGATCGCTGAAACTCGCCGCCGACGGCGCGGCGCTCAACGCATTGCGTAATATTTTGGGCGAGTCTTCCGTTCGACTTCAACGGGGGAGCTGACCAGTGGCTTCAGCAACACAGCTTGAGTTCGAGAAGCCGATCGCCGAGTTGGAGCGGCAGATCGACGAGATAAAAAAGACTGCTGGCGATAGCCAGCTGAGCGTCGCCGAGGCGATCGAGCCCCTCGAAAAGAAGCTCGAGGACCTGCGCGAGGAGGTTTACCGCAACCTCACGCCTTTCCAGCGTGTGCAGGTCGCACGCAATCCGCGCCGGCCTTTCACGGCGGACTACATTAGACTGGCTTTCACCGACTTCATCGAGCTCCACGGTGACCGCGCGTTTCGTGACGACGCCGCCATCATCGGTGGCTGGGCTCGTCTCGACGACGACACCGTCATGGTCATCGGCCACCAGCGCGGCCGCGACACCAAGGAGCAGCTGAAGCGCAATTTCGGCATGCCGCATCCCGAGGGCTATCGGAAGGCGCTCCGCCTCATGAAGCTCGCCGAGAAATTTCACGTTCCGGTTCTGACTTTCATCGACACCCAGGGCGCGTGGGCCGGCCTCGGCGCCGAGGAGCGCGGCCAGTCGGAGGCGATCGCGCGCAATCTTTATGAGATGAGTCAGCTGACGGTCCCCATCATCGCGACGGTTATTGGCGAGGGGGGATCGGGTGGCGCGCTGGCGCTCGGCGTCGCCGATCGCGTGCTGATGATGGAGAACGCCGTTTACTCGGTGATCTCGGTGGAGGGATGCGCGGCGATTCTCTGGAAGGACGCGAAGAGTCCGGAGATGCGCGAGAAAGCCGCGGCTGCGCTCAAGATCACCGCGCCAGAGCTCCTCGAGCTCAAGGTCATCGACGAGGTGATTCCCGAACCCAAGGGTGGCGCGCACGCCGATCACGAGACGGCTGCCAAGTCCCTCCAGACCGTGCTCTGCAAGCACCTCGAGGAGCTGCGCAAGATGCGGCCGGAGAAGCTGGTCCGCCGCCGCCGCCAGAAGTTCCTGCGTCTGGGCGCGTGGTCGGAGTAACCGGTGGCGCACCTCGTCGAAGTCGCCTTCAAAGGCAACCGTAAGGAATTCTTTCTCTGGGACTATCCCGATCCGCCGCCGCTAAAGGCGGCGGTGATCGTGGATGTCGAGCGCGGAGAAGATCTCGGCCACATCCATTCGCTCGGCGATCTCGCCCAGAAGCGAAATGGCGGTTGCTCCCACGGCTGCGGCACATCGCTCCCTGAGCGCAAGGCGCTCCGGCTCGCGAACGAAAAGGATCGGGCGATCTTCAGGGATCTGGACCGCCTTAACGAGGACGCCCGACGCAAGGCGATGGAGCGCGTCAAGGCGAACGGCCTCGGGATGAAGCTGTCCGACGCCGAATGGCAGTGGGATCGCAAGAAGCTGACGCTTTATTTCACCGCTGACAAGCGGGTCGATTTCCGGAATCTCGTGCGCGATCTCGCATCGCTGTTCCGCACCCGCATTGAGCTCAAGCAGATTGGCGTGCGCGACGAAGCCAAGCGCCTCGACGGCATTGGCCGCTGCGGCCGGCAGTACTGCTCGGCGTCGTGGCTCCCGGAGCTGCGCCCCGTCAACCTCGGTGTCGCAAAGGATCAGCGACTGTCGCTCAATCCATCCCAGATATCGGGGGCGTGCGGCCGCTTGATGTGCTGCCTGCGTTATGAGCACGAGTTCTACGTTCAGAGCCGCAAGCGCTTTCCGAAGGAAGGAAAAATCGTCACCACTCGGGTTGGCGAAGAGAAAGTCGTGAGCGTGGACATCTTCCGCGAGCGAATCGCACTGCGCGGCGTCGAAGGCGAGGTGCGATCCATCACCCTCGCTGAGTACAAAGCGGAGGCGGAGCAGTTGAGCGGCGGCGCGCCAGCAGTCGTCCAGATCGAGGAAGAGGACGTCACCGAAAGCATCCGGCCAGAGGAAATCTCGCCCGAGCTTCTCTATACGGCGGAGCATCCGGTGTTCATCCCGCCTGGAGAAGTGGGAGGCGGGAAGCGGGAGGCGGGAAGCGGTAGGCGGGAAGCGGAAAACCGCGCACCAACCTCACGCCCCGCGTCAGGGGATGTCGTTCCAGGCACCAACGGAAAAGAGGGTGGCAGCTCGGGCAAGCGGCGCCGTGGCCGGCGCGGCGGCCGCCGCGGGCGCGGAGACGACCAGACATCAGGCGACCAGTAATTGGCCAAGTACTATCTCACCACGGCGATCGATTACGCGACCGCCGATCCCCACCATGGCCACGCCTACGAGAAGATCGGTGCCGACGTGATCGCACGGTATCATCGGCTGAAGGGCGACGACGTCCACTTCCTGATCGGGATGGATGAGCACGGCCAGAAGGTCGCGCAGACCGCCGCCGAGAGGAAAGTCTCGCCCCAGGAGCTGGTCGACGCAGTCGCTGAAAGCACCCAGGAAATCTGGAAGCTGTTCGAGATCTCCTACGATCAGTTCATTCGCACCACGGATCCGGCGCACAAGGCCGGCGTGCGCCGACTGATGGAATTGATCTTCGAGAAATCTCCCACCGATTTCTACGAGAAGGCGTACGCGGGCTGGTATTGTGTCGGCTGCGAGTCCTTCAAGCAGGACAACGAGATCATCGACGGCAAGTGCATTCTCCACCCGACCAGAACACTCGAATGGGTGGAAGAGAAAAACTGGTTCTTCCGACTGAGCGCCTACACCGACCGGCTGCGCAAGCTGGTGTCGAGCGAGGAATTCCTGCAGCCGAAATCGCGACGCAATGAGATTCTTTCGCTCATCGATTCCGGGCTCGAGGATGTTTCAGCAAGTCGCAGCCGGTTTTCGTGGGGCGTTCCATTCCCCAAAGCCACCAGCACCGGCGAGCAGCAGACGACTTACGTATGGTTCGACGCGTTGCCCAACTATCTGACGGCGACCGGGTTCCCGAATCCCGACTACGAAAGGCTGTGGCCGGCCGATCTTCATCTGATCGGCAAGGACATCACGCGCTTTCACGCGTTGATCTGGCCGGCGATGCTGATGGCGGCGGGGCTGGCGGTGCCGAAACGGATCTGGGTACACGGCTTCGTGCTCGTCGGCGGCTCTCGCGTCAGCAAGTCGACTGGCGGGAACCTCGATCTCCGGGACGCAGTAGGCCGCTACGGTCCCGACGCATTCCGTTACTTTCTGATGCGCGAGGTGCCGTTCGACGGCGATGGCACCTTTTCGTGGGAGCGATTCGAGGAGCGCTACAACGCCGATCTGGCGAACGCGCTCGGGAATCTGGCGAGCCGCACGATCTCGATGGTCGAGCGATACTGTGGCGGCGTCGTTCCGAAGGGATCGCGCAATGAAATCGATGCCGCAGACGCCGAGAGCCTGGAGAGCTATCACGCGTCAATCGGGCCGCGCGGATTTCTGCTCCACGACGCGCTCAAGTCCGTCTGGCAGACCATCGCCCGCGGCAACGAGTACGTCGATCGTCAGGCACCGTGGAAGCTCGCCAAGGATCCAGCGAATCGCGCCGCGCTGGAGGAGACTCTCGCCACTTTGATTCGACAGCTGGCGCGGCACGCAGTCTATCTGTGGCCGTTCATGCCCGGGAAGTCGGAGGAGCTTTGGAAGGCGCTTGGCGCTCCTGGATCACCGGGTAAGCTGGGCTTCGGTGGTCTCGACAAGCTCGATCCCACGGGTTGGAAGGTGCAGAAAGGCGCTGGTTTGTTTCCGAAAGTCGAGCCGCCCCCGCAAGCGGGCTGAGCGATCGACAATGCGGCGACGCATTTGCGCGGTGGTCGCGTGCGCAGTCACGGTTTCCGCGTGCGGCGCCACGCGACAACTCACGCTTCCACCACGGCCGGCCGCCGCACCGACCGGCAGCGAATTCTACAAGAGCGTCCTCAATGTGGACCGCGTCGAGCGGGAGCGCTTGGCAGAGCTGGAGATTCTCGCCGGAAACGTTCCGCCGTTTCTGAGATCTTTCGTACCGATCGAGACATCGATCGCCGCCGCCGATGGCCGCAGAATCAGAGCGGTTTATTTCGTCCTGCCCGATTATCTGTCAATCGGGTCCGACTCGGATTTTGCGCGCATTCCGTTGACGCCGATGACGGCCCAGCCGATCGCCGACAGCCTCCATTGCTTTCTGCCGACCAGGAAGATCGTCGACGACATCTATCGGGCCGCGGTGGTGAAGCTCGAGCCGGTGCCGATGTATGCGCTGCGCGACAGCGTCGTCACCATGTACCACCACAACCTGATCATCGAGGGCCAGCGCCGCCAGCGAAAGGGTCTGATCGCTGGCATCAAGAAGGATGTCGTGATCACCGGCCAGATTTCGCGCGATCCGAAACCCAATCGCGTCGCAATCTACGGCTGGCACAAGCTCGACGGGACTCCCATCCAGCCGCTGTACACAGGGCACGTCAACTGGTACGTGGACTACAGCCACGGCATCCGGCTCGTTTTCAGAACGATCTACGTCGACGGCAAGCCGATGGATTACATCGACGTGCTCAAGGACCCTGGTCTAAGGCCGTTGCTGTGCGATGAAGATAGCTGCGACTTCTATCGGTATGAGTATGACCCGAGTCAGAGCACCACGGGGATCGAGGGCCGAGGACCAGGCGCGTGATCGTCAATCGGACAAAAAAACCCCGGCGATTGCCGGGGTTTTTTGTTTCTCTTCCAGAGAGCTTATCTGTTCGCGGTGTTGTCCAGAAATGGCCTGTTGATCGCCGTGGTCGATGTGATCGTGATATCGCCACGCGCGCTGATCGTGTAGACCTTGCCGGGAACGAAAGCCACCGCGTTGCGGCTGATCGCGTTGGTTGACGACCCGGTAGTTCTGGCAGCCAGATTGTACGTCCCGCCCGGAATCGCGACGAAGGGGCCGGCGTTCTTGTAGGCGACCTCTCCGCCGATGGCGGTCTCCGTATTGTCAGTGGTGTTCGTCGCGTACAGCGTCATCGGATTCGAATTCGAGATCGCGTTTACGAAACGCACGTAGGTGGTGCTGAAATCGACATCCGGGAGGTCGTCCTCGACGATGAACGAATCGACGGTCTTGGTGGTGGTGTTGTAGAACCCACTCAGATAGTACGAGTAGTATTTGCCATCCTCGAGCGTCACCGGCGTGGTCGAGACCGGCACATCCTTATCCGTGGCCGCGGATATCCTGCCGCTGATGGTGTACTGACCCGGCTCGATTCCGGAATACAGCCCCGCATTGCCGACGGCGGTGTAACCCGTGCCGTTCGTCGACTCGGTGCCGGACGTCGAGCTGACTGCCGTCAGCTTCGTTTCGTCCGCGTAGAAATTGACCGCCGGCATGCAGCTCGTCGTCGTCGTCTGGGTTGTGCCGCAGACGCCGAAGTTGTAGAACCTGATGGCTGAGCCGGGCAGACTCGACGTGATCTTCTGAACGGCGCTATCGCCGCACGCTGAAAGCAGAGCGGCGCACAGAAGGGCCGCGATTGATGTAGACCTGTTCATTGGGCGATTATGGTTGAGTGATCCACAGCGGCTTCGTGTGGTAATCCGGGGCCAGTCCACCGATCACGTCCAGGCCGGCTCTGTTCCATACGTACTCCGAGTTGTATCTCGGCCGAATCCGCTGCACCAGCTGACCGCCGTTATCGACGTAAAGAGTCGCTGGAGGCGTCCAGCCACGGAAGATCTCCACGCCGGTCACCGGGTCGAGATCAGTGTAGTGATACCGGCGCATGTCCATCCATAGCTCGTTGTGTCCCCATCCCCATTGTGCGATGAACTTCTGGGACATGATGTGGGACAGGTCGAGCACCGGCGGCACGATCTCAGGCGATGCCAGGAAGGCAGCCTTCTCCGCCGCGCTGATCTGGCTTGGAGTCTGGCCATCGTCCTGATTCCGCGCGTTCACGAAATCGATCGACGACGAAATGCCGTTGATATACGCCTGCTTCGCCAGCGCCTGATTACCCATCTTCAAGGCAGCTTCCGCCTTGATGAACTGCAGCTGCGAGTACGTCATGAGCGGCATCTTCGTCTTGTCACTGAAGATGTAGCGGGCGGGCAGACCTGCACCCTGGCTTCCGGGATAACCCCAGAAATTATTCGGCCGCTGGTTCGGGTCGGTAATTGCGCCAAACGCAGCCTGGTTGATATCGAGTCCGCGATATTGACCGTCCGGAGCCGGCGACAGCATCCTGCTCATACGCGGATCGACCACGCCACCAAACTGTGTCCCGTTCATCAGATTCACGATGAACTGCGTCTGGCGATACAGCTGGATGTTCTGGCGTGTCGCGCCGTAGAAGTTCCTGTCGTCGTTCGGCTGCTGTGCCGGATACTGGAGCAGCGCATCGTCGTCGTTGCTGGTGAAGGAACGATCCACATCCGCGATTACCGCGGCCGGGTCGTACGACGCCTTGTTCGAGTAGTGATTCTCGTTCAAGGCGCGGAATCCATAAGCCAGCTTGAGCCACTTCGTCCGGTCGCCGTTGTAGATCTTGTCACCCACGGCAAGATACGTCTGATCCACGGCACCGTCGGTGCGCTGCAACAGGACGATCGCGCTGTCGAGAAGCCTCTTGACCTCTTCGTAAGCGTATTGCTGGGTATCGTAGTCGAACGAGAATCTCGACTGGTCGATGGCTTCCTTTACGATGATCTCGCCGTGAAGGTCCGTCAGGACCTGCCATCCCCACGCCTTCATGAAGAGTCCGACACCAAGCAGATCCCACCGCTGCTCGGCCTCGGCCTTGGTGTTCATGTCGATCAGGTTCTGGCCGAGAGACCAATACACGTCGCGCCACTGCTCCGCGCCGTTGTCGCTGCCGGGATCGTAGCCCATTCGACCCCACGCCTGCTGGTAGGTCAGGCCAACGCCGTTGGAAGATGCCGAGGTGGAAATCCACTCCTGGGTGTAGCCGCCCACATAGCGACCGTCGTACTGCGGGGCCGTCACCATCCAATGCTCCATCGGGGGCAGATAAAGATTCGCCGTTACCGTTTGTGGAGCATTGGGATTCGTATTTACGTCGAGATAGTCGCTACAACCCGCGGCGACAATGACCGAAGCCGCCAGAATTGTCGCGTGAACTTTGCGCGTCATCTTTAGAATCCCACCTTGAGGCCGAAGTTGAGACCGCGGGGAATCGGGAAGTTGCCGTAGTCGATACCGACACCGCCCGAACCGCCGACCGCCGCGGTGTTTCCATTCACGATTGGATCAAGCCCGGTGTAGTTGGTCTTGAGCCAGAGATCAGTACCCGTGATGAAAATGCTCGCGTTCCGCATCATCCTCTCGGGAACCTGGAGGTTGAGCGTAATGTCCCTGAGCCTCACCCAGTTGATGTTCTTCTCGATGAAGAGCTCTTCGCTCATGCCCGTGTAGTACGCCGTCTGCAACGCCGGCACGACGACGATGTTGTTGATCGTCGGATTGGCGGTGTTTTCCTTGCCATCCCTCAGCACGCCGTCGATGATCCGCGGAGTGTTGCGGTCGAGAGTGCTGGGGGCCAGGCCTCTCGTCGTCAGGTACCACTCGGTGGCATTGAAGATGTCGCCGCCCCTGCGGAAATCGACGAGGAAATCCAGCGACGCACGCTTGTACTTGAAGGTGTTGGTCAGGCCGATCGTGTACTTCGGCTGCCGGTCGTAGCCGCGGTCGATAAACACGTTCGACTTGAGCGGAAGACCGGACGTCGGATCGATCAGGATCTTGTGACGGCCAGGCACCGTGTCACGCAGATAGTACCACCCGGTGAGCGCCATCGTCGACATGCCCGGCGACACGCCGTTGCGGACGTTTCCGACCAGCCACGTGTCGGAGACGTAGGACTCGGGTAGCGCGTTCGGCAGCGCCAGGACTTTGCCCCTCGCATGCTCGTAGTTGGCGAGGAAGTTCCAGGTGAAGTTGTCCTTCACGACTGGCGTTCCGCGGAGGCTGATCTCGACGCCCTGATTGCGGGTGACGGCGCCGTTCAGATTGAACAGAATGAAGCCGGTGCCGTAGCTGCCGCGGATGTCGTTGACGATCTGATCCAAAGTCTGCTTGCGGTAAACCGTTGCATCCAGACCGAGGCGATCCTGCAGGAAGCTCAGCTCGACGCCGAACTCGCGCGATCTCGCGAATTCCGGTTTCAGGTCGAGGTTCGGACCCCAGAAGTTGTAGCCGTACCCACCGTAAGAGGTGGTCTTGTACTGGAGGGCAGGCCGATAAGCGTAGGGTCGAGCGTCCTTACCGACGGATGCAACTGCGGCCCTCACCTTACCGGTCATGAATTGCCGTAGGCTGGGAAACGCATCGGTG
>DATFGW010000012.1:0-14390 GCA_035249045.1 Gemmatimonadaceae bacterium | reverse complement strand
TTCCACCATGACGCCAACCTTCGCGTTGTGGTGGATGTAGCTGCCGATAACGCCCTCGCTCGTCTGCTTGCCGACGCGCTTCTCCGCCTTGGCGATTCCCTTCGCGCGCAGGTACTCAACGGCCTTGTCCATGTCGCCATTAGTTTCCTCGAGCGCCTTCTTGCATTCCATCATCCCCGCGCCGGTCTTCTGACGCAGTGACTGGACATCCTTCGCGGTGAACTTCTCTTTGGTCATTGTCATGTATCGTATCTCGTTAAAACGCCGCCGGAGTTCTCCGGCGGCGTGAAAGTTAACCTTCCTGCTCGGTCTCGGTGGCTTCCTCTGCTCCGCCACCTTCGTCGCCGCCTGTCTTGAGCCGCGCGGCAATGGCTTCGGGCTTCGCCCGTCGCCTGCGTGGCCGTCTTTTTCTCTTCTTGTCGCCCTCACCCTCCGGCTCGGCGCCGCGATCGGAGCTGTAGGTATACGATTCGGTCTCCTCGACTTCCTCGCGTACCGGCGCCTCTCGACGAGCCTCGACGATCGCATCGGCAATCGCCTTCGTCATCAGCTCGACGGAGCGGATCGCGTCATCGTTGCCCGCGATCGGAACGGTGATCAGATCTGGATCAGCGTTCGTGTCGACCAGCGCGATGATCGGGATGTTCAGCTTGTTGGCCTCGTTGACCGCGATCCGCTCCTTCTTGGAGTCGATCACGAACATGAGACCGGGAAGCCGCGTAAGGTTCTTGATACCAGCAAGGTTCTTCGAAAGCTTGTCGCGCTGACGGGACATCATCAGCTGCTCTTTCTTGGTGTAGTTCTCGAAATCACCGCCAGCTTCGCTGCCTGCCTCGAGCTCCTTCAGGCGGCGGACCTGCTTCTTCACCGTCTGAAAGTTGGTGAGCAACCCACCCAGCCATCTCTCGGTCACGTACATCGCCCCGCAGCGCTCGGCCTCGCTCTTCACGATGTTGACGAGCTGGCGTTTGGTGCAGACGAAGAGAACGTTGTCGCCGCGGAGGATCACTTCGCGAGCGAGCTTCTGAGCCAGCTCCAGCTGACGCAGCGTCTTCTGCAGATCGATGATGTGAATGCCGTTGCGCTCGGCGAAGATGAAACGACGCATCTTCGGATTCCAACGGCGGGTCTGGTGCCCGAAATGGACACCGGCTTCGAGTAGCTGCTCCAGGTTTGGCTGAGCCATTAAGTAGTGATTCCTTCGGTTAACGCTTCGAGAACTGGAATTTCTTTCTTGCCTTCGGACGGCCGGGCTTCTTGCGCTCGACAGCGCGTGCATCGCGCGTCAGGAGCTGCAAGTCGCGCAGCTTCCGACGGTGCGCTTCATCGATCTTGACGAGGGCGCGGGCGACGGCCAGACGCAGCGCGCCTGCCTGTCCGGTGAGCCCACCGCCTTCGACCTTTGCTTTCACATCATAGCGACCAAGCGTATCCGTGATGGTGAAGGGCTGCTGGATCGCCGAGACGTGCGCGGGGCGCGGGAAATAGTCTCCAAGGGTGCGGCCGTTGACCGACCACTTGCCCGAGCCCGGCTTGATGTAGAGGCGGCACACGGCTTCCTTCCGCCGGCCGATCGTATGGGTGTTGTCAGACGCCATTACTTCTCACTCTTCTTGTTGAGGTCGAGCACTTTCGGCTGCTGCGCGGCATGGGTGTGCTTTGCGTCGGCAAAAACGCGGAGCTTGTTGCGGAGCTTCTGACGGCCGAGGGCGGTCTTGGGCAGCATACCGTAGACGGCTTTCTCGATCACGCGCTCGGGGTGCTTCTCCAGCATGGTCTCGAACGGCATGAAGCGCTCGTGGCCCATGTAACCGGTGTGTCTGAAGTACCGCTTCTGCTCTGCTTTTCGGCCCGTGACGCGAACCTTCGCCGCATTGATCACGATGACGTTGTCGCCCGTGTCCATGTGGGGCGTGTACATCGGCTTGTGCTTGCCACGGATGATCCTGGCGACCTCGGTCGCCAGACGGCCGAGGACCATGCCCTCAGCGTCGACGATATACCATTGGTGCTCGATATCCCGCGGGGTCGCGGAGTATGTCTTCATGTGAAGCGGAACGTATGAAAGTGCCGGCCCCCTTTCGTTCGAGTAGGGTCCAAGCGGTTAATTGCGACTAAGTGGTTTTGCGACAGCCTTTTAAGGTATCCGGCACGAGCAGTCATGTCAACCGCGGGTGCTCCGCCGCAGCCTACTCCATTTCTACGAGTAAAGCACCCCGCTCGACCGCGGTTCCCGGCGATACTTTGACGGCTTTGACCGTGCCTGAGCTTGTCGCCCGCAGCTCGTTCTCCATTTTCATCGCTTCCATCACCACGACGCCATCGCCCGCTTCGACCCGGTCGCCGGGACTGACGTTGATCCTGATGATGAGGCCCGGCATCGGAGCCAGAATCGGGGCCGGGCCCGCCGGTGCCGCGTTGGCGGCCGAGATGTCTCGAATCGCGCGCGTTCGCTCGTCGAGCGCCTCCGCCTCAAAGCGGTGTCCATCCACCCAAAGCGTGTATCGGCCCTTGCCCGGCTGCTTGCGGACCACCATCCGATAGACGTGGCTTCCGAGCTTGATGGTTCTTACCGGACTACCCTCGACCTCTGCCAGCTCTGCGTGCCGACCCGGCTCGGCCTCGAATTGGACCGACGCACCGTCCAAATCGACCGAATGTCGCTCCCCATCGAGCGCGACGATGTATTTCATGGCGCGGCAATGTCGGGTCGCAGCTCGCAGACGGTCTCGACGTGTGCCGTCTGGGGAAACATGTCGAAGCCGCGCAGCGATTCGATCCTGTAGCTCGGGAGTCGCGCCAGATCCCTCGCCAGAGTGGCAGGATTGCAGCTTACGTATACGATCGCGCGCAAGTGTGCGGCCTCCGCCTCGAGCGTTTCAGTAACGCGCTTTTCGACCCCGGCACGCGGCGGGTTGAGCAGCACTACATCGGCAGGCAGAACGCCGGGCAACGCATCCTCGACCCGCGCGGCGATCGCGCGCGACTCCACGCCGAGGCGCGTGGCTGACCACGCCGACGCATCCGAATCGAGCTCGATTGCGGTGACTCGGATTCCCTGTTCGCTCAGCGCGATCGCGGTGTGCCCCGCCCCGGCGTAGGCATCGACGACCGTGCGCGGCTCGTATGACATCACGCGCTCCACAACGTTAGCGCGCATCACATCCGCCATCTCCGCGTTCACCTGTGCGAACGACGCGCTTGGCGAGCGATCGTCGCGCTTGTCGAAGAGCAGCCGGCGCGGCATTTCGGCGGCTGGTTCCCACCACAGGGCGGAAATCGACGGAACGGCGGCAGCGAATTCTTCGCTCGCGGTCCACTTCGCGCCGCCGATCATCACGAACGTCGGCCCCCCGCTCGTGATCCGGACGCTGCCACGAAGCTCTCTGGCGTCAGGGAAAAATGCATCGGCGTCCATTATCTCACGCCACGCCGCGACCACTCGACGGTCGGTGATCGGACAATCGGCGAGAGCGAATACGCGAGCGGGATCGTCGTAGGGATGCAGTCCGGCGATCCAGCGCGTGCCGCGCCGCCGCATCGCCAGCGTCAGCTTGGTGCGATACCGCCAGTCCTTCGGGCTTCGCTCGACTACTGGGGCGTCCACGATTCGCTTGCCGATCCTCTGGATGGAATCGCGGATGATCAGCTGCTTCGCCGCAAGCTGTGAATCGTAGGTCATGTGCTGCAGCTGGCAGCCGCCGCATTTGTCGCGGGTGTAGTGCGGACACGGTGGGTCGATGCGCACCGCGGCTGGACTGACGACGTCGGCGAGCTTGCCGCGCGCGAACTGACCCTTGCTCGCGATCTGCGCAGTGACGACATCGCCCGGCGCGGTGCGCGGCACGAACACCACCAGGCCGGCGCTGCGGCCAACACCATCTCCGCCTACAGCGATCGAGTCGATTGATAAGCTGACGACCCCCATCAGTTGTTGAGCCCCTCGATACGAGCCGCCTGCTTCCAGGCATCGGTGCCACTGGTGGCAGGACTGGGCGATGCGGTCGCGGCCTGCGTCTGCGATTGACCTGCTGGCGACGACCGAGCGCGTCGGTCGCGATCCGCCAGCATCGCTGCCGCGATTGCGGCCACACGAACTGACTCCGCCGGCGGCTTTCGCTCCAGGATGGTGGCGAGACGTCGCTCCAGCCACTGGATGTCGATGTCACCGCGACGAAATTCGTCGTCGTCCATCAGCCGAATGTGAAAATCCCGCGACGTTTCCACGCCCTGGATTATCAGGTCGACCAGCGAACGCCGCATACGGGTGACAGCCTGCTCGCGATTCGCACCCCAGACGATCAGCTTCGCCAGCATCGGATCGTAATACAGGCTGACTTCGCTTCCCTGCTCGATGCCGCCGTCCCAGCGGACTCCAGGACCACTCGGCAAATGGAGGTGTTCAACGCGTCCGGTCGACGGCAGAAAATTATTGGACGCGTCCTCACTGGTGATCCGGCACTCCATCGCCCACCCGCGCGGAACTATCTCCGCCTGGCTGAACGGAAGCTTCTCACCCGACGCGATGCGCAGCTGCCACTGCACGAGGTCGATCCCAGTGACGAGCTCGGTCACCGGATGCTCCACCTGAAGCCGGGTGTTCATCTCGAGGAAATAGAAGTCACCGCTCTGATCGAGCAGAAACTCGCAGGTGCCGGCGTTCACATAACCGGCGGCGCTCGCAGCACGCACCGCTGTTTCGCCCATTCTTTTGCGCAACTCGGGATTCACCGCGACGCTCGGCGACTCTTCGATCATCTTCTGGTGGCGGCGCTGCACCGAGCATTCGCGCTCGCCCAGCGAGAGTACGTTGCCGTGCGCATCGGCGAGCACCTGGATCTCGACGTGACGCGGCCGCGCGATGAATTTCTCGAGGTAAACCGCATCATCGCCGAATGCCGCTTTGGCCTCCCGCTGCGCGGCACCGAAAGCGTTGGCGAGATCCTTGGGATCCGACACAACTCGCATGCCCTTCCCGCCTCCCCCAGCCGCGGCCTTGAGCAGGATCGGATAGCCGAAGGTCGTGGCGACCCTCGCTGCGGCCGCAGCATCAACTAGGGGCTCGGTCGTGCCCGGCACAACAGGAACGTTGTTCGCGACCGCCAGCGTCCGCGCTGCCGTCTTGCTCCCCATCGCCGCGATCGCCTCGGCTGGCGGGCCGATCCACACGATTCCCGCGTCGCGAACGGCGCGCGCGAACCACTCGCGCTCGGACAGGAATCCGTAGCCGGGGTGAATCGCGTCCGCCCCCGTCGTCAGGGCCGCCTCGATGATCCGGTCGCCGCGCAGGTAGCTCTCCGTAGACGGCGGCGGGCCGATCAATACGGCTTCGTCTGCCTCGCGCACGTGCGGCGCGCGCGCGTCGGCCTCGCTGTACACGGCAACCGTCTTTACCCCGAGCTCGTTGCACGCGCGGATGACGCGCAGGGCGATTTCGCCGCGGTTTGCAATCAGAACTTTTCTGAACACTGCCGGCTAGAGCGGGATGTTGCCGTGTTTCTTGGGCGGATTCTTATCGCGCT
This sequence comes from Gemmatimonadaceae bacterium, assembly GCA_035249045.1. Taxonomy (GTDB): domain Bacteria; phylum Gemmatimonadota; class Gemmatimonadetes; order Gemmatimonadales; family Gemmatimonadaceae; genus UBA4720. The sequence goes on along the minus strand of DATFGW010000012.1, from coordinate 8,868 downwards.
TGGTCTGGAGAGTTTCGAGCGCGCTGATCAGCGACGGCCTGGTATCACGCGGATCGATGATGTCATCGACGTAACCGCGGCCCGCCGCGACGTAAGGGTGCGCGAACTTATCGCGGTACTCCTCGATCTTCGCATCGGTCGCCGCCGCCTGGTCGGTGCTCTCCGAGATCTCCTTCCGAAACAGGATCTCGACCGCGCCCTTCGGCCCCATGACCGCAATTTCCGCCGTCGGCCACGCGACGTTGAAGTCGCCCCGGATATGCTTCGAGCTCATGACGTCGTACGCGCCCCCGTACGCCTTGCGCGTGATCACCGTCAGCTTTGGCACCGTCGCCTCGCAGTAGGCGAACAGCAGCTTCGCGCCATGCTTGATGATGCCGCCGTGCTCCTGGGCGACGCCCGGCAGAAATCCCGGCACGTCCTCGAAAGTCACCAGCGGGATGTTGAACGCGTCGCAGAAGCGAATGAATCGCGCCGCCTTGAGCGAAGCGTTGATGTCCAGTACTCCAGCCAGCACTGCCGGCTGGTTCGCCACGATCCCGACGCTGTACCCTCCAAGGTGCGCGAACCCGCAGAGGATGTTCATCGCGTAGTCGCTCTGCACCTCGTAGAACTCGCCATCGTCGATCACGCGCCTGATCACCTCACGCATGTCGTACGGTTTGTTGGCGTTGTCCGGGACGATCTCGAGCAAAGACTCGTCGCGGCGATCGCGGGAGTCGGTACCCGGACCCCGCGGCGGGTCGCCGAGATTGTTGGACGGAATGAATCGGAAAAGATCCCTGATCTGCTGCAGGCATTCGGGCTCGGAATCGGCGGCAAAGTGCGCGACACCCGACTTCCCTGCGTGGGTGTCGGCGCCACCGAGCTCCTCCATCGTCACGTCCTCGTGGGTCACCGTCTTAACGACGTTCGGCCCGGTGACGAACATGTACGAAGTGCCGCGCACCATGTAAGTGAAATCGGTGATCGCCGGCGAATAGACCGCGCCGCCCGCGCACGGGCCCATGATCGCCGAAATCTGCGGCACGACGCCGGACGCCAGGGTGTTCCGGAGGAAGATCTCGGCGTATCCGCCGAGCGAGACGACGCCCTCCTGGATGCGCGCGCCGCCTGAGTCGTTCAGCCCAATGACTGGCGCGCCGTTCCGCATCGCCAGGTCCATGATCTTTACGATCTTCTCGGCGAACGACTCGGACAGCGAGCCGCCAAATACAGTAAAGTCCTGAGAGAAGACGTAAACGAGCCGGCCGTCGATCTTGCCGTATCCGGTTATGACGCCGTCGCCGTAGAACTTCTGCGCTTCGAGACCGAAATCGGTGGAGCGGTGTACTACGAATCGATCGAGCTCGACGAACGAACCTTCGTCGAGCAGCAGCTCGAGTCGCTCGCGCGCCGACAGCTTCCCTTTTTCATGCTGCGCCTGGAGCCGGGCTTCACCGCCGCCAAGCTCCGATTCGGCTCGCCGCCGCTCGAGCAGCTCGAGCTTATCTCGCATCGTCATGGATGCGAAAAGCTAACCGCCCGCGGAATCCGCATCTAGCGGCTTGGTGTCGCGGATGCGCCGGTCAAACTAAGTTATGAAGACACATTGCTGCCCCGACGGTTTCAGGGATAGCATTGAGTAAACCCGTCCACCTTGAGTCCATCGCGAAGAAGAAGGCCCGCTAAGGCGAAAAAAACCGCCCGGCGCAGGCCAACCCATCAGCACACCTCGCTTCCGACGAGTCGCAACGCGTATATGGAAACGCGCCAGTGGCTACTCGATCGGCACGGGCCCGTCTGCGCCTACTGCGAGCGCCGGGTGAGCGCGAAGGCGATCACCATGGATCACGTAACTCCGCGCAAGGGGAAGACGGCGTACGACCGCCGCGATAACCTCGTGCTGGCGTGTCCAGCCTGCAATGCGCTCAAGGCCGACCAACCGTTCCTGGCGTTTCTCCTGGCGCGGCGCGCGCGCGCAGCGAGCCTGCTGCGGTACGGAGGGCACTTGAGCCCGATGCTCCTCGATCTGGCGAAGGAGATTGCGGGCCCCGAGGCTGCTGCGCGCGCGGCGCGGCTCGCAGACCCCGACTACCCGTACCTCGACTAACTCTCGGTTTGGCCGTCTCCCGCGGCCGCCGGAGCCGGCTCCGTGGCGGGCTGCGCTGGTTGCGTCGCAGCTTCGGACTCGACGAGCTTCATCGGACGCGCGTTAGCAGCGCGTCGGGACTTCCCCCTGAGACGCGCCTTGAGGAACGCGAGCACATCCATCTCGTGCTGACGCAGCGTCGGTCCCTTCGATTTGCGCTTGTTCCACCGCCGTTCGGGCAGCGGCGGGAGCACCGAGCCCTCGAGATACGCTTCGATCAACGCCGGATGGATGTAATACTTCCGGCACACGCTGCGGGTGTTGCCGAGTCTTTTCGCCGTCATGTCGACAGCGGCGACAATGTTTCGCTCGGCCTCGCGCTTGGTCTTTGCCGGTCCCATCGCGCGCAGCGCTTCGGCGGCGAGCATGGTACCCGCCCAGGTGCGGAAATCCTTGGCGGTTATGTCGCGGCCAGTGATCTCCTGCAGGTACGCGTTGACGTCTTCGGCATCGACTTCCTGCCGTTTGCCTTCGTCATCGAGGTACTTGAATAGCTCCTCGCCGCGCAGCTCCTGGCAGCGCTGCACGATCCTAGCAATGCGCTTGTCCGTAACCGACACCGCGTGCTGGATGCCGCTCTTTCCGCGAAACTCGAAGCGAAGCTCCGAGCCCACCACCGCAACGTGGCGGCGTCGCAGTGTCGTGAGGCCGAACGACTTGTTGGATTTCCGATACTCGTCCGAGCCAATGCGGATCAGCGTCGTTTCGAGCAGCCACACCACTGTAGCCATGATCTTGTCGCGAGCGAGGCCGGGCAGAGCGATGTCCGATTCGACCTTCTCTCGGATCTTCCAGAGCACATCGCTCAGCTCGAACATGCGCTCGAACTTGGTTCCGTCGCGGTGCTGCCTGAACTGCGGATGATAGCGGTACTGCTTTCGTCCGCGAGCATCACGCGCGGTCACCTGGAGGTGCCCGTCCTCATGCGGGCAAATCCAGACCTCGGTCCAGGCGGGCGGTATAACGAGGGACCGAAAACGCTTCAGGGATTCGGCGGATTTGATCACGGTTCCGTCGGGGCCGATGTACGTGAAGCCGCGACCGTGGCGGTGCCGGCGGATTCCCGGCATCGCATCGGTAACGTATCTGAGTCCCGCGGCGACCGCGGACCCGATGTATTCACGTGAGACTGATTGTCCCAGAAATCCTCCCGACCTGCGCGCGCTGTGGACACGCCTGGCCGGTACGGCTGAGGCGGGGCGTCGCGATATGGACGAGAGGCGCGGCCGGCGGCAACGTCGAGACCACGTTAAAGGGCCTCGAACACTCCTATTGCGAGTCCCGACGGCGGAAACCCCGAAGCGCGCCCGGCATTATGACGATTTGCTGTCGCGACCGACTCGGTGCCGCGATCCAGGTGCCTTTCCTAGTTTTCGGTCGGGCCCCCGATTCTTTCGTACCACAATGGCGGCGCATTGCCGGAGGAAAACGCAATGAAAACACTTTTCGTCAGCGCATTTCTGTCACTGGTCATTGCTAGTGCCTGCACCAGCATCAACGACAGCGCGACCAACACCGCGCTCTTGCAGCTCGGCACGAATCGCGAGAGATGGCAGAGCAAGGGCATCCACGACTATACGTTTGACTACGATTTCGCGGCAATGATTCAGACGCGGCCGCTCCACATCGAGGTCCGGGCCGACACGGTAAACCATGTCACCGACCGTGTCACCGGAGAGACCTTGCCGAACCCTGGAAATCCTACCGTCGATTCGCTTTTTGCGCGCGTGTCGTCGCTCATCGCGCATCCGTCGAACGGCATCCGCGTTCAGTACAACGCCGCTCTGGGCTTCCCGGAAAGCATCACGTCGGGCTCGAACGTGCCTGATACGGGCTACACCATCACCGTCACCAACCTGGCATCGCTGCCCTAGCTGGTCGCGCCGTTTGCGGTGGGAAGCGTGAAGTAAAAAGTGCTGCCAAGACCGACGCTGCTCTCGACCCAGATGCGGCCATTGTGGGCTTCGACGATGCCCTTGGCGATGGCGAGACCGAGTCCGATGCCGCGGCGATCGGACGTCTTTGCCTGCCAGAAGCGACCAAAGATGTGTGGCAGCTGTTCGGCTGGAATGCCGGGTCCGGTGTCGATCACCGAGAATCGCACCTCACCGTCGATGCGCTCGGCGCAGACGGTTATCGTGCCGGCGCGAGGCGTGAATTTGACCGCGTTTCCGACGAGATTGGACAATACCTGCTGAACTCTCGCTGCGTCCGCGACGACGAGCGGCAGGTTGTCCTCGACGTTGGTCTCCATCCGGATGGTGCTACCCGCCGCCAGAGGCCTGAGCATGTCAACCGTGTCGTTGATGAGGACGCCAGGATGTTCCGGCCGCGGGTCGATCGTGAGGCGGCCGGATTCCATGCGCTTCACATCCAGCAAATCCTGGATCATCCGGTTCATGCGGTCCGCCGCCCTGCGCACGATCTCCGCCTGTCGTCGCTCCTGAACCCGTTCCGGCGGCGTCGTCTCGAGCATCAAGCTGACCGCCATGGTGACGGTGTTCAACGGATTGCGCAGGTCGTGCGCGACGACGGCGAGGACGTCATCGCGCGCGCGGGTCGCCTGCTGCGCTTCGTGAAACAGTCGAGCGTGCTCGACCACCACCGCCGCGCGCCGGGCAAGGTCCGCCGCCAGCGATAGGTCAGCGACCTCGAAGCGCCGTCCGGAGCCCGACGTGACGAGGGTCAGCGCTCCGATCGGCCGCCCGGAGGTCACGAGCGGCACGCAGATGAGTGACCGGGGAGCGAGCGCTTCGACGACCTTTCGCTGGCCCGGCTCGGCGAACGAAGCGCGAATGAAGGCAGATGTGATGTCCGCCTCCAGCACCGGCGCGCCGGTGTTCATCACGCGAATGAGCGGATGACGCTCGGTGAGCGCGTTTTTCGGGAATGTCGCGACCTCGCGCAACAGCTGGGACTTTGCAGGATCGACGTGCGCTTCACCAATGCGCTCGAACCGGTCCTCGGCTTCGACGATGTCGAGCGCGCAATAGTCGGCGAGCGCCGGGACGGCGAGTCGCACCAGCGCCGCCAGTGTCGTCTGATAGTCGAAGGAAGCGCTGAGCACCCTGCTCGCTTCCGCCAGCAGCGCGGCGCGTTTCTGTGAGTGCTCCGCTTCGGCGCGGGCCGCCTGCTCCCGCGCCAGCGCCCGTGCGTGCTCCTCGGCGCGACGGCGCGCCGTGACGTCGCGGAAGCTCCACACCCGTCCGACCGGCAGGTCGTTGATTCGCTGCGGCTGCGAATAGCGCTCGAAGGTGCGACCGTCCTTGAGCTCGAGCACGTCGTAGCTGGCTTCGTCCGGATTTCGATAGAGCTCGATCACCTTCGACATGAACTCCTCGGGGTGGACGAGCTTGTCGAGGGCCGCATCGATCGCGCGCTGATCGTCACCGCAGGCGAAGATCTCGGCCGGAATCTTCCACATGTCCGCCATCTTCTGATTGAAGCTCAGAATCTTTCCGTTCAAATCGACGACGAGGATTCCATCTGCGGTGGATTCCAGTGTCGCGCGCAATAAGGAAAGCGACCGGCTCGCCTCGACCTCCGCCTCGCGGCGCAGGGTGATGTCCTCGATGAACCCAACCAGGTACAAGGGCTGGCCATCGACCGAGCGAACGATGGACACGGTGAGATTCACCCAGATGACGCGGCCATCCTTTCGGATGTAGCGCTTTTCCATGCGGTACTCGGGCAGCTCGCCGTCGCGAATACGGCGAATGAAGTCGAGACTCGCCGGAACATCTTCCGGATGGGTGAGCTGCTCGACCTTGAACTGGAGGATCTCCTCGCGCGAGTAGCCCGTGATGTCGCAGTACCGCTGATTTACGGAGATCCACTCTTCGTCGAGGGTGAGGTGGGCGATGCCGATCGCGGCCTGCTCGAAGGTGGCGAGCAGCAAGTGGCCGGGCCCTCCCAGCGGAACCGCGTACTCCGCCGTCCAACCAGGCACCGCGTCGGATGGCGTGAGCATTGTCGTATCGCCTGAAACAGTCAGACGCGCCATGGCAGCTCCGTCGTACGAGTGATCCCTGTGGACGGGTCGCGCGCGGGTGCGCGCTCGCTACCCTAATGTCGCATCCAGCGCGGCGGAGGAACAGAAGAACTTTTGGGTTTGCTGCCCGCGTCTCAATTCAGCTCGTCGAGCGACCGCAGGCTGGGTATCGTAGCTGCGGTAACACCGACAACGCCAAGCGTGACGAATCCGCCCACAATGACCGACCTTACAGTCCCGAGCAGGCGAGCTGCGACTCCGGATTCGAACGAACCGATCTCGTTCGAGGACCCGATGAATATCTGATTGACTGCCGACACTCTGCCGAGCAGGTGAGGAGGAGTGCGCAAGGTAAGTAGCGTGGAACGAATCACGACGCTGACGTTGTCCACCATCCCGCTGATCAGCAGCAGGGTCAGCGACAGCCAGAACCAACGCGACAGCGCGAAAAAGATCCAGCAGAGCCCGAAGGCTCCGACACACGCGAACAATGTCGGCCCGACGTTGCGCAGCTTGCGGTGCACAAGGAGGATCGAGATGAGGACCGCGCCGGCTGCGGGTGCCGCGCGCAGGATGCCAAGCGCCTCGGGGCCGGTGTGAAGAATGTCGGATGTAAAGATCGGCAGCAGCGCCGGCGCGCCGCCGAAAAGCACGGAGAACAAGTCGAGCACCTGGGCGCCAAGCAACTCGGGCTGGGCGAGCAGAAATCGAAATCCAATTGTCAGATTCTCGGCGATGCTCGCATCATTCACCACCGGCGGCTGTCGAACGTAACCGATCTGCGCGAATAGACCGAGGGCAAAAGCGCAGAAAACGACTTCCACGACGTAAGCGAGATGCGCTCCGGAAAACCCGTACAACACGCCGCCGGTTGCGGGTCCGACGACGGCGCCGAACTCCCAAAGCGAAGACCGCCAGGTGATCGCGTTGGTGTAAATCTCCCGCGGAACGATCTCGGCGCCCAGCGCGGTGCGCGCCGGTTGCAGGAAGCTGCGGGCGAGTCCGCTGAAGCACACAACGGCGTAAATCGGCGCCACCGTACCCGACAGAAATCGCCGCGGATAAGTGGTGAGCACGAGCAGCGCGGTGGCGCAAAGGAGCTGGACTCCCATCGCCAGAAGGCAGAGCCGTTTTCGGTCGTGACGGTCGGCGATGTGGCCGGCGTAAAGCGCCGCGGTGATGAACGGCAACGCTTCGGCGAGTCCAACGAGGCCAAGCGATAGCGGGTCCTTGGTCAGCTCGTAGACCTGCCACGCCACGACCGTGGCCTGGATCTGGGTTCCGAGCGTCAACACCACCAGGCTCGCAACGTACCAACGAAAGTTCGCGATGCGCAGCGATACGTACGGGTCGTGTCGCTCGGCCATTCCTCAGGCGGAAACGTGAAGCCGGATGATATCCACCGCCGGTGCCTGTGGCAATCACCACCCGTAGCGCGTCATCGCGCGCTCCATTTTATTAGACTGCGGTGGGTCAGGCGTCTCCAGGAGGCGAACGTGAGCAGCGCAACTTTGACGACAGCGGGCGCGACGAGACCGGAGAAATCGGAGTTCCTTCCCTACTACGAGCGATACATCGGGCTCGTACCGGAGGGGGACGTAGTCGCAAACCTCGTTACCCAGATGAACGAAACCCAGGAGCTGCTGCGCAGTCTGCCGGCGTCGGTTGCGACGTACCGCTACGCGCCCGACAAGTGGAGCGTTAACGAGGTCGTGGGCCATCTCATCGACAGCGAGCGACAGTTCGCTTTCCGCGCTCTCCGGTTCGCGCGTAACGACGCAGCACCTGTTCCCGGCTTTGAGCAGGATGACTACGTCCGCAACGCCAACTTCGACGCTTATCCGTTGGCGGATCTCGCGTCTGAGCTCGAGGCGATTCGACAGTCGACGGTGTTTCTGTTCAGGCACATGGACGACGCCGCGTGGATGCGGCGCGGCATTGCCAACAACGCCGAAGTGTCAGTACGGGCGCTCGCCTACATCATCGCCGGGCATGAGCTGCACCACCGGGCGATTCTCTCGGCGCGCTACCTTTAAACGGCCGCGCCACCTCGGTTTTCTGCCGAGGTACCGACTCGCGCGCGCGGAACTGGAACTGAACGGGTGCGAGACGTAAGTAGCGTAGTGGCCAGTTGAGCGTTCACTACGTCGGGACGTTTCTACTCGTGTTACGGCACAGACCGATGCCTGTACCATGGACGCCACCAGAGACGTCCCGACGTAGTGAACCGATCACTCGCATCTATGCCACTGACGTCTCGCACCCGTTCAGTTGCGGTTTTGATCTTCAGAGCGTGCAGCTTCGCGGATCGCCTGACTGGAATCCGCGCTTGAACGACGCTGATCGTTGCGCCGCAGAGCCGTGAGTGAAGGAATCGACGTTGATCCGACCTGTCGTCTCCTGCTGGATGCGGTCGTCGCCGACCGACGCGGCAGCGTTCAACGCCTCATCGACATCTCCGGTCTGCAGCATCTGCCGCTGATCCGTCGAGTGAGCCCAGATCCCGGCGTAGCAGTCGGCCTGTAGCTCGAGGCGAACCGACAGCTCGTTGGCATCGGCGGGATTGGCTTCCTGCGCCTGCCGGATCCGAGCATCGGTGCCGAGGAGGTGCTGGACGTGGTGCCCCAGCTCGTGGGCGATCACGTACGCGCGGGCGAAATCGCCGGTGGCGCCGAACTTCTGCTGGAGCTCGTCGAAGAAGCCGAGATCCAGATAGACCCGCTCGTCCTCGGGACAGTAGAATGGT
>DATFGW010000011.1:0-14208 GCA_035249045.1 Gemmatimonadaceae bacterium | reverse complement strand
ACGTCGCAGATAATTCTCAACGTCATCGACCATCGGATGTCGCTCGGCGATGCGGTCAGCGCACCACGGATTCACCACCAGTCGCTGCCCGACTCGATCCGGCTCGAGCGAGGCGGGTTCGATCCGGCGGTGATGGCCGCGCTGCGCGCGATGGGGCACGGCCTCTTCGAGGGTGGCGGCATCGCCTCGTCCGCGTCGATCATGCGGGTGCCAGGCGGGTACGAGGGGATGGGGGATCCGCGCACCGCGGGCGGTGGCGCGGTCGGCTTCTAGGGACTGACGGGCAAAAAGAATCCGGCGTGATTGCTCACGCCGGATTCGTTACCGCTGGCTCCTCAGATGTTAACCTGAGTCGACGAGTTGAGCGTCGCGGTAATGCGCCCCCCCGGGTTCACGCATCCTTCGTAGTTCGCCGTCGCCGCGGCAGCTGCTGCACCGGCCGCGCCGCCTGCCGCTGCGCCGATGACGGTAGCCTTGGTGCTCTTGCCGAGGATCTGTCCGGCGATTGCGCCAATTGCGGCGCCGCCGACGACCTTCTGGACATCCTTGCCCTTCGGCTGATTCTTGACCTTCGAGACGTCGGCGTAGCTGGTCGTAGCGCTCACCGGATAGGTGTGGCCGCCGAAGCTGACCGACACGACGCGGAAGCCCATCACGACGTTGTCATTCGCGTTCTCGCTGCGCTTCAGCTCGGTGACCTCGATCTTCGCGGTCGCGCCGGCGGGGATCACCGCGCCGTTGGAGCCGACGATCGCATTGCTGACGCTGGCGTTGAAGGTATCACCGACGTGGTTGGTGTTGGTGCAGACCTTGGAGCCGGCGGAAAGGTTGAGCGTCGAGCCGGCGGGAATGGTGCCGACTCTGGCAGCGGTCCCGGCAGGATTACGGGTGACGGTGTTGCCGCTCGAGGTCACCGACGTCGTCGGGGTGCGCGTGCTCGTTGACGGGCTGCGCGTGGTGGTAGTCGGCGTGCGGGTGGTGGTCCGCGACGTCGTGGTGGTGCGCGTGCTCGCGGTGCTCGGCGCGGTCGTCGTCGGCGTGGCCGAAGCTGGAACGTCGGTCAGCGCCGGCTGCGCCGCCGAATCACGATTAGCGAGCTGGATGTCGCTATTGAGCGCGGAATCCGCGGCAGCGTTGGTGTTGTCCGACTTCGAGCAAGCAGCGGCAAGGAACGCGAACGAGAGTGCGAGCGACGCACTTAACCGCGGAATATATTGCACCATTAGCCTCCTCCATCTGTTGTGAGCTCTGATTTACAAAGCTCATGAATAAAAGTGGACGGCAATCCACATGCCAAATATGAAGAATCTGCGGATCGCCGCGCCATACTATCGCCCGTACTGGATCTCATTCAGCGTCGGGCTCGTCATCGTCGTGGCGTCGTCGGCGATTACCAGCGTCATCCCATGGCTGCTTCGACGCGCAATCGATGCGATTGGCAACGCGGCGCCGATGAAAACCATCTGGGAGCTGAGTGGTCTCATCGTGCTCGCCGCCATCGTCGGCGGGGCATTCCGGTACGGGATGCGCGAGCTGATGAACGGCGTCAGCCGCTGGATCGAGTACGACCTGCGCAACGAGCTCTTCACACATCTGGAGACGCTCGACGCCGCGTACTTTGCACAGACCCGGACCGGCGACATCATGGCGCGGCTCACCAACGATCTGAGCGCGGTCCGGATGGCAGTCGGACCGGCGGTCATGTATCTCGCCAACACCATCGCGGGCGGGGTTTTCGCGCTGTACTTCATGCTGCGGATCGATGTAAAGCTGACTCTGCTCGCGCTGCTGCCGCTGATCTTCCTGCCGCTCCTCACCATCAGGATGGGCAAGGCGATTCACGACCGTTTCGAGGCGGTGCAGGAGCATTTCTCGACGCTGACGACGCGGGCGCAGGAAAACCTCACCGGCGCCCGGATCGTGCGCGCCTACCGGCAGGAGGCGGCGGAGATCGCGCGGTTCGCCGCGATCAACGACCAGTATCTCGCCATCAACATGTCGCTGGTCAGGCTGTGGGGCACCCTGAATCCGCTGTTCGCATTCTTCGGCGGGCTGGGGGCGGTAGTGGTTCTGGGGGTGGGCGGAGTCTTCACCATCAGGGGCACGATCTCGATTGGGTCCTTCGTCGCGTTCGGGATGTACCTGACCATGCTGACGTGGCCGATGATCGCACTGGGGTGGGTCATCAACCTTTTCCAGCGGGGTGACGCGTCGATGGGACGTCTCGCCGAAATACTGGAGGTCAAGCCGACCATCACCGCGAAGCCGCCCCAGCATCATTTGCCGCCAACCGATTCAGGTCGAACGATCGAGTTCCGAAAGGTCGGATTCCACTATCCATCCGATGTGGCCAGCGAGCCGCGCTGGGTGCTGCGCAATGTCAGCTTCACCGTGCCCGCGGGCGCGACCTTCGGCATCGTCGGCGCAACGGGGAGCGGCAAGAGCGCGTTGATCGACCTGATTCCAAGGATGTATGATCCACAGGAGGGCGAGATTCTGATCGACGGTGTCCCGACGAGGAACGTCGCGCCCGCGGAGCTTCGCCGCCAGATCGGCTTTGTGCCGCAGGAATCGTTGCTGTTCAGCGACACCATCGGCTCCAACCTTTCGTACGGCACCAGTGAAATGACTCAGACCGGCGAATGGGCGGCCGCGGTGGCGCAGCTCGATCGCACCATCGAGGAGTTTCCTGGCCGCTACGACACCGTCCTCGGCGAGCGCGGGATCAATCTCTCCGGCGGTCAGAAACAACGCGCCTCACTGGCGCGCGCGCTGGCGAGAAAGCCGAGCATCGTGCTGCTCGATGACGCGCTTTCGGCGGTTGACACCCATACGGAAGCCGAGATCCTGCGCGCGTTGCGGGGAGCGCTGGCCGGACGGACTGCGCTCATCGCGTCCCACCGGATCAGCGCGATTCGCGATGCTCAGTGGATCATCGTGCTGGAGAAAGGCTCGGTGGTGGAGCAAGGTCGTCACGACGATCTGATGGCGCTGCGAGGGAGGTACTGGTCGCTGCTGCGGCGGCAGCAGCTCCTGGACGCCGTGGAGTCCGATGAAGGCGAGGCCGATGCGTTGGCAGCGGATGAGGCAGCAACTACAATATGACCATGACCGAACAGCTGGATCCGGCGGCGCTGCAGCAGCGGGTAAAGGCTCTGGAGTCACTGGCGAAAGAAGCGCAGCGCACCATCGACGAGCTCAAGGCGCGCGACTCGCTCAAAACCCAGTTTCTGTCGAACATCTCGCACGATCTGCGCACGCCGCTCGCGGCCATCATCACGCACGCCGAGATCCTCCGTGAGGGAATGCTCGGCGAGCTGACGCCGAAGCAGCGTGACAGCGTCAGCGGAATCGTGAGCGGCGGACAGCAGCTACTCGACATGATCGACGAGATTCTGACCTACGTGCGGACGGCGAGCGACCAGGTCAGTCTCGTTCGCAGCGAGTTCGACATCACCGAGCTCGTCGACCAGGTGCGAATGCTCAATCAACCGCTGGCGGCGAGAAAGCATTTGACAATCGAGCGACTGAACGGCGACAACCTTCCGCCCCTCTTCGCGGATCGCGACAAGATCAAGCACGTGCTCGCAAATCTGATCGGCAACGCGATCAAGTTCACCGGCGATGGCGGCAGAATCTGGGTCGCCTTTTCGCGTCGAGGAAAGAACGAAGACGAGCTGGTAGTGGAAGTCGGCGACACCGGACGCGGGATTGCGCGCGATCACTTCGAGCTGGTCTTCAGGGAGTTCGCGCAAGTCGATGCGTCGCCATCGCGCCCGCATCACGGAACCGGGCTCGGCCTTGCGATCGCGCGCAAGCTGGTGGAGCTACATTCCGGCAGGATCTGGGTCGAGAGCGAGCTCGGCAAGGGTAGCCGGTTCTTCTTTACGCTGCCTCTCGTCATGCCACGCGGCCAATGAAGACGCGCATTCTGATCGTCGAGGACAGTCCGCTGGTGACTGACGCCTTTACCGTGCTCTTCACCGAGGCTGGCTATGAGGTCGATGTGGCCGCGACGGTCGCCGATGCGGTCGAGAGGGGCAGTGACAAGCCGGTCGACGTGATGCTGCTCGATCTTTCGCTGCCCGATGGCGACGGTCTCGAGATCATGGAGGCGCTGCGACAGCGCGCCTGCCTGCCGCGGGCGACCTTGGCCATGACCGGACACAGCGACGCCAAATCACGCCGCAACTGCCTCGAGGCAGGCTGCGCGGATGTCCTGGTGAAGCCGGTCCCAATCAGCGAGCTCTTACGCCAGATCGAGCGCCACCTGGCATAGTCGAGCGGCGCGCGCGACCGCGCGCGGGCCCGCTGCTGCGCTGGTACTATCGCACCAAGTACCGGCCATTCGCGCGCGAAAAGCGGCCGCGGCCGCCGCAGCGCGGTTTGATCATGCTGCAGATCGACGCGCTTGCCTACTCGGACCTGCGGCGCGCGCTCGAGCTCGGGCTCTGCCCCACCATCGCGCGGCTGCTGAGAGAGGGATTTGCGTTGCGGAGATGGTTCTGTGGCCTTCCATCGGCGACGCCGTACTGTCAGGCAGGGATGTTCTACGGCGAGAATGGGGGTATCCCGGCGTTCCGCTTCTATGACAAAACCGCGCGACGCGTGATCACCTGCAATGCGCCGCACGGAGTTCAGTACATCCGGGACCGGATTCATTCGCCGGGCGCGCTGGCCGGCGGATCGAGCTACGTCAATCTGCTAGACGGCGATGCGCAGACCGTGGCGTTCACGGTGGCGACCCGCGAGAAGATGTCGGTGTACCGACGGCTCGGGGGGACGAGGATGGCGCTCCTGATGCTGCTCCATCCGATTAGGATGCTGCGGATGGTGCTGCAGGGCGCGTTCGAGTGGCTGCTCGAGGAGTGGGAGCGCACGCGCGGCGAGCTGGCGGGACGAGTTACTCACTCCGAGGGGATTTTTCCGTTCATCCGCATCCTCAGCAACGTCGTCGTGCGCGAGCTGCAGACGATGGCGATCCTGCTCGACGTATATCTCGGCGTGCCCGTCATCTATAGCACCTTCATGCAATACGACGAGTTGGCGCACCACTTCGGGCCGTCGAGCAAGCAGGCACTGGCCGATCTGCGTCGCACCGATGCGCGCATCGCGGAGATCTGGCGGATGGCACAGCTGGCAGGGGGGCGGGGCTATGACCTGGTGATCCTGTCGGATCACGGGATGACGCCCGCTTTGAGCTATCGGGTGCGCTACGGCGAGTCGCTCGGCGCGACGGTGCAGCGGCTGCTCGACGAGGGTCCACAGGAGGAAGCGGAGCGGCCGCGCGCGCTCGCCAGCTACGCAGAGGACACCGAGTATTCGGACATCGGTCCGGAAGTCGTGGAAGCCGTTGCACAACTGACGCCGGCGCGGTTCGGCGCGCGCAACTCGATCAGACGGTTCCGGGACTGGCTGCGCAGCCGGTATGGTCTGCGCGAGATCATCTTCCCGGAGAAGTACCGCGTCGATCGCACCAACGATGTGGTGGTCACCTACAGCTCGTGTCTGGCGCTGGTGTATTTCGCGAAGGTCGAGCAGCGTCTTTCACTGGAGCAGATTCAGGCGGACCGACGCTGGTCGCGTCTGTATGAGCGGCTGATCGCGCACCCCGGAATAGGTTTGGTCGCAACGCTATCGGCGCGCGGCGTCGCGTTGGCAGGCAGACGCGGGCGCGCGATTCTGAACGACGGCCAGCTGGAGATCATCGCCGGGGAGAATCCGCTCGAGGTCTTTGGTACCGAGCCGTACGTGCTGCGCGCGGTCGAATCCCTGATCCGGCAATCGAACGCTGGCGATTGCGTGCTGTTCGGATACTTCGATGGCTACGACATCATCTCGTTCGACGATCAGGTCGGCGCGCACGGGTCGGCGGGCGGTGATCAGGTTTATCCGTTCATCATCTCGCCAGAACGGCTTGCGCTCGACGGCGAGACGCTCGAGGATGCGCGCGACATTCACCGCACGATTCTGGCTCGATACGCCGCCGCGAACGCTCCCGGAGCGCCGGCGACGGCGGCGAGGCTCACACCAATCGCTCCGCGCGTAGCGGTTTGATGAGCCGGGGACTCGACGGCTAGGCGGTCGGGGCGGTCTCGACGATTGTCTTGAACGATGACGCGGTGATCTTCTCGGGCTCGAATGGCTCGCCCGCGCGCTTCATCACGCCGCGGACGACGTCGTCGAGCGTGACGAGCGGCGCGTCGGCCTCGGCGCGGACATCGACCTCCCACTTGCCGCGGTCTGGTCCCTTGAGGGTGTGACGGTATCGCGCCGTGAAGACCGTGTGGCGATGGACGATGATCTCTCGATCCTCTTCCTCGATGGGAAGAAACTCATCGCCCGCGCTCTCGCTGAGGGCCTCAGGCGGCTCGTCGCCCGCGTGGTTGTGCTCCGGCTCGGGCGGGAGCGGCAACGCCGCGACGACGGCAACTCCCGTCTCGACGCCTCCCTGCCGCATCGGTGGAAAAAGTCTGACCTCATCGACCGAGTGCAAACCGATGCGCTCGGCGATATCGCGCAGAAAGCGCTCAGTAGTCTCAATCACGCGGTTGCCCTGCTGGCGTGGCGTGTGGCCTGACCCGCCTTCCGCTCGGTTAGCTCTCGCTCCACGTAAAGTCTAAGAATGTGCATGAAATCCTGCGCGTTGGTGACGACGGCGAAAGCCTGGTGGGTGCCGCGGTCCTTGAGCTTGCTGACGACGAACTCCGACGAATCGACGCAGATGGTCGGCAGCTCGCGCATCGAGCCGTCTTTCTCGGTAACGAAGGCGGGCAGCATGTTGCCGGTCGCGATGGCGTGGAGCGCGGTCGCGATCAGAACCGCCATCGTCGCGCGGGTGGTGTGCCGCTTCATCGCGTCCTGCGCCGCAAGAGTGTCTGTGATTACCTCGGGCAGCGGACCGTCATCGCGAATCGATCCCGTGAGCACGAACGGCACGCCCTTTACTACACAGGCGTGCATGATGCCGTCGGTGATCACCCCCTGCTCCACGGCGTTCGAGATCGATCCCGCCGCGCGGACCTTGTTGATGGCGCGCATGTGAAGGCCGTGCCCGCCCGTCGTCGCCTCGCCGGTGCGGGTCATGCCGAGGGTCGTTCCGAAGATCGAAGCTTCGATGTCGTGGACGGCGACGGCGTTTCCCGCGAGGAGTGCGGCAACGAATCCGTTCTCGATGAACCAGACCATGTCGGCGCGTGCGCGCGAGTGGACGAGCGCGGGTCCGGTGACCCAGATCGGATAACCGCCGCGCTCGCGCTCGTCGATGAGGATGCTCGCCATCTGTGAGTAGTCGATGGGTTTCTCACGCGACACCTCGCTGGTCATGAACTTGAACTCGCCTTCCTCGTCGCCGAGGAAGGAAGCGGTGTGAACGTAGATGCCCTCGCTGCCGTCTTCCTCGCTGCCGACGGCGACGAGGTCGCCTTTCCTGAGCTTTCGCCCTTCCCTCACCCACAATCCGTCGGCATCGAGGACCAGCGCCGAGTCCATCCGCGGCTCGCGGGGCATCTGCCACGCTCCCTTGATGCGGACGTAGGTGGGAAGATTGGTGGTCGAGAAGAAGCCCTCGGGCAGGACGCCGTCGGCCGGCGCCGCAACAAACTTCGCGTCAGGAGCGGCCGCCAGCTCGGGCGAGTCGAAGTCAGGATGACGAAGGATGGTCACGCGCTAAATCT
This sequence comes from Gemmatimonadaceae bacterium, assembly GCA_035249045.1. Classification (GTDB taxonomy): domain Bacteria; phylum Gemmatimonadota; class Gemmatimonadetes; order Gemmatimonadales; family Gemmatimonadaceae; genus UBA4720. The sequence continues at coordinate 6,532 of DATFGW010000011.1, read as the reverse complement.
AAGGAACTGCTGCGGACTGCGGACTAACGGCTGCGGAGTCACGGGCCAAGTGCCAGTGCGGGTTGCTGACTGATTGCGGGTTGGGGTACTAACTTCGAAATGCGGGCTGGGTGTGGAGTCTGAGATCTGGCCGGTGGGCGGGCATCCCTAGTCAAAAGTCGGCAGCGGGGAGACATGGACAGGTGGGAGTGTTTTAGTCTGTCATGCTTTGCATCCAAAGGAACCCGAGGCCATCAGCTCGGCGGTATGACAGCTAAGAGACTGACAGCTTTCCAGTCTCCGGGCTGCCGGCTTTGGGACCACAGGGACATGCCGAAGCGCTGCGACCCCGAACTCGATACCGCATTCCGCAGTTGGTTTCCCAACCCGCAATTAGTCAGCAACCCGCACTGGCAGTTGGTCCGTGATTCCGCGCAGTTTAGCCCTCATTCTGCAGCGGTTACAGCAACGCGACCGGGTCCCGGTCTAGTGTCACCCGGAGCTGCGCCGTAGTGGGTACGTCGAATCTTTCCATGAAGTAGCGACTGACTCGCGTGAGCTCCCCGGGATGGGCGGATTTCAACAGGATGTGCCAGCGCCAGCGGCTCTTGATACGCTCGATCGGACAGGGTGCGGGACCGACCACGGTGATTTCGTCCCCGGCGCGCGTGGAAATGAGCTCGCGCAGCCACTCGCCGGCGTGGATGGCAAGCTTGGCCGTCGAATCTTCGACGGTGCCGCTGAAGACGATGTTTGCCAGTCGCACGTTGGGCGGATAGGGCGGATCCACGCGACCCACCATCTCATCGCGGACGAATGACTCGTAGTCGTGGGCGACAGCGTATCTCACCGCGTGGTGGGTTGGTAAGCGGGTCTGAATGAGCACCTTGCCTCCCTTCGATCCGCGACCGGCTCGGCCAGACACCTGGCTCAGTAACTGGAAGCAGCGCTCGGACGCGCGAAAATCAGGGAGATTGATTCCCACATCGGCATCGACCACCCCGACGAGAGTCACATTGGGAAAGTCGAGGCCCTTGGCGATCATCTGGGTGCCGAGCAGGATGTCGACGTCTCCCGCGCCAACGCGGTCCAGAATGCGGGTGTGCGCCCATTTGCCACTCGTCGTATCGACATCCATTCGAGCGATGCGCGCCGATGGAAAGCGCTCGCACAGCAGGCGCTCGACCTGCTGAGTGCCAAGTCCGCGCTGACGGAGATTGCGGCCGCCACAGCGCGGGCAATCCGGACGCGGATCTTCCTTGTGCAGGCAATAGTGACAGATCAGCCGCTCGGGATTGCGGTGATGCGTCAGAGTGATGCTGCAATGCGGGCACGTTGCGACCGCTCCGCAATCGATGCACTGGATGAACGATGAATAACCGCGGCGATTGAGCAGCAAAATACTCTGTTCGCCGCGATTCATCGTCTCAACGATGGCGTGGTGCAACGGCTCCCGGATGACGGCGCCGTAATCGATCCCGCCCTGCGCCATCGCGGTGTAGTCGGTCGCGGTGTGCCGCAGGTCGATGACCTCGACGTTGGGCAGCCTGCCGCCGCCGACCCGGTCGGGCAGGGTGAGCAAGGTGTATTTCCCGCTCGTCGCGTTCGACCAGCTCTCCAGGGACGGAGTAGCGCTGCCAAGCACGGTGATCGCGCCTTCGTTCTTTGCCCGTACTATCGCGACTTCGCGGGCATGATAGCGGGGCGTCTCGCCCTGCTTGTAGCTGGACTCGTGCTCCTCATCGACGATGATTGCGCCGAGATTCTCCAATGGCGCGAATACCGCTGATCGTGCGCCGACGACGATGCGCTTGTCGCCGCGCTTGAGTGCGCGCCATGCGTCGTAGCGCTCGCCCTCGCTGAGCGCCGAGTGCAGCACCGCGATACGGTCGCCGAATGCAGCGCGGAACCGATCGACGGTCTGCGGCGTCAGCGCAATCTCAGGCACGAGCACGATCGCTGTCTGGCCGCGCTCGTCGACGATGCGACGCAACAGCTCGATGTACACGAGGGTCTTGCCGCTGCCGGTGATGCCGTGCAGCAGGAAAACATCACCCTTCCCCGCATCTGCCATCGATTCGACCGCCGCCTGCTGGGCGACGGTCGGAGTCAGTCGCGTAGTCGAGATTCCGCCCCGCGACGAGAAGGGATCGCGATCGACTTCTTCTTCCTCGATGGCGACTAGTCCGCGCTTCTCCAGCGACTTTAGCACCGCGGGGGAAAACTCGAGCTGAGAGTTCAGGTTCTCGACCGACGTTCGACCGCCGAGCGACTCGATCAGCTCGAAGACCGCGCGCTGCTGTTTCGCGCGCCCGAAAACCTTCTCGCGCTCCAGCAGCGTCGGAATCTCGGCGCCAAGAGTCACCACCCGGCGCGTCTTTCGCGGCGGACTCGGATCTTCGGCTCCGGTGAGCGCCGCGGGCAGCACGGTGCGAAGCACTATCCCCAGCGGCACCACGTAGTACTCCGCCATCCACTTGCACAGCTCTAGGAGCGCCGCGCCGACCGCCGGCGCCTCGTCGGGTGACTCGAGGATGGCTTTCGGCTTTCGCTTGAGCGGGCTGACATCGGTTATGCGGACGCAAACTCCCACTTCCTTTCCGCTACGGAGCGGGACGACGACTCGCGAGCCGATTTCTACCGGATTGGCGAGCCCGTCTTCGACTGCGTATGTAAAGTTCTGGAACAGCGGGAGCGGGAGCGCGATCTCGGCGAACTTCGGCGCGTGCTCACGCACTTTGGAAGGCTGCCGCGAGATCGACACTCGGGGCAGGTGTCGCGCCGAGTCCGGCGCCGTCGGAAAGGCTAACTGTGCCACCTGTAATAGTAACGCCGCGGTAGGGGTCATTGGACAGCAGCGCGGCGCCATCGAAGTCCGCGTAGTCGAGGAGCGGCGCGATCTGCGCGATCGCCGAAATGCCGAGCGAGCTCTCGATCATGCATCCCGCCATCACCTGCAGATCCAGCGCGCGCGCAGCGTGAACCATCCGCAGCGCTTCGCGCAGACTGCCGCACTTCGCGAGCTTGATGTTGATGCCATCGACCGCTCCGGCGAGTTTCGCAACATCTGTGGCGACGAGGCAGGATTCGTCAGCAAAAACCGGCAGCCTGGATCTTTCGCGTACGAAGCGAAGTCCTTCAATGTCATTTGCCGGGAGGGGCTGCTCGATCATCTCGACGCCCTGGTCGGCCAGGAATTCGCTCATCGTCACGGCGTGCTTGGCGGTCCAGGCGGCGTTGGCATCGACCCGCAGCCGTTTTTGCGGCGCGGCGTTTCGCACAATGCGAACGATCTCCATGTCGCGATCTGTACCGAGCTTCACCTTGAGAATCGGATACTCCCGCGCTTCGGCGACACGTCGCTCGAGGACCTCGTTGTCGGCGATGGCGATCGTGAAGCTGGATTGCGGAAGCCGCGACGTGTCGAGCCCCCACAACCGGTAGACGGGCAGGCCAAGGCGCTTGCCGACCAGATCGTGCAGCGCGGAGCTTATCGCGCCCTTCGCCGAGGCGTTGCCGCGCAAGACACGATCGAGCTGCGACTCGATCGCCTCGATCGAAAACGCGTCCGCCCGATCCAGAATCGGCTTGAACTGGCCGAGCGCCGCGATGACCGTCGACACCGACTCGCCGTAGTAGCGGTTGGGTGCCGCCTCCCCGAAGCCTTCCACGCCATCGTCGTCGGTGATGCGCACGATCACGTTGCGATGGTGCGAGTATCCACCGCGCGCGATCACGAAGGGATGCCTCGGGTTTAGCTCGATTGTCTGGTGCGAGAGCTTCATCCGGCAGCGACCGCGGGGACGACCGGCGCGCCGCGGGCGGTCCGCGCCATCCGGTACTCGTGGTGCGCCGACGCCGAAGCAAGAAAGTTGATCAACGCATCGGCGAGATCGTTCCCGCGCTCGAAGCGGTGCGCCGGATTCTTCTCGAGGCAGCGCATCACGATTGCCGCCAGCTGCTGCGGGATGCGCGAATCGACGACGTCCGGCGCGACGGCCGTCTCCGTGACGTGCTTGTAGCTGATCGAGTAGCTGTCGGCGCCATCGAATGGCGGAAAGCCGAGCAGGGTCTCGTACATCACGACGCCAAGTCCGTAGATGTCGCTGCGGCCGTCGAGGAGCTTTCCGCGCGCCTGCTCCGGCGACATGTAGTGTGGCGTGCCCATCACGTTGCCGCTGCCGGTCATGCGGCTGCGGAAGTGGCCGGTGGCAATGCCGAAATCGGTGACGAGCGCGTTCTCGTCCTCATCGAACAGGATGTTGTCGGGCTTGATGTCGCGGTGCACAAGACCCCGACGGTGCGCGTAGTCCAGACCGGTTGCGACCTGCGCGGCGACCGAGGCCGTGGTCTCCGCCGATAGCGAGCGGTGCCCACCGATGCGATCGCTCAGCGTGCCCCGCGCCATGTACGGCATCACGAGAAAGACGTGATCGTCCACCATGCCGAAGTCCATGATCTTGCAGATGTGCGGATGCATCAGCTGCGCGGCCGACTCCGCTTCGCGCCGAAAGCGCTCGCGCATCTCGTGCTCGCGGGCGAGGTGCGGGTGCAGGACCTTGATCACGACGGGAGAGTCCAACGCGACGTTGAGCGCGTAATAGACGCTGGCCATGCCGCCTTCGCCGACACGGTGCATGATGGTGTAACGGCCGCCGGTGACCTGGCGGAGCGCGGTAACCGACGGATCCGGTGGCGATTGCCGCCGGTCAGCACTCTCCGGCATGCGAATGCCACAGCGAACGCAGCGCGCCGCCTCCCCGCGGTTCCAGCTACCGCAATCGGGACAGAACATCGTCAGGCTCCGAACTGCATGCGGACAAAATCGTACGGCGGCCATGGCCCCGTCACCTTGAACTCGAGCGCCGACTGTCGCTGCGCTTCCTTCAACACGGTGTCCTTAAAGGTTTGCCAGCGCTCCCTGTCGATCAGAAACGATGCGCGCGCCACCACCCCGTCCTCATCGTCGCCGTCGGCCTTGGGCAGCGTCACCGTGGCGGCGGCCTGGCTTCGCAGCAGTCGGAGGCTCTCGGCGGCGAGCGACGCGAAGCTCTTTTGGGCATCACCGTCGCCGTTCTCGTGCCGCGTATGGGTGGTGATACTCACCCGCGCGGCGGCGTGCCCCTCGATCACGGCCAGGGCTTCAGTGAGGGTGAAGTAGTGCAGCTCCAGCCAGCGAGCGAGGATCGACTGGGACTGGAAAACCGTCCCCGGAGGCGCCGGAAGAACCGCGGAGTGGCCGTAAGCCTCCTCCAGGACGCGCAGATACTTCGCGGTCACGTCGTCGTCGAGGCTCGTCATGGAGTACGCGGTCGGCTCGACAATCGCCGCGAGCGCGCGAAAGTGCACCAGCGACGTGCCCTCAGCGAGCGAGGTCGCCTGGCCTGACTCCACCGCCGCGACTCCGTAGAGGCGTAGCGCCGTCACAGTAGCTTGCGCCATTTCAGGGCGGCGAGGATTGTAAGGCCGAGCGCGAGCTGCGCCAGTACGAGGATCATGAAACCGTGCGGGTGACTGTGAAGCGGAATATGCTCGAAGTTCATTCCCCACATCCCGCTCACCACGACGAACGGGAGCGTGACGGTGGCGACGACGCTGAGCGCCTTGGTCGCCATACCTAGACGATTGGAGACCTGAGTTAGATAGCTGTCCAGGGTGCTGCTCAGCAGGTCGCGGAACGTCTCCAGGGAATCGTAGATCCTGAGGACGTGGTCGTAGATGTCCCGGAAGTAGATCTGGGTATCAGGGGTCAGGAGAGTGCTCGGGCGGTTGGTAAGGACACTCAGGGCGTCACGCTCAGGGGCCAGGTGGCGCCGAAGGTTCAGCACCAGCCGCTTCACCGCAAAGACCTCCCGCAGAGCATTCTGGTCGAATTGGGCGAAGATCCGCTCCTCCAGGCTGTCCATGAACTCGTCGAGCTTGTCGATGATCGGGAAATAGGCGTCGACGGCCTGATCGACGATGGCGTGCATGAGCCTGGCAGGTCCGTGGGTGGCGAGCTCCGGTTTCCGCTCCAGCAGGTCCGCCGTCGTCGCGACGGGGTTGGTGTCGGCGCCATGCACCGTGACCAGGTAATTGCTGCCGAGGAAGAAGCTGATGTTGACGGTGTCGAGATCGTACGGGTCTTCCGTCGTCTCACAGAACGCGACGGTGCGTACGATCAACAGAACGTAGCGATCGAATTCCTCGAGCTTGACGCGCGCCTGCGGGTTGAGAGCTTCCTCGATTGCCAGCGGATGAAAATGAAAGACGTCCTTGAGGAGCGCGACGTTGGCTGCATCGCGGGTGTCGACGTCGACCCACAGAGTACCCACGCCGGACGCAGCGGCGCGCGCGATCTCATCCGGCGTGAGATTCTTGCGGATTTTTCCGCTCGAATCGGAGTAGCAGCTCCAGAGGTGCGGCTCCTGGGTCGGACGCACGTCCTGGATTGGCTTCAGCACAGCGCTCATGAGCGTCCAAATTACTCGCTAGCGAGCCAGCGCGCCCAGGTGACGGACGGCCGCCTGGCCGACGCGATCCGGCGCGTAGCCGCCCTCCAGAACGCTGACGA
>DATFGW010000010.1:0-5617 GCA_035249045.1 Gemmatimonadaceae bacterium | reverse complement strand
CCGACGCGGAGTGGGCCGAAGCTGTTGGGTGTGATCCTGAAGCTGGTGCCGGCGGGTGGAGGCGACGGCTCGGCCGGCGCGGGACTCGTCGGACGATTCGTCGATTCCGCGCTGTCAATGTGTACTGTTGGATCTCCCTGTACGAAGACCACGGAATCGGGCGTCGGCTTGACCGCCGAAGTGGTTGAGCCGACCGCGGAAGTATCCGTCGACTGTTCGGTCTTAACCGCGCAAGCCGCGCACAATATCACAAGCGCGGCGATGCAAAGGGTTCTATTCATTGATTGTCGTCAGGTATGAGTCTCGGCGTACCAGAGATCGGGATACTCGAGAACCATCCCTCGCGCATCGACCTTGAGATCACGCCGGAATTTTCCCCCGCCGCTCTCGTACCGATAGATATCCTCGGCGGTGCGAGTGTAGGTCTGCTCGAGCACTTCCAACGTTATCTCCGGATACCGCAGCCACGCGGCGCGGACCTTCGCAGTTTCACCAACCTTGAGCGCGAGACGTCGGATCGGCAGCAGATTGGTCGCGGGACTGAAGCCCAGATCGATGTCCTCGCAGCCGGCGAGATCCGGTTTCTCGACGCCGTTGAGCGTCCAGTGATCTCCCTCGTGCCGAATGTCGTGGGTGATTCCCGTCGTTCCCACATAGCCGCTGATTCGACAGTGCAAAGTTCGCCACGCCGAGTCGCATTCGATGGTGTACTGCGCGCAGCAGGGAACGTCGCCAAACGAGAAATTCGCGACTCCGGTGAGCCGCGTACCGGACTCTGTTCGCGCGAGGGTGCAGAACTCGTGACCCGGCTTGTCGAACCGGCGCCAGAGGATGGCAACGTCAGTCATCGGGGCCTCGCTGCCGCATCACTCGTGCCGCCATTGTAAGGCGGCGGTCAGTTGGCCGGCCGGTCCTCGGCTCTCCGCCGCCGATCCCCCACATCGCGGTCGTACTGCGCCCACACGCGCTCCACGTCGCCAGGCCCGACGTGCATCGGCGCGCCGGCGAGAATCCCCGTCACGTTCCGGAACGCGCGACCCATCTGCATCCCGCCCTTGCCGATGGTGAATTCCCGGATCGCCTTGTCGTGTCCCGACCCGCGCATCTTGAGCACCGTCAGCCCACGCTTCATCTCGCCGAACATCTCGACGTACCGGAGCAGAATGATCGCATCGGTTAGTGTGGAGATGTTGGATTCGGTGATGGAGTCGCCACCCATCAGCGTACCCGTGGTCGCCGTGAACATTCCGGTGATCTCCTGGTGCTTGATGAACGATGTCAGGCCGATCACGAACTCACGAAATGCCTTGAGGGTCCCGACGTTCTCCAGCGCCGAGAGACTGTCGAGGGCGACGCGATTGGGCTTGAACTCGGTGATGATTTTCTGAATCGTGACCAGCCAATCCTCGAGACCCGACAAATCGGGATAGTCGCAAACGACGCGCAACAGTCCGTCGCGCTCCATCTTCTCGAAGTCGAAGCCCCAGCCGGTGGCGTTGCGCACGAGCTGATCGCGACTCTCCTCGAACGCGAGCAGCAGACATTTCTCGCCCGCCTGTGCGCCGCCCTGGAGAAACTGCGTCACGGTCAGCGTTTTGCCCGTTCCCGTCGCTCCCGAAACGAGCGTCACCGAATCGCGGAAGAATCCGCCGCCGCACATCTCATCGAGCTCCGAGTTTCCGGACGAGATGCGCACGTTCGACGATTTCATGCTCAACTGGATCGCCGACAACGGGATCACGATCACCCCGCCCTGCGGCACGATGGTGAACGGATACTCTCCCTTCTGGTGATCGCAGCCGCGGAATTTCAGGATCTCGATGGTGCGGCGTCGCGTCTCGTCTTCCAGCGCATTGCGCAGGATGATGACGTTGTCGGCGATGAATTCCTCGACGCCGAAGCGCGCGATCGGGCCGTGATCGTCGGTGCGCTCGGCGGTCAGCACCGCGGTGACGCCCATACCCTTGAGCCCGATCGCGATGCGGAACAGCTCGCCGCGCACCATCGCCTGATCGGAGAACTGCGAGAATACAGCGCCGAGCGAATCGACGGACACTCGCTTCGCCTTCACTTTCTTCACCGCGTTGTCGACGCGCGCCAGCAGCGCGCCGAGGTCGAACCCGCCGGCCTCGACGGTCTCGATCTCGGGGTCAGGAGATGCATCGACGAAGGTGAGCTTGCCCTCCTTCTCCCACTTGTCGAGATCCCAGCCAAAGCTGCGCATGTTTTTCTTGACGTCGTCGGCGGACTCCTCGAAGGTGACGAAGACACCTGGCTCGCCCTGCTCGATGCCGGCGGCGAGGAAGTGGATCGCGAAGACGGTTTTGCCGCTGCCGGCGGTGCCGGAGATCAGGGTCGTTCGGTTTTTGGGCAGGCCGCCTTTGGCGATGATGTCGAGACTGGAGATGCCGGTGCGGAGCTTCTCGACGCCCCTTTCGGTGGTGGTTGTCATGTCGCCTCGGGACGCGGTGGCTGGTTTGAAGATTTGGCTGTTGGCCTGACCTCGAGGCCGAGCAGCACTTTCTCCTTGTCGGACAAATCGCCGATTACCCGCCGCAGGGGCGGCGGAAGCTGCTTGATCAGCGTCGGTGTCGCCAGAATTCTCTCATCCTCGGCGCGTTGCGGGTGCTCGAGGACGTCGACTATCTCCAGCTCGTAGCGACCGGCCAACTCCTGACTGCAGATGCGATTCAGGTTGTCGATCGCGATCCGGGTGCGCGGACTGGTGCCGGTGACGTAGAGCGTCAACACGTATTTCGACAGAGCTACCTCCACCTCGATTCAGGGCGTTGCAGCGGACGTGCGCATTTGTGCCACTTGAATGGCTCAGGCGGGCCCGGCGGTTGCATTAACAGAGCAGTAACCGCAGCTCAGGAACATGCCCAGCTGTACTATAACCAAACGGTGCCCGAGGGACGACTGTACTGAATGATCACCGAAACCGAATCGCGAACGAGCCAGGCGTCGAGCCTCCGTGCCATCATCGAGCGGCTGCCCGATGGCATCGTCGTCGTCGATAGCCACGGGGTGATCCGGTTCGCCAACCCAGCCGCCCAACGGCTGTTCGATCGTCCCGCCGACGACCTGATTGGGACGTCATTCGGGTTTCCGGTAGTGGTCGGCGAGACCACCGAAATCGACATCGTCCAGCGGGGCGGGGGCAGCGTGGTGTACGCCGAGCTGCGGGTGGTGGAGACGGAGTGGGAGGAGCAGCAGGTCCAGATCGTCTCGCTGCGTGACATCACCGATCGCAAGCAGGCCCAGGAGCGTGCGCAGCAGCTGGCGTTCGAGCGCGAAGCAAGGCTCGAGGCTGAGGCGGCGAGCAAGGCGAAATCGGAATTTCTGGCGATCATGTCTCACGAGCTGCGCACTCCGCTGAACGCGGTGCTCGGGTATTCCGAGCTGATGGAGCTGGGGATATCGGGACCGATCACCGACAAGATGCGTGAGCAGATCGGGCGGATTCGGATGAGCGCGGTGCACCTGCTTGGCCTGGTGAACGACATTCTCGATCTCGCAAAAGTCGAGGCTGGCCGGCTCCAGGTCAGCTCAGGTCCGTGCTCGGCGGCGGGAACCCTCGCCGCGGCGATGGCGTTGATTCAGCCGCAGGCGGCGGCGCGCGGATTGGATCTCGCGGTTCTGCCGGTCGAAGACGGTTTGATTTTCCGCGGCGACGACGAGCGGGTGCGACAGATTCTGGTGAATCTTCTTTCCAACGCGGTCAAGTTCACCGCACCGGGTGGGAAGATCACCGTCGAGATCACCCGCTCCAAATCGCCGGATGCGGACACCAAGCTTCCGCCCAGTCGTTCGTACGTGGCGTTTCGGGTCTGCGATACAGGCGCGGGAATTCCGCCCGACAAGCTGCTCTCGATCTTCGATCCGTTCGTGCAAGCAGAGAGCGGGCATTCGCGCACCCGCGAGGGCAGCGGGCTCGGTCTCACCATCAGCCGCCGGCTGTCGCGATTGATGGGCGGCGATCTGACGGTTAGGAGCGAAGTGGGGAAGGGCTCGACGTTCTCGCTCTGGCTCCCCGCCGACACGGTCGTGCAGGATGTCGAAAAGGCGCCGACCATCGCCGGGCAGACGGTGACGCCCCAGCGCGATGTCGAGGGACTCTCAGAGGTTGGTCGCGCGCTACAACGGGCGATGGACGAAACGGTCGCAAAAATCGTCGAGCGGCTCGGCTCCGATCCGAACCTCAGCGTCGCCGCCGGATTGAATTTCTCGCAGCTCGCTGACCATCTCTCGTCGCTGCTGGCGGACGTTGCTGGTGCGCTGGTGGTGATGGAGGAAACCAAGGGAGTCGGCTCGGCGACGCTTGCCGACGCGGTGGAGATTCAGCGGCTGATCTCCGAGCGGCACGGCGCGCAGCGCCAGCGTCTCGGGTGGAGCGAGTCGGCGCTGCGCCGCGAGTTCATGATCGTGCGCGAGGAGATCGAGCTGGCGGTGCGAAAGGCGTCGGAGTTCGGCGATCCGCTTCCGGTCGAAGATGGCGTCGCGGTAATTGGGCGGTTCCTCGACCAGGCAGAGTACATCGCGGTCCGCGCGTTGAACGCCGGAGTATCCTAGGCAGCGATTCGACTTCGGGGGTCGCTGCGCTTCGGCGTGTCCCTGTAGTCCCAAAGCCGGCAGGCTGGAGACTGGACAGACGGCAGCGTTTTAGCTGTCATACTGGCGTCTGACAGCCTCGCGTTTCCTATGGATGCGAAGCACGACAGACTGAAACTCTCCCGACTGTCCACGTCTCCCCACTGCCGACTTTTGGACTAGCGGTGCCGGCGAACCAGGGAAGATCTAAGAATCAGGCGTCTTCCGCGTACCGATTGTGCATGTGGACCGGAGCGGATTTTCCTCGGACTCTCATATTGAGTAGCTCCACCCCGAACGAGAACGCCATCGCGAAGTAGATGTAGCCCTTCCCAACGTGCTGCCCCATTCCGTCGGCGACCAGCACGACCCCGATCAACAACAGAAAGCTGAGTGCGAGCATCTTCATGCTCGGATGCCGGTTGACGAACGTCGCGATGTTTCCCGAGAAAGCGAGCATCACTCCGACCGCTGCCACCATCGCGATCACCATCACGGCGATGTGCCGGGCCATGCCGACGGCAGTGATCACCGAGTCGAGCGAGAACACGACGTCCAGCAGGAGAATCTGGACGAGAATGAACCCGAACGCGCCCCGTCCCGACGGTACTTTGCGCGGGTGCTCGGCGACCTCGAGATTTTCGTGAATCTCGCGGGTTGCCTTCGCGATCAGAAACAGTCCGCCGCCGAGCAAAATGAGATCGCGGCCGGAGAACTCGCGGCCGATCGCGGAGATGAGCGGCTCGGTGAGCCCCATTACCCAGGTGATCGCGAACAACAGTGCGAGTCGGAGGATGAGCGCCAGGGAGAGCCCGAGCTTGCGCGCCCGCCCCTGCTGGTTTCCGGGCAGCTTGTCCACCAGAATCGAGATGAAGACGACGTTGTCGATGCCGAGCACGATCTCCATCACCGTCAGCGTCACGAGACTCAGCCAGGTTTCGGCCTGAGTGAACATTTCGAGATTCAAGCTCGCAGACCTCCGGCCGAATCACTCCGCAAGCGCGGGCTCGACCGAGTAAGTGGTTGG
>DATFGW010000009.1:0-2392 GCA_035249045.1 Gemmatimonadaceae bacterium | reverse complement strand
GACCACCCGTGTGCCGTCCGCGAGATAGATGGAAGCCATCTGGCCGCGCGTCGTGGTGAATTCGCGCATTCGGGGCGCCGGCGCTGCACGCGGCACGCGGTGTGACCACTCATGCACCGCGATCAGACCAGCGGTGCTCACAATGGCTACCGTTGCAGCGATTCCAGCCGCGCGTACCCACGATCTTTGTATCGGCTGAACCCGCTGAATCCGCGCCTTCGGAAAAAGACGTGACGCCGGCGGACGTCTCTGAATCTGCGAGCGGACCGGTGTAGCGGATGTGCGATCGGCAATCCGGTTCACGAGGCCTTCTATGTTCCAGCCAGGCTCGCCGCGCGATGGGAGGTCGCGTTCTGCAATAAGCGCATTCAAGAGGCTGGACCGGGATGGATGACCAGCCAGCCAGGCATCGATAAGCTCGGCGTCGCCGGGTCGCATATCGTCCGCCAGATAGCGGTCCAGAACCAGCCAATCAAAAGAGTTTCTCACGGCGAGCCTCGAACGAAGACGTGACTATCGATCAAGAGGCGCCGGGAAACGGTTTAACCCCTACTCATCGCCCGACTTTGTTTTGAGCGCCCGGGGCGTACAGTTCGACGGGGAGAGATAGTCCTCGGGCTTCTCAGCTCAGGAGCGGCGCGTCGTCGAATTCTGGCCGCTCGTAAAAATCCGTGACTGCGACCTCGCGCGACGTCGACATCCCGTAACCGGCCAGCGCCGCATCTTCATCCCCGCGAGTGATCGCGCGGGCAGGAAGTCGCGGTGCGCTACCGACCAGCTTGCTCTCGAGTCGGGTGAGGGTAATCGCCTGCCGATCATCGAGCCGCTGCACTACGCCGATGGGTACGAGCACGCTGCCAGGCGGAGTCGGCGAGTAATCGTGCACCGCGTTCTCAATCAGCGACACCGTCACGTAGCGCACTCTCCGCGACGCCGCCTCGACCATGAGCTTGTCGACCGCGCCGATCAAACGACCATCGGCCGCAAAAACGGGCCACCGCCTGATATCGACCCGCTCGTCGCCGAGGTGGAACTGAAAGAGCTCGCGGGCCGGCAGAACGTACGATGCGCGGTGGTTCGAGTGCGACGATGACGATGTGGTCGCCAGATGCGCCTTGACGGTGATAAGTGCGGGTTGGCTGGATCGGCGATTCGTCATTTCCGTTCCTCCTCGAACAGCATGGCTTCATGGGTGTAGCCGAGCTCGTCGTTGAGCGCGGCCAACGCGGTGGCGAGTTGATGCACCTTGGTGGCAGGAAGTCTGCCGACGGCCCGCACCAATCTTTTCGTCGGCGAAAGCGGCGCCCGCGCCAGTACTGCGCGTCCGCGCCTGGTGATTTGTGATTCGGTCCGTCGCCGATCGTCCGACGAGGGCGAGCGCTTTACCAGCCCCGCCGCCGCGAGCCGGTCGAGCACAACCGATACCGAGCTCCGATCGGTGTGGGTCCGGGACGCCAGGTCCGAAAGCGACGACGACTCCGCCGCGGCCAGCTCCTCCAGCACGAACAGCTGCGCCGCCGTCAATCCCGTCGCGCGCTCAGCGGCGCGCGCCGCGAGGCGCAACCCGCGCTCCAGGCGCCTGACTCCACTCAGCACATCAGCGGCTTGCAATGCGTGGGCTCCCACGTAATATGATAACAATGAACGCCGATCTGTACAACGACATCTTGTGGCGATGGCTGGTCCCGCTGCTTACCCTCGCCGTCGCCGCGCTCGTGGGTTGGGCCGCGAGTCGTTTGCTGCGCGTTGCGCTGCTAACCGCCTCGAAGCACAGCAGGGCGCGCTGGGACGATGAGGTCGTCAATCGGCTGCTCGATCCGCTCACTCTCGCCTTTACCGTTGCCGCTGCGCTGGTGCTGCTCCCGTTCCTGCGCCTCGATGCCGGGCTGGCCACCGACATCCGACGTATCGCGCGGGTGGTGTTGCTCACCGATTTCTTCTGGGCGGTGTGGCGGATCGTCGATGTCACTCGACTCCTGGCTCTGCGCTCGCCCTGGGCGGCGAGAGTGCCGGCATCCCGCGCGCTGGTTCCACTCGGCGCGCGCGCCGCGAAGGCGGTACTGCTCGCCATCGCGATCATCGCCGCGCTGTCGGTGTTCGGCTACCCGGTCGCGAGCCTCGTCGCCGGACTCGGCATCGGCGGGTTGGCGCTGGCGCTCGCCGCGCAGAAGACCGTCGAGAATCTGTTCGGTGCGTTTTCGATCGGCGTCGATCAGCCCTTTCGCGAAGGCGACTTCGTCAAGATCGAAGATTTCGTCGGCACCGTCGAGGCGATCGGCCTTCGATCGACGCGCTTTCGTACGCTGGATCGCACCATCATCACCATCCCCAACGGCAAGCTCGCCGACATGAGGCTGGAATCCTTCAGCGAGCGCGACCGTCTGCGCTTGGC
>DATFGW010000008.1:0-6115 GCA_035249045.1 Gemmatimonadaceae bacterium | reverse complement strand
ATGGTGCTAGCGGGGTCATGTCCGGGTGAGGATTGTGCATACGGATATCTCGTAAGGGCCTGCAAGGATTTGCCGCTACTCCGCGCGGATTCCAGTGGAGCACTCGCGACCGGGGTAACGCTGCGCAAGGGTGACACCGCGAAGCTCGTAACTGGCAATCTCCACTTGTTTGCGCCTGGTATCGTCGTGATGAAGCGAGACTACGCCATCACGGATGTTGTTGACGAAAGCATGGACTATAAGGAACCTCGCCCGGACACTCTAAGGTTTTTCGCGGGCGACACGGTATATGTGCTTGACTACCTGGAGCTAGGTTCGTGGAATTGGTGGTACCGAGGCAAGCAAAGCTCGGGCGATGAATTCTGGACGGGCGTGTTGCAGCGTTCGTACTCAGGCGACGAAGCGCAACGACCAGCGGTTTCTATTTCGCAGCCTCGCGGCGAATGGTGGTACCAGTTGAAAATCGACAAGAATGGCGAGGAAGGCTGGGTACGTGCTGGGCGCGGCTGGTGGGTCGATCTCAGCTTCGTACAAGTCGGTTCAGACTGGACGTGTGGCGGCCCTGGAGGCGATTCCGATCTGAGTGGAAGCCTCTGATCGACGGAGTGTGTTCCGCAATCTAACGCGCAAATTCTGCTGCGGTCACGTTCAACTCGTTATAACAGTTTGACATCTTACGGACCGCGGCACCGCTAACTCGTACACTGCTGTCGTCCCAACGGTCGCCGAAACAAAAATGCTGTCTGTGAGCTGTTCGAAGCCCATCCTTCTCAGCTGTATGTAGTGCCAGCCGACTGGGAGTTGCGCGAACCTGAAGACGCCGAGCGAATCGGAGCCCTGACTGACATTGAGGTCCCGCAGGGTTGCAGTGGCTCCGATAAGCAGACCCCTGGAGTAAGCACCAAGAACAAGTCCGGAGAATGAGCGTGGCTCGGAGTTTGGCAGTGCTGCCCGCTCCTCAGCCGACCTTATGGCGCGTTGGCGTGAATCTGCACAGCCGTCCGAAGGTACGGTTCTGCAGGCAGCGGTGATAGCCACTAACGCGACGAGAGCTAGAACCCGCAAGAGAAGTATCACAAGCCGTCAGCGAACCTAATAAATCACGGGATGCCTGATCGAATTTCCACCCCACACCACATAGATCGAGTCGGTCTGAGAAATCCGAAACGCTGGAGCGAGTGGAAACGCTTTCGCCCCTTGGCAGCCGAAACAGAAACGCCGAGGATCGGCGCTGTCCGGGCGAATGGTAACGCCGTAACTCCAATCGGGACGGAGCGGCAGTTCCACCGATCCGGAACTCACGGGCACAGTCGATCCGACCGGGACCAATACATAATCGATCTTCAGGGTACCTTGATTGCTCGTCTCGATGGTCGGGCCGTGGTATTGGAACCCGCCGACGAGTTGAAAGTCCCCGCCGGTCAGCGTGCGGCTGGATCGACCATCGCTCACGTTGACTGTGAGCATCGCTGGCGACAAGGGCGCGGGCAGCCACGCATCAACCCTGATTTTGGCCTCGCCGGATGTGCAACCGGCGAGGCAGAATGCGCCGATGATCGCGACGTTAGCGATTTGCCGGGCGAGTCGTGAAATCCCGAACGTCGAAACTAAACTCGTCGACGAGATTGAGCTTCCAGTCAAAGAATGCATGGATTGGGAAGTGGAAAGTGCGGTCATTGCGGACGTCCATGCTGCTCGAGCCGTGTCAGAGCGGTATTCCTGGCGGTCCGACGCTTCGATGAAGCAGCAGATTCGTCATTAGGCGGACTACTGACTCGCGTTGTTGCGGGGTCTTGCTGGAAATGGTGACGTGATACCACCTCGAGCCCGGCACCATGAAGTCACCGAATGCAACGAAAGGTAGCGGTCTGTCCCGAGCGTCAGGGTCAGGCCCATAGAAAGTCCATATGGCCCCCAGGTCTCCGCTGTCGAAGGTGCACGATTCGCCACGGGGCAGCTCTTTGCCCGGCCCATAACTCAGGAAGCTGCGGCCCTTGGCGCCGTTGCGCTCGAGCCCAATACGGACTCGGCTGCCATCCGGTGTGCTTATTCTCGTATCATCAGGATCCGATTCAGCCTGTGAGAGGAGTTGCCAGTCTCGAGGAAGAAATAGAATCGTCGTATCAGGGAGGGCAATCGGTGTCAGTTTGCTGGAGTCGGGATCAATTGGGGCAAAAGGACACGAATGATCAGGAGTGGGTCCTGGCAGAGCCTTAAGCGCTGAGAAGGTGAGAGGCGGAGGCTTCACCTCGAAGCGAAGTTGGATCTCCTGTGCCACGCAACAAGCAGGAAACACGTAAGCAACGAGAAAGATGACTGAAGTTCGCATACTGAAGGTCAAATGTGTTTCGAGATACAAGTTCAAGCGCAAGCGATCGACAAGTCAAGACGCCGCGATTGGGTGGCGCAGCAGAGACCCCGCAACTTCGCTCAGACGCCGATCGTCCCGCCGGAAAAGCAAACGCCCCGCGCATAAGCGCGGGGCGTTTGTGCATCGGGCCTATAGTATTCCCGAGCTTCGTACCCGGAAATCGACGTTGTCGTTGATCCACTTCCAGAGCTCGGCCTGGGTCTCGGGTTGCGCGCCCGCCTTGTAGTGCGAGCGCCAGGTCGCCATCACCTCGTCGTCCACCGTCCACATGCGCACCCTGCGGCGCGGGACGTTCTTCTCCCAGTGCACCGCCACCGTCGGGCGCGGATACAGGATGCGCACCGTCGTGTTTTTCGACAGATACTCCAGCCCGCTGACATTGATCTTCTTGTACTTGCTCAGACTGTCGTTCTTCTCCGACGGCGTATCCGGAATTCCGTCCGTCAGCATCACGATGTTGAGCGGCGACAGCACCAGGTTCTGGCGCTTCACCAGCGTCCCGACGCGCTCGAAGAACGGATTGAAATCCGTCAATCCATCGCGCGACGGATACTCCTTGCGGAGGAACGCCGCGATCTGCGGCACCGTCATGTTCTGAAAAGTGTGGATCGGCTGAAATGACTTGGTCTCGCCCGGCTTCTCGCCGCCGAACGAACCGACGAATACCGCCGTCGGCTGCTTCAGCCCGCCCAGCCCATGAATGTGCGCGTACAGATAATTAGCGGCGAAATCGATCGAGCTTTCATATCGATTCTTGCCGCTGAACGATCCGCTGACGTCGATCCCGATCACCAGCGTCGATCTCGCGACGCGCGCACCATCCGCCGTCGGCACGCACGCCACCGCCGCGCTCAGCGTAACCGCCGCGAGCGCGGCCCCAATCACTGCCCGTGAGTTTCTCATCATGCTACCCTCGGCCGGGGATCGTGCGGCGTCAGCTTCCGCGCCGCTGATTCCAGCGTGGGACGAACGTGGACCATCGGCGTCGCCGAGAGCACGTCGTCGAGCGACTTGAACGGTAGTGAGAACATGGGCCGCGACTTGATGGTCACGACCGCGAAGTTGATCGCTGCTGCGAGGAGCTGGAGCACGGGCAGCGACAGCAGCTCGAACATGCGCTTCGCTTCCTCGTGGAACCACGCTGTCTCCGCCTTGAGAGCGTTGACCGGCTCGCGCCAGAGACCCGGCTCGACTGCCATTACCACAGGGCGAGCCGCGCCGTCGTGCGTCACTGCCTGGCGCGACAGGATCGCCAGCAATGCCGGAGTTCCAAATCGTCCGAACAGGAACCACGACATGCCGCGCACACCGAGCCAGCCGAACGAAGCCAGCGCCAGCGTGGCGCCGATGCCGAGCTGCACCGAGCCGCCCGACTGCTGGGCGATCCACGGCGTGATGGCATCGATCAGCTCGCGATAGAGGAACACGACCTCGAAGAACATGACCGCGCTCTCGACGACGAGCATCTGTACTATGGTAGCGGTCTTCTTCTCCTTCACCGCCTCCGTCACGACCTGGACGCAGGCGAAGCTGCCGGCGACGAGCATGAACAGGAACATCCACAGCAGCGGCGCCATCACCCGCGGATTCGGATCGAATCCGGTGAGACTGCCGAACACTTCATTGAGGGTCGGCTGGAGCGTGAAGGTGAAGATCGTCGCTTCGATCGCGCACCAGACGGTGAGGATCAGGAACGCGACCCAGGGTACACCAGGCTGGAAGTAGCGCTTCGACGTCCAATCCAGCAGCGTCAGCGGCGAGCGCAGCAGACCGAGGAAGATGTTCTTCACCATCAGGAAGGCGAAGCGCACCGAGCCGATGATCCAGCCGACGAAGGCGACGGCGACGCGCAGCATTCCGGTCCAGAACAACCAGATGACGCGCCCAGCGTCCCACCACGCCATCAACATCGACGTGATGACTGCACCGCGTCCCGAGCGGAACGGCAGCGTGTAAATCGATGCGAGGGTGCACCACATTCCCGCCGCGAGGAGCAGCGCGGGGAAGAGGAACGCGAACCAGGACAGCGCGCCGGCGGCGGAATGTCCGCCCAGCCACGAGCTACCCAACGAGGATTGCCACGCTGCGAGCCAGCGCATTGGCGCCAGCAAAGTGAGCACCGCGCCTTGCCAATCGGCAGGGAATAATTGCGCGAAAGCTTCGAACATATTCATCGACCTCGTGTGAGAGGTGTGCGTCGATTCGCCCTGTCGGTACGCGCGACGGCGGGAACTGGCGGGCGGCGAAAACTGGCCTTTCCAAGGCCTCTGTTTTTGACGAACGCGCCGAACGTGGGAAACGGCTGAGCTTGTTAGGCGCTCCAAGAGGGCCGTAACTCGGGTGCGCAGCGTTGCGCCCGCTACCTACCGGGTTTTGGCCGGGTGGGGATCACAAATTTTTAGAGGGCTCACGCGCCGCCGAGCGTGGCTGGCGTCAGCTCGTCGCCAACGGGAGCCATAGCGTGAAAGTCGTCCCGGCGCCCGGCTCACTGGTCGCAACCAGATCCCCGCCCATCCCGCGCGCCAGCTCCCGACTGATCGGCATGCCGAGGCCGGTGCCGCTGCTCTCGCGCCCGAGCTTGCTGTCGAACTGCACGAACGGCTCGAACACGATCGCCAGCTGATCCTCGGACATCCCGATGCCTGTATCGCGCACCGAAAACGCACCTACGCCCGGCGCCGGAACCGATGTCGAAACGGTGATGGTACCCTCCGCCGGCGTGAACTTCGCCGCGTTCGACAGGATGTTGAGCATGATCTGCACGACTTTGTCCTTGTCGGCGCACAGTTTCATCTTCGGATCGGTGTCGTCGCAGCGATACGCGATGTGCTTGGCGGCGCGCTGTGGCGCAGTCAGCGGATCGATGACCTCGAGAATCTCGTGCGCCAGCACATCGGTGATTCGATAGGTGACCTTGCCAGCCTCGAGCTTGGCGTGGGTGAGCACGCTCTCGATCAGCCCGAGCAGATGCTGCTGACTGCGCAGCACTCGTTGCAGAAAATTCTGCTGACTCTCCGTCACCGGACCGGAGATTCCATCGAGCATGAGCTGGGTATAGCCGCCGATCGCATTGAGCGGAGTGCGCAGCTCGTGACTCATCATCGCCAGGAAATCGGCTTTGACCTTGTTCGCGTACCTCGCTTCACCCAGCGCGTCGTCGAGCGCGGCTTCCATGCGCTTCTGCTGCTCGATGTCGGCGGTGCAGCCGAACCATTGGATGACCTGGCCGTCCGGCGCGCGCATCGGATCGGCGCGCACCAGCTGCCACCGGAATTCTCCAGCGGCATCGCGCACCCTGAACTCCACCTCGTAGGCTTCTCCCGTCTCCAGCGCGTGCTTCCAGTGCGACGCCGCGCGCTCGATGTCGTCCGGATGCACGAGCGCCGCCCAGCCTTCACCCAGCAGACTTGGCGCGGGAACGCCAAAATAGGCCGCCGTGCGCTGGGTGACGAAATCGAGCATCCCGTCGGGCCGCGCGGTCCAAACCTGAACCGGAATCGTCTCCGCCATCATCCTGAACCGCGCTTCACTTTCCTGGAGCGCCAGCGCCAACCGCTCGGCGGCCTTCGTGCGGGCGCGGAGCGCCGTGGCCGTGCGTGCGCGCTTGATGATGTTCCTGGCGAGCAGTGTCGCTGTTTCGGTGAGCGCCAGATCTTCATCTGTCGGATTGCGCGGCTCGTCATAGTACATGGCGAAGGTGCCAAGCACTGTACCTTCGTTGTCGAGAATCGGTGTTGACCAGCA
>DATFGW010000007.1:0-2238 GCA_035249045.1 Gemmatimonadaceae bacterium | reverse complement strand
GAGATGGCGATATCTCGGTCAGCGAGTACTGCGGTCCCTTGCCCTGCATGAAATCGAAATGGGTCGCGTCGGTATAGTAGTAGAGTTTTTTCGGCTGCCACGCGTGAAGGCCTTCCATCAGATTGCCATACCAGAGCCGGTCTTCCGGTGCAGCCACCTGCTCGGGGAACCACGTCGGGTCTCCTGCAATGTCGAATGCCTCGGTGGCGATCACCGAAGACGCCTGATGATCCTCGTGATTCTCACCGACGACGGTGGCGGGCAGCATCGTGATCACGACATCGGGCCTCGTCAGCCGGATGAACCGCACGGCCTCACCGAGCGAGCTCCCATGATTGGACGTCTCCAGCGAGCGAAGCACATCGGCGAGATCCTGGCTCGGCGTGTCCGGCGCGCGGAGGAAAAAAACGTTGGTGATCCCGATCGACGCCAGCGCCTGTCGTGTCTCGATCTCACGAATCTCGCCCAGCGAGCGCGCCTGCTCATTGCCGACGAGATTCTGGCCGGCGTCGCCGCGAGTGGTGAGAACTACGGCGACCCGCCGGTGTTCGTCCAGTACAGCGCGAGCGAGATACCCGGCGATGGTGGACTCGTCGTCGGGGTGCGGGGCGATCACGAGTATGTCCGCCTTGAACCTTTCGTCGGGCGGCGGAGTGGTGCCGACTTGCTGGCTCGCTGCGTGCTGCGCGGACAACGCGAGTATTGCCATCACCACCAACATCGCGCCTGAGATTCGTGCTGTCATACGGGGCTACCCTCTTTCCGAGCGAAGGCCGTCTCGAGCTCGATCAGAATTTGCGCTCCGTCACGCCCGAGGGTGAGATCCTTCAAGCGGCTCACGATGACGTCAGCGGCGCCGAGCGTCGCGGCGGGGTAAGTCCCGATGATGCCGATCACACGCATGTCTCCGTTATGCGCGGCCTCGATGCCCGCCGGCGCATCCTCGATGACGACGCAATCCGCGGGCGCTGCGTCGAGCAGGGCCGCGGCGGTGAGATATCCCTCCGGGTCCGGCTTGCCGCGCGCGATGTCATCGGCACAGACCATTACTCGCGGCGATGGCAGTCCCATCAGCTTGATTCGGAACTCGGCGACCGCTCGGATTCCCGACGTGACGATCGCCCAACTGTCTGCTGGAAGACCGCGCAGCAGCTCACGCGCGCCCTCGATCTCGCGCACCCCTTCGGAGGTCATCGCCTCGTTGGCCTCGAGCGTAGCGACTTCGGCATCGGCGGCCAGTTCCGGCGCCACGAGCTGAATCGTCTCCCGGGTCCGTCGTCCGTGCGCCGCGGCGATGACCTTCTCCGGATCGAGTTTGTGGCGCGCCGCCCAGCCGCGCCAGGTGCGCTCGATGCACTCCGCCGAGTCCACGAGTACTCCGTCGAGATCGAACAGGATTGCCTTGCAGCGAAGGTTGCGCTTCTCGCCCAAGGCTCACCGCCTCATCGATCCATGGTGGTATTGCTCACGAAGGCGAGCTTTTTTCCATCCGGCGACCACGACGGAACATTGATGGAGCCCTGCCCACCATAGACGTAGGCGACGACTCTCGCCGCGCCGCCGGCCACCGGCATCAGACGAATCATGACGTGCTTGTAGAAGGGATGGTCGTCCGGAGGAACCTCCGGCGGGAAAGAAATGAACGCAATCCACTTTCCGTCGGGCGAGATGTGCGGGAACCAGTTGTTGAAGCCGTCTTCGGTCACTTGCCGCGCGTCGCTTCCATCGGGACGCATCCGCCAGATCTGCATTCGTCCACTTCGCACGGAGTTGAAGTAGATGTGTTCGCCGTCGGGGCTATACTCGGGGCCGTCATCGAGGCCGGGCGTGTTGGTGAGCTTTATCTCGCCGCCGCCATCCGTCGAAATCCTGTAGATGTCGAATTCCTTGTTCCGCTCGCCGGTGTAGACCAGCCAGCGACCGTCCGGCGACCAGCCATGCAGATATGACGGGCCTTTGGCGGTAATGCGTTTCGGCGTCCCGCCCGTGACGGGCACCGTGTAGACGATCGACGCGCCGCTGTCCTCGGGCGCGTGGTTGCTGACTCCGAGCGTGCGCCCATCGAACGAAAGCACGTGGTCGTTGTTGTTTCGTGTTGCGAAGCCGGTGTTGATCGTCTCGACGACGCGCGAGCTTAGATCGAAGCGATAGAGCTTCCCTTCCTGGTTGTAGATCAGTGCCTTGCCATCGGGTGTCCAATTGGGCGCCTGGAAGGATCCCCTGTACTGCGACACGATC
>DATFGW010000006.1:0-6933 GCA_035249045.1 Gemmatimonadaceae bacterium | reverse complement strand
CTTGTGGACCTTATGGGTATTGCAGCGTGGGCAATACTTCTTCCACTCGACGCGCTCGGGGTGCAGGCGCTTGTTCTTGTCGGTGAAGTAGTTGCGATTCTTACAGGTTTCGCACGCTAGAATGATTTTGTCGCGGGGCATGGTGCTTATCCTTCCAATTACATCGAGTTGACTGCGGATTGCGGACTAAGTGCTGCGGGAGCTGGACTAACTGCTATTGCGGGTTGCTGACTGATTGCGGATTGGGACACTAACTGCGGACTGCGGTCTAACAGCTGAGGACTGCGGACTGCGGACTGCTGCGGGCGGCGGACTGCGGACTGCGCTTCCCGCCTCCCGCTTCCCGCCTCCCGTTACTTGAGAATCTTGGTGACTACGCCTGCGCCGACGGTGCGGCCGCCTTCTCTGATTGCGAAGCGGAGACCTTCGTCCATCGCGATCGGCGTAATGAGCTCGATCGTCATCTGAACGTTGTCCCCAGGCATCACCATCTCCATCCCTTCGGGCAGCTCTACTGAGCCTGTGACGTCCGTCGTTCTGAAGTAGAACTGCGGACGGTAACCCTTGAAGAAGGGCGTGTGTCTGCCGCCCTCTTCCTTGGTCAACACGTAAACCTCAGCGTTGAACTTGGTGTGCGGCGTGATCGACCCGGTCTTGGCCAGCACCATCCCGCGCTCGACGTCGTTCTTGTCGATGCCGCGGAGAAGGAGACCGACGTTGTCACCAGCCTGACCGTCGTCGAGCAACTTCCTGAACATCTCAACTCCGGTGATGACCGTCTTCTTGTCGCTGCCAAAGCCAATGAGGGCCACTTCCTCGCCAACCTTGATCTTGCCACGCTCGATTCTCCCGGTCGCTACAGTACCACGGCCAGTGATCGAGAACACGTCTTCAACAGGCATCAGGAACGGCTTATCCGTCTCACGCTTGGGCTGCGGGATATAAGAGTCCAACGCATCCATGAGCTCGCCGATCTTCTTACCGTACTCACTGTTCGGGTCTCCTGACTCGAGAGCCTTGAGTGCCGACCCCTTGATGATCGGGGTGTCGTCGCCGGGGAAGTCATACGAGCTAAGCAGCTCTCTGACTTCCAGCTCAACTAAGTCCAGCAGCTCGGCGTCGTCCACCATGTCCACCTTGTTCATGAAAACCACGATGTAGGGGACGTTCACCTGCTTGGCGAGCAAGATGTGCTCACGGGTCTGGGGCATCGGGCCGTCAGCGGCCGATACCACCAGAATCGCTCCGTCCATCTGGGCCGCGCCCGTGATCATGTTCTTCACGTAGTCGGCGTGTCCCGGGCAGTCGACGTGCGCGTAGTGCCGCTTCTCGCTCTCGTACTCGACGTGAGCGGTAGCGATCGTGATACCGCGCTCTCTCTCCTCGGGCGCCTTGTCGATCTGGTCGAAGGCCACCTGCTGGGCTAATCCCTTCTTGGCCTGAATCGTCGTGATCGCAGCCGTCAAAGTGGTCTTCCCATGATCGACGTGACCGATCGTTCCTACGTTCACGTGCGGCTTGTTACGCTCAAATTTGGCTTTGCTCATGTCGTCCTCAGACGTATCTCGTTTTGACCAAGCTCGCGATCGGGATTGAACCGATGACCTCACCCTTACCAAGGGTGTGCTCTACCAACTGAGCTACGCGAGCGGCTTCTTCCCTTCTCCTGCACGGCGGAATTTCGCCGCTTCCTGCACAATGCGCTTCCTTCGATTCCATCAGAGCGGGAGACGGGACTCGAACCCGCGACATCAAGCTTGGAAGGCTAGCGCTCTACCAACTGAGCTACTCCCGCACGTTTCGACTACGGACTGCGAACTGCGGACAACTCATTGCTGATTGCTGACAAGTGCAGTCACTAAAAAAATCCGACCCCCTCTACTCATCATGGTGGGGGAAGGATTCGAACCTTCGAAGGCATAAGCCGGCAGATTTACAGTCTGCTCCTTTTGGCCACTCAGGAACCCCACCGATTCGCCACTTTTTTGCCAACCGACCCGGCAGAGCTGACGGCGAGAATCGAACTCGCAACCTGCTGATTACAAATCAGCTGCTCTGCCAATTGAGCTACGTCAGCAACAAACAGCGATTTTTCATCGCAAGCCTAGTAGAATAGCCAACTTAGAGGGGCGAGTCAACCCAAACGCGCGCCCCACCTCTCGCCTCGCAAAACTCCGCAAAAAGCCGCGAAATTCAGAAGCTGAGTGCAGTGCCTACCGCAGCTTCTTCCACTTGGTGCCCTGCGGGGTGTCCTCGATAGCGATCCCGCGCGTCTCGAGCTCGGCGCGAATTGAATCGGCCAGCGCGAATTCCCGGCGGAGGCGCGCGTCCTTGCGAGCGGCCAGACGCTCCTCGACCCACCCCGCCAGCTCGGGATCGGCGCCCTCGGCCGCGGGCACCACGTCCAGCACCGAGTTGATCAGCTCGAAAATGTCGCGTGCCTTCTGCAGCGCGCGCTTGTCCACACCGTTGCGATCCAGCTCGGCGTTCGCTTTTCGCACAAATGTGAAAAGAGCACCAAGCGCCGTCGGCGCGTTCAGGTCGTCGAACAACGCCGCCTTCACCTCGGCCTCGGTCTGCTCGGCGATCTCCTCGAGCTCCGGCGTCGCACCCTTCGCTTCAGCCAGCCGCGCGGCGAAGTCACCGATCCGGCGCACTCCTTCGATCGAGGCCTCGAGCGCCTCGCCAGACATGTTCAGCTGCTTTCGATAGTGGGTGGAAAAAACGAAATGCCTGAACGCAGCGGCAGGAACGCCCTTGTCGCGAAGATCCTGCACCGTCGCGACGTTTCCAAGCCGCTTCGCCATCTTGCTGCCGTCGGTCAACAGAAACTCCCCGTGACACCAGAAGCGCGAAAACATTTTTCCCGTCGCGCCCTCTGATTGCGCGATCTCGTCCTCGTGGTGCGGGAAGATGAGATCGATCCCGCCGCAGTGGATGTCGAGGGTCTCCCCCAAATATTTCATTGCCATCGCCGAGCACTCGAGATGCCACCCGGGACGGCCCCGACCCCACGGAGAATCCCAGGCTGCGCCCGTCGCTTCGTCCTCGGGCTTCGCCGCCTTCCATAACGCGAAATCCTGGGCGTTCTCCTTGGAGTAATCGTCCTGCAACACGCGGGCGCCTGCCTTCACCTCACGGGTATCGAGCCTCGAGAGCTTCCCGTAATCCTTGAACCGGTCGATCGCGTAATAGACGGTGCCGTCCTCAGCCTTGTACGCGAGATTGCGATCCACCAGTCGCTGCACGATCGCAATCATCTCCGGAATGTGCTCCGTCGCGCGCGGATAGAGCTCGGCATCCTGAATGCGCAGAAAGGCGCGATCGGCGTGAAACGTCGCAGTCACCGGTGCAGTCACATCTCCAATGCCTATCCCCTGCTCACTTGCCGACTTGATGATCTTGTCATCGACATCGGTCAGGTTCATCACCTGGTAATTCTGCCAGCCACGCAGCGTGATCACGCGGCGCAATAAATCCTCGAACAGGAACGTCCGAAAATTTCCGAGGTGCGCGGGTTTATAAACCGTCGGTCCGCAGGTGTACATGCGCACGGTCTTGCCGTCCTCCGGAACGAACGGCTCGACCCTGCGAGTCAGGGTGTTGTAAAGCCGGAATTCGGGGTCTGCCATTCGCGGAAGCTAGAACCCGCCGAACCGACTTTCAACCGAATCGCTCGGCTACGCGCGCAGCGTTTGGGTCACGCATCTGAACCACTCGGCCTTCCACGAGATTGATGATGCGCGCATTGATTCGATGCAGCTCGATCGGATTGGGCGCAGCCAGAATTGTCGTGATGCCACGCCGAGCAAGATTGGAGAGCAGCGCGACGACATCGTCGTCGAAGAGAAGGCCCTGGCCGGAGAGCGTTTCGTCGAGCAGGATCGCCCGCGGCTCGCCAATGAGCGCCTGCGCCAGTCCGAGCCGCTGTAGCATACCCGACGAGAGGCTGCTCACCCGCCGCGAAGCGTGGATGTGCAGCGCTACATCCTTGAGCGCCGCCTCGACCTGGCAGGCGCGGCCCGCCGAGGAAAGATCGTGAAGAGTCGCGTAGTACTCGAGGGCCTCGCGCACGGTGAGAAAGGAGTAGTAGCCGGTGCGCTGTGGGATGTAAGCGAGGCCGGCGGGAACGTGATGCCCGGCGATCTGCTCACCGAACCACGAAATGCTGCCGCTGTCCGGACGCAGCAGGCCACTCAGGCACAGCAGGAGGGTGGACTTGCCGGAATCAGGCCTGCCGACGATTCCGACGATTTCACCGCGCTGGATATCGAAGGACACATCGCGCAATGCCGGGATAGCGACAGCGCGCGCCCTCGCACCGGAATGGTAGGTCTTGCTCAGACTCCTGACGGACAATGCGATCTGCACGGCCGAATCCTCACGCAAAGGTTGCCGCAGAGAATCGCAATGTCCCCGAAATCAGAGGCATCGTTGGCTGGCAGCCGTAAGCGTCGCATCGCTCCATGGCGTGATTCTTTCAGGCATCATCATGCGTTGCATTCACCACTGGAGGTACCAATGAACCGAGCTTTGACCGTCACGGCGGGTGTGATTGCGGCCGCAATGGTAGCAGCGTGCGGCAGCGAAACGACCGCGCCCGGAGTTAGTGCGGCCGGTTCTTATGTAGCAACGCAATTCATTACGACGGGTTCGTCTGGCCAGACGAACCAGCTACTGGCCGGCAGCACCGTCAATCTCGTTCTCGCTGAAAACGGAACGACATCGGGTCACTTACATCTAGTCGCATCGCCCGGCACCGCGGCAATGGACGTGGACCTTGCCGGCACTTGGACTCAGCACGGTATGTCGGTGGATCTCTCCCTCGCCGCGGACACGTTCGTTGAGGACCTGCCCTTCACGCTGACGCCACGTGCCGCCGATGGCTGGGATTTGGTCGCCGACGCCGTTTTTGCAGGAACGCGAGTTCAGCTCACCCTTACTCAGGGCGGCAGCATCTAGGGAGGCAGTTACTGCGTTGCTACGCGGCCGGCTTCTCTCGAATCGAGATCAGGTCGGGCGGCGGTGTCGTGGGAACGAGGACGCCTCCGTCGGGCACGGGGACGCGTAGCACGAAGATCCGGTCGCGGGTGCTCTTCCTGAAGCCCTTCCCTTCATAGATCCGGTTGATGAGGATGCGGCGCACGACGACCATCACGGTCACGAGGGTCGGAAGCGCGACGATCAGGCCGAGCGGGCCGAGAAGTTTTCCGATCACCAGCACGGCGGTGATGGTCAGCACTGGAGGCATGTCGATTTTCTTCGACATGACGAGCGGCGAGACGAGATTTCCTTCGATAAGGTGGATCACCACGCCGAGCAGAAGGACGTAGAGAGCTCTCGTACCGCCGCCAGGTCCGCCGAGCACGAAGAGCGCGGGCAGAGTCGTGGAGAGGAGAGTGCCGAAGAACGGGACGACCGCGACCAGTCCGGTGAAGACGCCAAAGGTCAGCCAGTAGGGAACGTCGAGCAGATACAGACCCGCGGCGGTGAGCGCCGCGAGAACGGTCATCGTCAGCAGCTGTCCGACGATGTACGCGCGCAACGCGTCGGCGAGATCCCGAAGGACATCGCGCACGAGGTCGCGGTGGATCGGTGGAAACAGCGCGATCAGCCACTCTCTATAGGTGCCTGGCTGGAGCGCGAGGTAGATGCTCATCACGATCACGGCGAAGCAATCGATCAGCACCTGCACGAACGAAAGCACTCGCGGCACGACACCCTGTGCCTGGGCTGCAAGCTGGTCGTAGACGACGCCGATCAGCGGATGTTCGCCGGGCTTCCAGAGGTCGCGCAGCGCCGGGAAACGCGCGACGAAGCGAGCGATTCCATTTTCCCACGCCTCGATGTAGTTCGGCATCACGACGATCAGCGCGCGGGTCTGTTCGATGACCGGCGGGAGGAGGATGGCGAACAATCCGAGCAGTGCCGCGGCAGTACCGACTACCGAGATGAAGAATGCGAGTCGGGGCGGGACGTGCCCGCGGTTCACCAGCAGATCCCTCACCGCGCCGAGGTAAAGCGAGATGATGATCGCGATGAAGAGGAGAAGAAAGACGTGCGCGGTCGCTCCCAGCATCCAGAGGAGCAACAGCGTCAGAATGACGCCGGTGATGACCGGCGCTACTCTGGACCGGCCGGGGACCGCCGCGCTAGCCAAGGCTATTTCTTCTCGTCGGGGATCTCTTCGACTTCGACCGCTTCTTCTTCATGACTCGCGGCGCCCGATCCGAGCGCGCGGTTATTGAGCTGCGTACCGGAAGGGAGGACGCCCATCTTCTGCTTCAGCTGGATGAGCAGCATCTCCGCGGACTGATTGCCGCCGGCCGCCTCGAGGCGCTTGAAGTCGTTCGCAAGCTTGTCGCCCGAGAACTCTTCCTCGATCTCGGCGCTCGCCCTGATCTTCCGCTCATTGGCGTCGATCTTCTCTTCCATCCGCGCGAACGCCTCGAACGCCGACTTCTCCGAGATGTGGGACATGGTCTCGTTGATGCGCTTCTGGGCGTCGGCGCGGCGCTGTTTGGCGAGGAGGAGATTCTTTTTCCGGTTCGCCTCTTCGATGTTGTCGTTGAGGGTGCGCAGTGAATCCTTGAGGCGATCGGTCTCCTGCTTGTGGGCCTGCCAGGTGAGGTTCAACTGGTCGGCGCGCGACATGTGCTCGGAGCGGCGGACGAGCGCCTGCTTGGCGAGGTCGTCCTGGCTTTGCTGGACGGCGAGCATTGCGCGCCGCTCCCAATCTTCCGCCTCCTTCATTTCCTGGCGGGTCTGATCCTGGAGACGCTTCTCGTCGGCGATCGCCGCGGCAACCTGCTGCTTCGCTTTCACCAGCTGCGAGCGCATGTCGAGAATGATCTGGTTGAGCATCTTCTCGGGCTGCTCGAACTCGCTGATCGCGGCGTTCACGTTGGCGCGGAAGAGCATCGCAATTCTGTC
>DATFGW010000005.1:0-2340 GCA_035249045.1 Gemmatimonadaceae bacterium | reverse complement strand
GGCAGCATCCCCAGCGATCCGGCGAGCATCGATGCTTCGTCTGTTAGAATGTCCCCGAACATGTTCTCGGTGACGATGACATCGAACCGGGCCGGCCTGCGCAGAAGCTCCATCGCACACGCATCGACCAGCAGGTGATCGAGCTCGACATCCGGATATTCGTCCTTCATGACTCGAGTGACGGTCGATCGCCACAGTCGCGACGTCTCCAGAACGTTCGCCTTGTCCACCGACGTCAGCTTGCGGCGACGCTTGCGTGCGAGCTCGGCGGCGACCCGCGTCACCCGCTCGACCTCGGGAGTGGTATACACGCATTCGTCGATTGCGCGCTCGTAACCGTCGACGCGTTCGCGGCGTTTTTCACCGAAGTACATCCCACCCGTCAACTCGCGGACGAAAACGAGGTCCACGCCCTCGAGTCGCTCGGCGCGCAATGGCGAAGCGGCAGTGAGGGATGGATGGACGCTGACGGGTCGCAGATTCGCGTAGACCTCCAGAGCTTTGCGCAGGCCGAGCAGGCCCTGTTCCGGCCGCAGCTTGGCATCCGGGTTGTCCCAACGCGGGCCCCCGACCGCGCCGAGCAGAACTGCATCAGCATTACGGCAAATCTCCGCGGTTTGCGGGGGCAACGGAGTGCCGCACGCATCGAGCGCGCTGCCACCAATCAGTCCCTCACTGAGATCGATAGTATGGCCCCACCGGTCCGCGACAGCGCGAAGGATGCGCGCTCCTTCCGCGACTACCTCTGGTCCGATGCCATCGCCCGGCAACAGCGCGACTTTCATCGTGTGGATACGCGCGCGGGATGTGATGATTCGTAGGCGGCGATCGCGGCGTCCTCGGCGAGGAGAAATCCGAGCTCGTCGACGCCGTTGATGAGACACTGGCGGGCGAAAGGGTCGACGTGGAAGGGATGGCGGGCCGCGGATTGGAGATGCGGGAAGCGCGAAGCGGGAACCGAGAATGCGACCGTCTGCGACTCGAGATCGATGGTGACTTCAGCACCGGGTGTTTGCGCGAGTAGCTCGAGCAACATGGCGTGCGCAGATGGCTGCAGGGTGACTGGGAGCAGTCCGGTCTTCAAGGAATTGTTGCGGAAGATGTCGGCGAAGCCGGTGCTGATCACAGCGCGGAATCCGAAGTCGAGCAGCGCCCACGGCGCGTGCTCGCGGGACGAGCCGCAGCCGAAGTTGTGCCCCGCGACCAGAATCGATGACTTCGACGCGTCGGCCGAGTTGAGCGGAAACTCGGGCCGCAGTCTGCCCTGATCGTCGACGCGCCAGTCGGCGAACAGATGGGCGCCGAGTCCGCGGCGCTCGACCGTTTTGAGAAACCGGGCGGGAATGATCTGATCGGTATCCACGTTCTCGGCCGGGAGCACGAGGCAGGTCGAGGTCAGCCTGGTGAAAGGCTCGATGCCTGTCGTCATGCGAGCGTCCTGACGTCGGCGATCGCGCCGGTCACAGCCGTCGCCGCTGCAGTCAGAGGACTGGCGAGGAACGTCCTGCCACCCTTCCCCTGTCGCCCTTCGAAGTTCCGGTTGCTCGTGCTCACCGCGCTCTGACCGGGCTGGAGCTGATCGCCGTTCATGGCGATGCACATCGAGCATCCCGCTTCACGCCATTCCGCGCCAGCATCTCTGAAAACGCGATCGAGTCCTTCCGCCTCGGCTTCGCGCTTCACCGATCTCGATCCCGGAACGACCAGCATCCGTACGCCCGGTGCGACACGCCGTCCTCGCATCACGTCTGCCGCCTGGCGCAGATCGGAGATGCGGGAGTTCGTACAGCTGCCAACGAACACGACGTCGACGGCGCGCCCAATAAGTGATTGGCCAGGCTCGAGCGCCATGTAGCTCAGTGCCTTGTCGAGATCGCTGCGCTCGGCATTGTTCGCCGCTGCACTAGGATCAGGCACGCGACCGTCGATGGGAATCGCCATCGACGGATTGGTCCCGAACGTTATCATCGGAGAGAGACTGGTCGCGTCGAGGTGAACCGAGCGATCGTACGTTGCGTCCTCGTTGTGCGCGAGCCCACGCCACCGCGAGACCGCAGCATCCCAGTCAGCTCCTTTGGGTGCGAATGGACGGCCGGCGATGTACTCGAAGGTGGTATCGTCGGGGGCGACGAGGCCAGCGCGTGCGCCGGCTTCGATCGACATGTTGCAGATCGTCATCCGCTCTTCCATGCTGAGCGCGCGAATCGCCGAGCCGGTGTACTCGAGAACGTGCCCGGTGGCGCCGCCGATCCCGATCCGCGCGATTACGGCGAGGATGATGTCTTTCGCCGTTACTCCGCGCGGCAGCACGCCGTCGATGCGGATCTCCATGTTGCGCGG
>DATFGW010000004.1:0-14023 GCA_035249045.1 Gemmatimonadaceae bacterium | reverse complement strand
CGAGCCGCAGCTCGGCGGCATCGAGGAGCGGTTCTTCGATCTGTCGATCGACATGCTGTGCTTTCTCGATTTCAGCGGCTACTTCAAGCGGCTCAATCCTGCGTGGGAGCGCACGCTGGGATTTACGACAGAGGAGCTCATGTCGCGGCCGTTCATCGAGTTCGTTCACCCCGACGATCGCGAGCGCACGCTCAATCAGAATGCGTCCGTGAGGGAAGGCGGCCAGGCCCTCAACTTCGAGAACCGCTACCTCTGTAAGAACGGTACCTATCGTTGGCTCCGGTGGAACGCAGCGCCAGATTCCGGCGCGCGGGTGATCTACTCGGTGGCGCGCGACGTCACCGCGGCGAAGGAGGCCGAAGAGGAGCGCGAGCGTCTGGTGCGCGAGCTACAGGACGCGCTGGCCGAGGTGAGGACCCTCCAGGAGATCCTGCCGATCTGCTCGTACTGCCGGAAGATCCGTGATGATGAGAACTACTGGCATACCGTCGAAGGGTACATCTCCACTCACACCGACTCGAAGTTCAGCCACAGCATCTGCCCGAGCTGTCTGCACAGTCACTTTGGGTGACGCGCCACAAATAAAAACAAAAAAGTTAGACGTTAGTTGGGAGAAACCAACGGCGAAAAGAGTAAGGTGGAGGGCGCGAGGTAATAGGGAGGAGGGGAGGAGGGGTGCGGACGTTTGTAGCGCCTTCTCCATTCAGCCCCACGCCGCCCTCTCCGCTTGCAGGTGAGGGAGTAGGGCGTTTGGCGGAAAGGTCCCAAACGCCGGCACCTCTCGTTCCTCCTCCCAGTCACCTCGCACCCTCCACCTTACTCTTTTAGCCGTTGGTCTTCCGATCCAGTCTAAAGATCGAGCATGAGCTCAATGTCTTCCTTCGGCTGGGTGAGCTCCAGGCAGTCCGCTGAGTCGTTCCGCGGATTGTTGACCAGCGTCGAGATGGGGTAGTACTCGAGCTCTTCGTCTGAGTGTGCAGCGGAGTCACGGAGCAGCTCGAGCTGTCCGGATTTCCGCGCCGGATCGAGCCACTGCTCGTACGCATCGGGCGAAAGAATCACCGCCATCCGATCGTGAAACTGCCGGTACCATTCGTCGGCATCCTTCACGATGACAGTGCATGACCACAGCTCCTCTCCTGCCGACCCGTCGCGCCAGCGGCTCCAGAGGCCGGCCATTGCGAACGGCGCGCGATCGCGGCGGCGAATGAGGTGCGGGATCCGCTTCTTCTTCGTCCGCCCGACCCATTCGATGATTCCATCGACGACGACGAGGCACCGCTGGCTGCGCCACGATTGCTGAAACGTCGGTGCCGTCGCCACCGTCTCGATCCGCGCGTTGAATGTCGAGTACTGGGAGTCGAACGCCACCACCTTGTCGCGGCTCTCGAGCTTGGACGGCACCAGATTCCAGTGCATCGTCCGCAGCACCTTCTCCTTCAGAAACGGATCGAAGTACACCGACGGAATGTCTTCGTGCGGGCTCAAATTGTAGCGTGGCTTCCAGTCGCTGGGCACGAACTTCTTCGTGAAGCCGTACAGCTTCTCCGTGATTCCGTCGGGGTTAACCACCGTCGCGCGGCCGCACACTCCGGAACCTTACCCTCAACTGCTTTCGGCGTAAAGATCGTGTCTGGCAACTGGCACCCCTAGTCCTGAAGTCGGCAGTCCGGAGACTGGACAGCTCGGAGTCTGTCGGCTGTCATACTGGCGAGCTGATAGCCTCGCGTTTCCTATAGACGCCAAGAGCGACAGACTAAAACGCTGCGAGCTTTCCAGTCTCCAGACTGCCGACTTTTGGACTACAGGGGCCAGCCATGAGTCCCGATCCATCCCCAGAGCCGTATATTCGTGCGTGCCCGTAATCGGAGCCGATCTCGGCGGCACCAAGCTCTCTGTCGCCGCGTTCAACGACGAAGGCGACATCCTCGCGCGCGAAGTCACGCCCCTCGCGGGGAAGAGCGGCGGCGACGTCGGCGCGCTCATCGTCGAGCGCGTCCACAAACTGAGCGCGCAGCATCGCGCGTCGGCGGCGGGTGTCTGCGTGCCCGGACTCTACCGCGCCGCGCGCGGCACGGTGTGGGCGCCAAATATCGGCGGATGGGACGACTATCCCCTCCTCGATGAATTGCGCGCGTCAGTCGGCGCCGATACACGAGTCACCATCGACAGCGATCGCGCGGCGTACATCCTCGGCGAGACGTGGCGGGGCGCGGCACGCGGCGCACTGGACGCGATCTTTCTCGCCGTCGGCACCGGCATCGGCGCGGGGATTCTCGCCGGCGGGAACGTCGTGCGCGGACACGGCGATGTCGCTGGAGCCATCGGGTGGCTCGCCGTCGACAGGCCGTTCATGCCGCGCTACGTCCAGCACGGATGTCTCGAGGACCAGGCATCGGGACCGGGACTGGTGCGGGTCGCCCGCGACCTGATCGGACCGGATCTCACCTATGATGGCGTGCTGTCGAGAAAGAATCCCGACGAGCTGGACACCGCCGCGATATTCGCCGCCTACGAAGCTGGTGATCGCATCGCCAAAGGCGCGATCGACAACGCGATCGAGCTCTGGGGGATGGCGGTCGCCAACCTGGTGAGCCTCTTCAATCCGGAGATCATCGTCTTCGGCGGCGGAGTGTTTGGGCCCGCCGTCCAGTTTCTCGATCGCATCTACGCCGAGGCGAAACTCTGGGCGCAGCCGATCGGCATCCAACAGGTGAAGCTCGTTGCCAGCTCGCTCGGCAGCGACGCCGGATTGTACGGCGCCGGCCGGCTGGCGATGCTCGCCGAGGGAGCGGCGTCATGAGCTCGAGACGGTTCCTGTTCGCCTGCGCGTGTCTCGGGATGCTCAGCTTCGGCATCGTTCTTACCGTGCTCGGCGCGGTGCTGCCGTCGATCATGACACGCTTCGGAATCGGTAAAGCGGAAGCGGGATCGCTGTTCCTTCTGATGTCGTTCGGAATCCTGGCGTCGTCTCTCGTATTCGGGCCGCTCGTCGATCGCTACGGCTACAAGGGAATCCTCCTCGTCTCGACGCTGTTGATCGCGACCGGCCTGGAGTGGATTGCATTCGCGTCGTCGATGACGTCGCTGCGCTTCGCGGTGCTGGTGATCGGTTTCGGCGGCGGCGTGATCAACGGCGGCACCAACGCTCTCGTCGCCGACATCAGCAGCGATGGCCGCGCCGCCAATCTCAATCTGCTTGGGGTCTTCTTCGGAGTCGGGGCGATGGGAGTTCCGTTCGCGCTCGGCACGCTCACCGGCCGCTTCAGCGAGACCGCGCTCGTCGCGGGCGTTGGGGCGCTGGTGCTGATCGTGGTGGCGTTTCTCGCAGTCGCCGTGTTCCCGGCACCGAAGCAGCCGCAGGGGTTTCCGATCGCCGACGCCGGCAAGCTTGTGCGGGATCCGCTGCTGCTCTTGATGGGACTGATGCTGTTCCTCGAGAGCGGGATGGAGATCAGCGTCGGCGGGTGGACATCGACTTTCGTCTCGGAGGTGCTCGCGGTGCCGGCCCGCAAGGCGCTGATGATCCTCTCGCTCTACTGGGCGGGGATGATGCTGGCGCGGCTCGCGCTCGGCTACATCCTGCGCAAAACCTCGGCGTTCATCGTTCTCTACGCGTGCCTTGCGATAGCGCTCGTAGGCGCGGCGTTGCTGCTCACGACCACCAGCGTGTCGATGGCGGCGATCGGAGTGTTCACCCTCGGCGTGGGATTCGCCGCGATGTTTCCGACCGTGCTTGGCTTCATCGGCGACCGATACGCGGCGCTCTCCGGCACCGCGTTCAGCGTGGCGATTGCGATGGCGCTCATCGGCGGAATGCTGCTGCCGTACACCGCCGGGGTGCTCGGCAGCAATTACGGGATGCGCGGATCCTTTGCGATCGTTCCGGTCGCGCTCATCATTCTGGTGATCTTCGTCACGATTCTCTCGCGGAAACTTCGCTCCCCTTCAACGACATCATGACACTCAGCAAGACCTGGCTGACTTCGACACGGTCCGTTCTCGACGACATCGAGAAGACCCAGCTCCCCAACATCCAGCGCGCCGCCGAGCTGATGGCGGATTCGATCGAGGCCGAGCGATGGGTGCACACCTTCGGCTGCGGTCACGCGACGATTCCGGTGGAGGAGATGTACCCGCGCATTGGCGGGTTCGTCGGCTTTCATCCGATGATCGAGCTGCCGCTGACTTTCTTCACGCGGATCACCGGCGAGATGGGGATCCACCAATTCCTCTTCCTCGAGCGCGCCGAGGGCTACGGCAACGCGATCATGAAGAGCTACTCGTTCGACAAGCGCGACACGATGTGGATCTTCTCGCACACGGGGATCAACAACGTCAATATCGACGTCGCCCTGCGCGCGAAGGAGCAGGGGATGCGGCTCGTCGCGACCGGCTCGGCGGCGCAGGCCGCGGCGTCGCGCCATCCATCAGGCAAGACTCTTTTCGAGCTGGCTGACGTCGTGATCGACACCCGCGTCCCCGCCGGCGATTCGGCGGTGCCGCTCAAGAATCACGTCGACAGGGTCGGCCCCGTCTCGACGATGGCGTTCGTGGCGGTGGTGTGGATGACCATCACCACCGTCGCCGAGATCCTCGCCGATCGCGGCGTGCGACTCTACATCCACCCATCGCACAACGTTCCGGGCGATACCACTGCTCGCGAACGACTCGACGAGGCGCTCGCCGAGTATAAGCGGCGAGCTTCAGGACTCTAGGTATCGCGGCTCCGGTCGAGGCGAGGGGTGCTCTCTGAAAAACTGCTCGCCGCCACCCCGGAACAACCGTGGGGGTGGCATTTTGAGATGTGGCGGTCTGCGCGATGTTTTTCAGAGAGCACTCCTCGCCTCTCCCTGCATCTATGCATCGCCCTGTATGCGTGTGTTCCGTGCACCTCGGCGCGGCGTCGCCGTCTGGACGCCCCAGTTCCGACGTCGGGTGCGGCCGTAATGCGCGGTCCACGCGTCGGCGCGTATCGAACGGCGAGGACCACCCCGGAGCGCCTCCCGCAGGATCCCCACTGCGAGGTGTGACGCGCGCGCCGACAGACCCGTGTGGGAGAGGTGAGGGGTGCTCTCAGAAAAACATCGCGCAGTCCCGCCCGTCCAGGATCGCCACTCCCACGGTAGTTCCGGGGCGCGGGCGAGCAGTTTTTCAGAGAGCACCCCTCGCCTCGACCAGAGCCGGGATGCAGCTCGCCACTCGCGCCTCACTCCTCGCTGCTAAAACCGCCACTCTCGAATGAGAAAAGCTCCGAAAGCGGAAGTCGTGCCGATGTTCTGGTCGCGCGAGAGCGTCGGCTCACGCAGCAGGTAGCGGGTGTCGACGCCGGTCTCGAGGCGGTAGCCGCGGAGGCCGCCGAAACGGTGCACGACCTGGATGCCGGGGCGTTGAAGTGCGGCGGGATCGAGCGGCGACTTGATCGCCACGAAAGTGTGCGACTTGATGTACTTGCCGAACTCGAACTGGGTGGCGCGCAGAAAATCTCCGACGTCGGTCTGCACGTCGGCGGGAGTGATGGTGAACACATCGGCACCGAGTGAGCGGGCGGCGCTGCCGGCGACCTGATCGGCGAGGACACCCAGCGCGACACCGGCGAGCTGACGGCTGGCGAGCGCGGCGCCCCGTCCCACCACGTTCTCGCTGCCGCCGCCGTTGGTGAGCCCCGATCCCTCGAGCTGCAGCAACGAGCTCGACGAGCGGCCGAACGCGAGGTAGCTGAGCAGATCGCTCTGGCTGATCGGCGGCTGCGCGTCGCTGGTGAGCGAGATGTTGGGGCTGCTCAGCGTGCCGCCGACGACGATCTGGATATTGATGGCTTCACGGTTGGGCTCTCTGACCTCGTACTCGGCAACGCCCTGCAGCGTTGGGTTCAATTCCGTCGAGTTGATGAAAGTCGCCGAGCCTCGCTTGATGTTGAATCGGCGTGTCATGAAGGTGTACTCGCCACGCTCGGTGAGCAGCACGCCGTCGATCACGAGGGATTCCTTGGCACGATTCACGTGCAGCCCCATCGGCTCCTCGGTGTACACCTCGACGTTCGCCTCGCGCGAGCGCACGAACACGTCGCGGTCGACGCGGAGCTCTACATCCATGCGAAGGTTGGCGAGTAGTGGATTCTGGCTGGGGAATATCTCCTTGTCGGCCATCACCGCGGTGTCGATGACGTTGAACAGCGCGGGATCACCCGCGCCGACGAGATTCTTGTTCTCCGGCGGCGGGATGTAGAGAACGCCGTCCATGATCCGCACATCTCCGGTGACGTGCGCGTCCTTGAACGGGCCGACCATCGCCAGGTTGGCGCTGACGGTCAGATTGCCGCGATCGTTCTTCAGCACCTGCGCCGCGTTCGCCCTGAGCTTCAGGTCGAAGCTCGGCGCCGTCAGAGATTTGAGGCCGATCCCGCCGGTGATCGCAATGCGTCCGTTGTTGTACGCCACGACCGAATCGACGACCACCGTGTCGCCCATCAGTCGCACCGACGCCTCGATCTGATTGAGAGTGATGCCCGCCAGCACCACCTTCGCTTGTCCCTCGTGCAGCGTGAATTGCCCGGTGACCTGCGGGTGATTCAGAGTGCCGGCGACCTTGAAGTTGCTCGCGACTTTGCCCTTGAGGTTTGCGACGTAGCCTTGCAGCTGTGGCACCATGTCGAGGGGCAGACTGTCGGCAGTCACGTTGAGCGCGATTTGCCTGTCAGAGGGGAATCTGGAGCCCGTGACGCCCGTCAGAGCGAGGTTGATCGGCACCGTGCCTTCGGCCACGAGGAATGGCGGGAGTCCCGCGCGCATCGCTTCGGCGCGTCCGCTCAGGGTCTGATTGGCGTACTCGATGTTGCCGTGCACTTCCGGCATCACCGTACCGTTGTAGACGAGATCCGTCGCGCCGAACGCGCCCTTGAATTGAGGATTCTCGAGAGTGCCGGTCGCATGAACGTTGAACGAGACGAGACCGGAGGCGTTGATGTCGCTCTCGGTGAGCGCGATTACGTCGCCGACATTCACGTTGTCGACCGCGATATCGAGATTCGCGCTGCCCTGCTTGGGCACGAAGCCGTTGACGTAGATGCGGCCGTTGCCCCCGTTACGCAGCTCGAGGTTCTCGACATCGACGCCGGCCTGACCCCAGTGCAGCGCCGCGGCGTGGGTGCTCGCCCAGACGCTGGTGTCCATCTGCAGCCTGAGATTGTTGAGCGTCAGCTCGTTGCGCACCTTGTCGAGCGTGAACGCGGCGTCGGCCGCGTAGGTCCGCGAGTTGTCCTGATTGACGACGAGATTCAGCGTGCCGTTCGGCTTCTGATAAGTGAGCTTCACCCCGACGCTGTCGAGATCGAATCCCGCCGCGCGCACCGCGCGTGCTTCGCCGTTTACGCGCACCTGTGACTGCGGCGTCCTAGCGTTGACCCAGTCGTAATCGGCGGTGAAGGAGCCGACGCTGTTGCCCTGAGCGATGACGTTGGTACCCGACGCCGTCCCGCGCAGGCTGAAGTTCTTGATGTTGCCCGTCGCCACACCGTCGGCGCGGATCGATCCCGAGAGGATGTTCTTCGGAATCGCCGTCGGAGTGTCGACGACAGTCGGAGGAATGGTGCGGCCGGTGATCGCCCGCTCCACGACTGTCGCCCGCGCGAGGCGTGACGAATCGCTCTTCGCCTTGGCGACTCTGCGGGCGAGGATGCCCGGTCGCGGCTGCACGACGCCGGTGTCTTTGGAGATCAATCCAGCGAAATTCTCCAGCGAGTCGATGGCGACGTGATACGACAGCGTTCCGGTGCGGCCTTCCGTCAATCCGAAAGTTCCTTTCGCCTCGACGATGCCCTGCGGCACGCCGACCGCCAGAGTGTCGAAGCGCGCCAGACCGTTGGCGAGCGCGACCCGGACATTGGCGCTGTCGACCGAAACCGTGTCGATGCGAGATGCGGCGACGTCGGCAACCAGCTCCGCCTGCATCGTCGCCGGATCGAAACCGCGTCCCTTGAATGATCCGACCGCCGTCACCGACGTGGACGGCGCCTTCGCGATGATGGCGTTGGCGTTGAGCTCCCTCGTATTGAAATTGAGGTTGTAGCCCGTCACCGCGCTCTGGAGATCCATGGTGCCGCGCACGTCGACGAATCCGCCGCCGGCGATGGTCATCTGGGTATTGATCGCCAGGTTGCCGAGGTCTCCCCTCACCTTCAGCGGCCCGCTCGCGTTTCCGTGCAAGCCAAGCGTCGGTGCCGCGATCCGTCCGAACATGACGAGCGACAGTGGATGCATCCGTGCGTCCACATCGACCCACAACAGCCCGCGCGGACGGAAGGCAAACCTGCCGGTGGCGCGCGAGACTGCGCCGCGATCGATGTTGGTCACATCGCCGACCGCCGTCATGATCCCCGCGCTCGAGCCGTTGAGAGTCGCATTCCCGCTCAGGGTGCCGTTCAGGAACAGCTTCGGCGCGATCGCCTTCATGAGACCCGTCTGCAACGGCAGCATTCGGGTGCGCAGATCACGCGCGGTGAACACTCCCCCGGCGAGACCCATCACCCCGACCGCAACCAGGTGGCTTCTCCCCGACAGTCGATCGTCGACGACGACATCCCCGTTCACGGACAACGCGTGCTCGCCGCCGTTGAACTTCGCGCTGCCCGTCAGGGTCAGCGGTCGCGGAAAAGTCATTGCCGGAAAGAGCTGGGTGATCAGCCGCGTCTCGAGATTGGCGAATCGCAGATCGGCGTTCCTGTACGCGACGGTGTCGGTGACGGTCGCCTCGATCTGGCCGGCGATGTGCGAGCGCTGCACCGTCATGTCCATGTTCTGGACGAGATAGACGCTCTTGCTCCCGGTCCAGTCGAGACCGAAATCGAGCTTGCCCGATCCGTTCTGCGGCAGGTTGACCCACGCCCAGCGCAAGTCGGCCGGATTCACCGGATCGCCGTGCAAGCGCAGATGAAGATCGCCGTTGGTGAGAAGATACTTGCCGTCGCCCGACGCCTTGGTCTGCGGGAACGCCACTCGTGCGCCCTTCCACCACAGTGAGTCACTTGTGAACTCGAACGTGCCAGTCAGTCCCCGGACGTCCGCCACCGGCGGCCGGAATGGCTCGGCGATCATCCTCAGCGCCGCGACATCGACGAGGTGCGTCTTGAACGCGGGATCCTCCAGTCGCACCAGCGGGAAAATCGCGTTGATGTGGTGGAAGCTGGACTCCCGCTGATAGCCTTTCGCGAGCTGAATGATCTTGAGTCGACCCGTCGGACCCAGTGCTCGTCGGACCGCATCCTGCTGCTCGGCGGGAGTGATGTTCGGATCGGGCGCCCACGGTGCACGCACGGTGACGTCGCCCTCGATCATCGTCACGTCGCTGAAGCGAATCCAGGTGCCCCAACCGGTTTTCTTCGGTCCCGTGGACGTCGTCGTGTCGCGCGGAAAAATCCGCTCGTAGTTCCACTTGTCGCCGGGCAGCTTGTCGATCACGATCACCGGCCGTACCAGCTTCACCTCGCGGAAATCGATCCGCTTCCCGCGCAGCGTGGTGAGACTGTAGCGCGCCCACGCTTCATCGACTTTGACGAACGGGCGGTGTGCGCTGTCGGTGATCAC
The DNA here is from genome assembly GCA_035249045.1 of Gemmatimonadaceae bacterium. Lineage (GTDB taxonomy): Bacteria > Gemmatimonadota > Gemmatimonadetes > Gemmatimonadales > Gemmatimonadaceae > UBA4720. The sequence continues at coordinate 4,442 of DATFGW010000004.1, read as the reverse complement.
CACGTCGTGCAGTGTGAATCCGCGCAGCAGATTGCCGGTGACGCCGCCGATGTGAACGAGACCGTGGCTGTTGCGCTGGACGAGTCCTTCGACGTAGCGGCGCACGCGCTCACGTCCCCAGTCGGTGTTGGTGATGAGCAGGACGCCGCCCATCAACAGAAGTACCACCACCACCAGAGCGAGGAGGAGGCGGACCCACCACCTGCGCATTAGAACGCTTCGCCGATCGACAGGTGGAGGACCATCCGGTTGAGAAGGCCGCCGCCGGAGGCGGGGGCGTACGTACGTCGCTGTTGTAATGTTACGAGCGTCCTCTGGCCATTGACGATTTTCTCGGTTACAACCGGCAGGGACTCAGTGCGCCCTGGGTTGAAGCCTATATCGGCACGGATTGGGCCTACAGGTGAGCGGTAGCGCACCCCAAATCCGGGAGTTATGGCCGCCTTGGAGCGGGGAAGGGTCGGATTGGTCGCCTGCCTCACCATTCCGGCGTCCACGAACACGGCGCCGAGGAGGTCCTGCCAGACCGGAAAGCGAGCCTCGACGCTGGCTTCGGCGACGAAATTTCCGCCCAGCGGGCGCGGCTCGAAGTCGCGATCCTTGAGGTTCGGCGCGTTCGGATCACACTGCGTCGGGTCCGTTCCCGACAGGCACGCGACGTTGGAGCTGTCGTGGGTCTGCAGCACGCCGATCGGAACGGTGAGCACCCTCGGCCCCAGCTGGTTCTCGCCGAAGCCGCGCACCGAGTGCGAGCCGCCGGCGTAGAAGCGCTTGCGCGGGTGCAGGATGTTGTCGCCGATCGTCGCGTCGATTCCGATTGCCTGCGCGGTGCTGCCAAGCGATCGGATCCAGCCGACGCGGAGATGTCCTCCGATCGCGCCACGCTTACGGATCTGGTAGAACGCCGCGCCGTCGGCGCTGGCGCGGTTGTACCGGTAATCGGAGAGCGTGAATGTCGATGCGTGCTCGACGGCGCCGGTGAAGCGGAATCCGCGATTGGGCGAGAATGGATCGTTGGTGCGGTCCATCGAGATCGCGCCCGTCAACGGAGACAGCCGGCGATTGCCACGCAGCGATTCGAGCGTCGGCTGGTCGCAAACGCCGAAGTTGATGCAGAAGTAAACGTCGCCCGCATCCACCTTGCTCATCTCGAATCTGTAGTTGAAGCTGAGCGGCGCGCGGTCGGTGACCTCGCGTGTGAAGGTGAGGCTCGTGCCGTAGCCGCGATCGACGTAAATGCCGGGAGCACTGCGCCGATGCGTGAACACGCTCATCGCCAGATCGTTGCGCGGCGATCCGAACCACGGCTCGTGGAGCTCGACGCTGGCGTTGTAGGTCGGCACGAAGTATCGCGCGAGCGCGCTCGTCTGCGGCACCGATGCGTTGCGGAAGATTCCCTTGCCGTTGAGAGAGCCGGCGAACAGGTTGCCGACCACGAACTGGACATCGAGCCGACGCGCTGCGCCAAGAAAGTTGTAGTGGGTGAAGCGAGACTCGAGCTGGACGAAGTCGATGGTGTTGAAGCCCGCGCTCAATCTGGCTTCGCGGGGTGGTGATTCCGCGACGGTGATCACCACGACCTTCGCCGAGTCTGGCAACGATATGTCGATTGGCGGGCGGGGCTCGATCGACGCGCGGCGGAACAGATTCGACTCGTAGAGCAGCCGCTGGCTGCGCAGCATGTCCGAGCGCCGGAAGATGTCGCCGATGTTGAAGGTCAGTGATTTCCGGATGGTGCGGTCGTCCACTCCCTCGTTGCCGTTGATGACGATGTCTTCGACGGTGGTTTTGTACTTCGGAATCGTCGTCAGCGTCACCGCCGCGGTGTGCGTCGCGCTGTCGATGACTATCGTTGTGTCGACCTCCGCGTCCGCGTAGCCCTTGTCGAAGAGACTCGTCAGGAGATTCAGCCGCGACGTATCGAGCCGGATCAGATTGAGCGGTCCACCCTTGCCCAGAACCAATCGGCGGCCGATCTCGCGCTCGGAGAGCAGCGGCGGCGCCGGCTGATTGACGACGATGCTGGAGACGAGGGTCGGTGGTCCTTCCTGGATGGTGAACGTGACGCCGACCTGATTGTGACCGCGCGGAACGACCGCGGTATCGACCTCGGTTTCGCGGTAGCCGCGCTTCCAGTAGAAGATCCGGATGCGCAGCACATCGCGCTCGAGCTCCTTGTGATCGAGGTACTTCTTGGTGAAGAAATACTTCGATTTACTGAACCAGCAGAACGGCTTGAGGATGAAGCTGTTGCAGTACGACGCGGTGGTGTAGATGCTCGACGCGAGCTCGCTTGTCTTGACAACCTTGACGCCCTTGAGCGTGAGGTTGACGACCTCTGGATGCTCGGGAACCGTGGGCGCCTGGCTGGCTAGTGGCGCGGCGGAGAGTAGGAGTGCGCCGAGGAAGAGGGAGGCGGGAAGCGGGAAGCGGGAAGCGGTGACCGCGAAGCGCTTGGCGGGATGCGAATCACGGCGGAGAGAATCATTCGTACCCTCAGCAGGCGCTTCCCGCTTCCCGCCTCCCGCCTCCCTCTTACAGCCCTTCGAGCAGCGCGTCGTTACTCGGCGTACCGGCGATGCGCTTGATGAGCCATTCCATGGCGGAACTGGACGGCATCTGTTGTAGGCCGCGACGAAGCGTGTAAACATGCTCTAGCTGATCAGGACGGAAGAGCTTGTCTTCACGACGCGTGCCGCTGGTCGCGACATCGATGGCGGGAAAGATTCGTTTCTCGGAAAGCGAGCGATCGAGCTTGATCTCGCAGTTGCCGGTGCCCTTGAACTCCTCGAAGATGACGTCGTCCATCCGGGAGCCGGTCTCGACGAGGGCAGTGGCGATGATGGTGAGCGAGCCGCCGCCGTGCTCGGGAGCGACCGATCGAGCCGATCCGAAGAAGGCCTTCGGTTTGGCCATCGCGGACGAATCGAGTCCACCGGAAAGCGTGCGGCCGGTGCCGCGCTCGACGGTGTTGTACGCGCGTGCCATGCGCGTGATCGAATCCAGCACGATGACGACATCCTTACCAAGCTCCACTAGTCGGCGCGCCCGCTCGAGGACCATCTCGGTGACGTCGGTGTGACGCACCGCGGGCATGTCGAAGCTGGAGGCAACAACCTCGCCATAGCCCCAGGTGATCATCTCACTCACTTCCTCGGGGCGCTCGTCGACGAGCAGAACGAGGAGAACAGCCTGCGGATGATTGATCGCCACGCCTTCGACGATCGCCTGGAGGAGCATCGTTTTTCCCGCGCGTGCCGGGGCGACGATGAGCGCGCGCTGGCCGTAGCCGATCGGCGCGATCAGGTCGATTGCTCTCCGGGTTAACTCGGGACCGCCTTTCGCCGGACGTCCGGTCTCCAGCTTGAGTTTGCGCTCCGGATACGACGCGATGAGGGAGCCGAAATCGGGCCGGCGCGCTGCGGCAGCCGGATCGCCGCCGTTGATCTTCTGCACATCGACCACGACGACGCGATTGCGGTGGTCGTGTCCGGTGCTAGCCAGAATTTCGTCGCCGCGGCGCAGCATGTACTGCCGCATGATCTGCGTCGGCACGTACGCATCACCGGGCTCGGCGAGGTAGCTGTTCGCGGAGCGGCGAATGAATCCGCCCTCGCGCTGCGGATCGAACCAACCCGTCGTCTCGCCATCGGGAACCACCGGCGCCATTGGCGCGCGCTGTCCGCCGCCCTGCTGCTGATCACCGCGCGGCCCGTTCGGCTGTCCGCCGCCGCCGCGCTGTCTGCGCCCGCGCTGATTGCGTCCGCGGCGTCCGTTGTGGCGATGATCGCGCTCGCGCTGCTGGCCGCCCTGGTGCTGTTGACCGCCGCCGCCGCCCCCGCCCCCGCCTCCGCGATTGTTCTGCTGATCGTACGACTGCTGCTGCTGTGATTGCGAAGGAGCGCCTGCGTCGTTGCCGTTGCCGTTGCCGCGGTTGTCGGGTGTGTTCGTTTCGGGACTGGCGTCGGACGATGGTCCCGAAGACGGCGCGGCCGGAGAAGGGATTGCTGGTGATGTCATGTTGTCGCGCGCGTCTGGTATCTGCGCTGCGTCGGGGGTTGGTGTAGAAGGATCCATTGGCTCCAGATACGGATCGGCATCACCGTATGATTCGGAGGAGGGGCTGTGTGATTGATGGCCGGACGGACGAGACCTCCGGCCGCGACGAAAAGGACGTCGGCGTTCGCTCATGCAATTGTGGTGTGGCTGAGAAGAAAAGTGCTGCTTCGAATGGCTCACGCGTATCGCGGGGCAAACTCACGCGAAGACCGGAACCCTATTCTGTATGGGAATGCGCGCTACGTGGCTGCGCTTGTTCAGTAATGCTACTATCGGGGTTTGGGAAAGTCCAGCACTAACTACTTTGGATTCGGGAACGGGGCGTTACCTTAGCTTGGTTCGATACAAAAGATGGCAGGTGGGAGAGGGTGCAGAGGGCGCAG
>DATFGW010000003.1:0-57916 GCA_035249045.1 Gemmatimonadaceae bacterium | reverse complement strand
CACGAGCTGAGGGTGATCGGCAAGCTCGGCTTCGCCGGATTCTTTCTCGTCATGTGGGACGCGGTGCACTTCGCGAAGCGCAATGGAATCCTTTGCCAGGGGCGGGGAAGCGCCGCGAATTCAGCGGTGGCGTACTGTCTTGCCATCACGGCGGTCGATCCGGTGCGGCACGGCCTGCTGTTCGAGCGATTCCTGTCGGAGATTCGCGTCGATGGCCAGACCGAGGCGCCCGACATCGACGTCGACATCGAGCACGACCGCCGCGAGGAAGTCCTCGATTACGTCTATGGCAAATACAATCGGGCGCAGGCAGCGATCACCTGCATCATCCAGATGTACCGCGGGCCGAACGCGATCCGCGATTCGATGCGCGCGTTTGGATATCCGGTGGAGATGGCGAACAGCATCTCCAAGCGCATCCACTGGAGCGATCCCGCCGAGGGTGCGATCTACGTCCGGGACGAGCTGGCGCCGAAGCTCGGGATCAGCTTCGACGATCCGCGCGGACGCGCGACCCTGGCGGCGATGGCCGCGTTCGAGGGAGTGCCGCGTCTGCGCTCGACCCACGTCGGCGGATTCGTGCTGTCGTCAGCACTGCTCGGCGACTATCTGCCCGTCGAGCATACGACGATGGGCAGAACCATCATCCAGTTCGACAAGGATGATCTCGATGCAGTGGGAATTCCCAAGTTCGATTTCCTGGGATTGGGCGCGCTGTCGCTGGTGAGACGCGCCTTCGACATGATCGAGGTGCGCACCGGCACTCGTCCCGAGATGTACAAGCTGCCGCCGGACGATGAAAAGACCTACGAGCTCATCGCGACGGGTGAAACGATCGGAACTTTCCAGATCGAGAGCCGCGCGCAGATCGCGTCGGTGTTGCACACCAAGCCCGATCGGTTGTACGACATCGTCGTGCAGGTCGCGCTCATACGGCCCGGTCCGATCCAGGCGAACTTCGTCCACCCATACACGGCGCGGCGGCGTGGTCTCGAGCCCGTGACTTACCCGCATCCAGATCTGGAGCCGATTCTCAAGCGCACTCAGGGGATTCCGATCTTCCAGGAGCAGGCGATGGCGATCGCCATGAAACTGGGAGGATATTCTGCCGCTCAGGCCGACGAGCTGCGCCGAACGATGGGACATATCAGGAAAGTCGAGAAGCTGCATCGGGTTCTCGAGCAGCTGCGGCAGCGGATGATGGAGCGCGGCGTCACCGAAGATGTCGCGACGAAGATCGCCGAGGATCTAAAGAGCTTCGCGAATTATGGATTTCCGGAGTCGCACGCGTGGAGTTTCGCGCTGATCGCCTACGCGACTGGGTATCTCAAGGCGCACTACACGGCGGAGTTCTACGCGGGGTTGTTGAACTCGTATCCGATGGGATTCTATCCGCCATCGACGCTGATTCACGATGCTCGCCGCCGCGGGCTGAAAGTCCTGCCGCCGTGCATGAGAGATGGCGACTGGGAGTGCACCAACGAGCCGACCGACAATCCGGATCGTCCCGCGCTGCGCATCGGCTGGCGGCACATCCGCGGGCTGGGCGAGAAATCGCTCGACGCGCTAAAGGTGGCGCGGGGCTGGGATCGTTTTTCGTCGATCGATGACGTGATCCAGCGCGCCAGGCTGCAGCGCACCGATGCGCTCCAGCTCGCGCGCGCCGGCGCGTTCGGATGCTGGGAGCCCGATCGACGTCGGGCGGCGTGGGTGGCGATGCGCGCGGTTGGTGACACGCTGCCGCTGGCGCCGGCGCGCCTTGCGCCGTACGAGCCGCGTCCCCTCACCCGCGACGAGCTCATTTTCCTCGACTACTTCTCGGTTGGCATCAGCGTCAGCGGCCACCCCATGGAGCACCTGCGCGAGAGGCTGCGCAACGCCGGCGTGCTCGACTCGAAGCAGCTCGAGAAGTTGAAGGGTGGTGAGTGGATTTCGACGGCCGGCCTGGTAACGATCCGCCAGCAGCCGCAGAGCGCCAAGGGCACCGTCTTCTTGTTGATGGAAGACGAGCATGGCTTCATCAACGTGATCGTGTCCAAGAAGATGGTCGAGGAGTACTCGGAGGTGGTGAGATTCTCCACCTTCGTGATGGTGGAAGGGAAATTCGAGCGCGACGATGGAGTGCGAAACGTGATCGGCAGGAAGTTCACGGAGCTGCCGGTGAAGCAGCTGGTTCACGCGTCGCGGGACTTTCATTAGGGACGACTGCGAGGTGCGGACTAACGGCTGCGAGGTGCGGACCAAGTGCTACTCCGAACTGCTAACTGACTGCGGATTGGGACACTAACTACGCACTGCGAAAACGACTCGTTGCCGCAGGTCGCAGTTCGCAGGTCGCAGTTCGCAGGTCGCAGGTCGCAGTTCGCAGAAGTCAGTTCGGAGCTCGCACTTAGTTCCCCAACTCGCATTTAGTTAGCAGTTCGGAGTGGCAGTTGGTCCGCACCTCGCAGCCGTTAATCCGCACCTCGCAGCCGTTAATCCGCACCTCGCAGCAGTTCTTGCCGCTCGGATGCGCGGTGCGTTATCGTAGGCTATGCGACAGAAGCAGGAGACAGGACGCGCGTTCGCGAGCGACAACTGGGCGGGCGTGCATCCCGAGGTGCTCGCGGCGATGGCGGAGGTGAATGTAGGCCACGTCCCGTCGTACGGCGCCGACCCGTTCACCCGCGACGCCGAAGAGAGAATCCGCGCCGCCCTCGGCGAAGACGCCGAAGTTTTTCTGGTCTTCAGCGGCACCGCGGCCAACGTGCTCTGCCTCCAGAGCATGGTGCGCTCTCATCAGGCGGTTATCTGCGCCGAGACCGCGCACGTGCACACCTCGGAGTGTGGCGCGGCCGAGAAGCAGATTGGATGCAAGCTGCTCCCGGTTCCATCGCCCAACGGGAAGATCACGGTGCCGGGAATCCGCGAGCACCTGCACGACATCGGCAACGAGCACCACGTCCAGCCGCGCGCGATCACCATCACCCAGGCGACCGAGTACGGCACGGTTTACACGCCGCAGGAGATTCGGGCGATCGCCGACTTCGCCCACACCCATTCGCTCCTGCTGCACATGGATGGCGCGCGGCTCTTCAACGCCGCGGCTTTTCTCGATGTGCCGTTGCGGGCGATCACGAGTGGGGCCGGTGTCGATGCGCTGTCGTTCGGGGGGACCAAGAACGGCCTTGTCGCCGGCGAAGCCGTAGTGTTCTTCAAGCAGACTCTCGCCGACGATTTCGAGTTCCGTCGCATGCAGGGCATGCAGCTGGCCTCGAAGATGCGCTTCATCGCTGCGCAGTACAGCGCGTTACTCAGCAACGATCTATGGAAGCGGAGCGCGACCCATGCGAACCGGATGGCGCAGCTTCTCGCCGGCGAGCTGGCGGGGATCAAAGGTGTCGCGCTTACCCAGCAGGTTCAGGCCAACGAGGTGTTCGTGACGATGCCGCCGGCAGTCATACCGAAGCTTCAGGAGCGCTGGCCGTTTCACGTCTGGGGCGAAGCGAAATCGGAGGCGCGCCTCATCACATCATTCGATACCGAGGAAGCGGACATCGCGGATTTCGCCGCGCTCGTCCGTCAGGCGGTCGGTGCGGGAGAGAAGCAGTGGATCTGAAAAAGGCGGCGGTTCTCGTGACCGGCGGCAGCTGCGGGATCGGATTCGAGACGGCGAGACTTCTGCGGGAGCGTGGCGCGCGTGTGGCCATCTGCGCTCGGCATGGCGAGATGCTGGAGAGCGCGGCGAAACAGCTCGGCGCCCTGCCGATCGTCGCCGACGTCGGCAAGGAAGAAGATGTCCAGCACATGATTCAGGCCGTGGTGAAGGAGTACGCCGACTACAACGTGCTGATCAACAACGCCGGTTTTGGCGCATTTGCGCCGCTGGTCGATCTCACCGCCGACGAATTCTTCCGCGTGTGGCAGACCAACGTGTTGGGCGCGATGCTGGTCGCAAGAGAGTCGGCGCACCACTTCATCGGACAGGGCTACGGCAACATCGTCAACATTGCATCTACGGCGGGAATGCGCGGTTTCGCGAACGGATCGGCGTACTGCTCGAGCAAGTTCGCGCTCCACGCGCTCACCGAATGCTGGAGGGCCGAGCTGCGGCAACACAACATTAGGGTAATGCAGGTGAACCCGAGCGAGGTGCAGACCAGTTTCGGAGCCGAGGAATCGAAGCCGATGAAGCCGCAGAACGCGAGCAAGCTGGTCGCCGCCGACGTCGGCCAGCTGATCGTGAGCATGTTGGAGATGGAGGATCACGGGTTCGTGACCGAGGCGACGGTGTGGGCGACGAATCCGAGGCAGGGATAGATCGGGAGAACTGCAACGGAACGGGTGTCTGGGAACTGCAACAGAACGGGTGCGAGACGTCAGTAGCGTAGTTTCCAGCTATTAGTTCACTACGTCGGGACGTCATTGGTGGCATTCATGGTACAGGCAGCTGCTTGTGCCGTGACCCGAGTATGAACGTCCCGTCGTCGTGAACTGGTCACTCGCATCTATGCCACTGACATCTCACACCCGTTCAGTTGCAGCTCTCTACACTAACCTGACGCTCAGCCCCGAATTGGTCCGTCCCAACGAACCAACTCCGGGATCCGCACTGAACGGCCCGCGCAGATGGTCGAGCACTTCGGCCGCCGGAACTCGCGTGCCCTCCAGCTCCGCCGACTCGGGCCGCGGCTCGAGCGACAGCCGTGCGCGGTACACCTCGAGAACCTGCCGGCCTTCCTCGATCGCGCGCAGCGCGACGCCGCGCATGTAGTAGCGATTGAAATCGCCTTCGGCGAGCATCCGAGCCGCCATCTGCGGAACCCGCGCCGTCGTCGTGCCGCCGCTCCTGGTGCGGCGCTCTTCATTCTCGACGAGCAAGTCGGCCGCGTGCTCTTCGAGCCACCGATCATCGTAGTAGCGCAGCGCTTCGCGCAGAAAATGCTGGTACTCCTGACCAGCCGTCGGGCGGATGCGATCGGAGATGTGAAACGTTCCGTTGGCGATGTCTCGGTCCAGCTCGGCGAGCGCGTAACGGCGCGTCGTGGGGTCGAGATTTTCGTACTGCAGAGGCATTGTCAGTCACCAAATGCGAGAGTCACAAATAGACAATCGCATTACGCAGACCATTGCGAAATCAAGCTCTGCAAATGACTTAGCTGATGAGCTGCTGCCAACAGGTGCGAATACGAAGCGAGCGGCCGCGAACTCGACATCGTCTGCGTGATCGGCGATATACAGTGAGATGACCGAATTCTTCCAGGACGGACCAAGGCTGGGCAACCAGTACGACGACGATCGCGTCTTGCAGTCGTATCTGCGCCGCCATTTACCGACCGCGATGTTCGATGAGATCGAGCCGAACCTGCGCCGACTCGGCGAGCGTGTCGCGACTGACATTCTCGAGATTGGAGACGCCGCGGAACGCGAGGCACCGCGTCACGTGCCGTACGACCCGTGGGGCCGCCGCATCGATCGCATCGAGACGAGCGATGCTTGGCGCCAGCTCGATCGGATCTCGGCGACGGAAGGAATCGTAGCGACAGCGTACGAGCGCGCTCACGGCGCGCTGTCGCGGATCGACCAGTTCGCGCGACTGTACCTGTTCGCGCCGTCATCGGCGCTCTATAGCTGTCCGCTGGCGATGACCGACGGGGCCGCGCGATTCCTCGAGGTTCACGGCGGTCCGGAAACCCGTCAGGTATTCGACCACCTGACGTCACGCGATCCGGAGTATTTCTGGACCTCGGGGCAGTGGATGACCGAGCGTACCGGTGGCTCCGATGTCGGTGCCACGACGACAGTCGCGCGCTGTGAGTCAGGGGATCGCTACCGGTTGTATGGCGCCAAGTGGTTCACATCGGCGACGACCTCGCAAGTCGCGATGACCCTAGCGCGCATCGAAGGGGCACCGGCCGGGGGCTCGGGTTTGAGTGTGTTCCTTATCACATTGCGCGACGACGATGGCACACTGCGCAACATCCGCGTCGATCGGCTCAAGGACAAGCTCGGCACGCGCGCGCTGCCGACCGCCGAGCTAACGCTCCAGGGAACTCCCGCGCTGCTGGTGGGCGGAGCGGGTGACGGCGTCCGCAAGATTGCAACGCTTTTCAACATCACCCGCGTCTACAACGCGGTCGCCGCTGTCGCCGGAATGCGCCGGGCGATCGCGCTGGCGACCGACTTCGCGCGGGGCCGGCGCGCCTTCGGCAAGCTCCTCATCGAGCATCCGCTCCACGTCGAGACTCTCGCCGCGATGGAGGTGGAGTTTCGCGCCGCATTTCATCTTGCATTTCGGGTCGTCGAGCTGCTGGGGAAGGAAGAGGCGGGTGAAGCGAGCGAAGAAGAGCTCAAGCTGCTGCGGCTGCTGATCCCGATCGCAAAGTTGTACACCGCGAAGCAGGCGATCTCGGTCGCGAGCGAAGCTCTGGAGGCGTTCGGCGGCGCGGGCTACATCGAGGATACAGGGCTTCCGCGCCTGCTCCGCGACGCTCAGGTGCTCTCGATCTGGGAAGGAACCACCAACATCCTCAGTCTCGATGCGTTGCGGGCGATCGAGAAAACCGATGCGCTGGCGATGTGGACTGCTGATGCCAAAAGGCGCATCGCGGCCGCGAATGCAGCGCAGTACATCGCGGAGGCCAAACGTGTCAGCTTGGCGATCGAGTCGATCGAGGCATATGGCCGACAGGCTGCTCAGGCGGGCGGGGAGTTCCAGCAAGCGGGAGCGCGCGGTTTGGCGTACTCGATTGCGCGCACCGACGCCGCGATTCTTCTGCTCGAGGACGCGGTGCGCAGCGACGACAGCGCAGCGCACGCGGCTGCGATGCGGTGGGCGGCGCGCGATCTGGTGCCGCTGGTCGAGGGCGACGCTGAATACCGGGCGCACTCGAGAGCGCTTTTGGACGAGTGAGGATCGGCCGTTCGGGCTGACGCGATCGGGGATTACAGCGCGGAAACTTACCTGAGGACGGCCAGGGTGAAACCGTCGTATCCTTTGCTGCCGACCGTCTGAATTGTCGTCGCACTGACGCGCTTTTCCCTTGACAGCATCTCGTTGAAGCGGCGCACGCCGCGGATGCTTGCGTCTTCGCTCGCATCGTCGATCACCTTGCCATCGCGAATGACGTTGTCGACGATGATCAATGCGCTGGGGTTGGACAGCCGCAATGCCCACTCGAAGTAGTGTGGAATGGTCGCCTTGTCAGCGTCGATGAAAGTCAGATCGAACTTCTGGCCCTCCCTGGCGAGAACCGGCAAAGTGTCCGCCGCCATCCCCAGCCGCAGGTCGACGATATCGCCGAGGCCGGCACGAGCGATGTTTGCGCGCGCGACCGCAGCGTGCGCGGGATCTGATTCGAGCGTGACGAGTTTGCCTCCGCGGGGTAGGGCACGCGCCATCCAGATCGTGCTGTAAGCGGCAAGGGTACCGATCTCCAGGATTCGACTTGCGCCGCGGATCCGGACGAGCAGATGGAGAAGTTTTCCTTCGGGGGCCGACACACTGATCGGCGGCAGCCCCGCCGCAGAAGCCGCCTCCAGTGTGCCGTCGAGTATCGTGTCCGGCTGCACGACGAGCTCGTTGAGGTAGCGCTCGACGTCCGACCAAATCTGTTCAGCCATCTACGGGCGCTCTCGCGTCACGCGATCCACGACTCAACGCGCAGAGAATTGGAATGTCTGCTGCACGGCTTGCCGAACTTTTCTGTTTCCGAGAATCGCCGGCTTGTAATCCATCCGCGGCAGTACTTTGAGCATGGCTCTTACAAACTCGTCCCGCGAGGCCCTGATTACGCGTACGGAGCCCATTTCCGGATGTCCGAGCGTGTCGACTACGAAGGCGAGCGGGACGACACCGTCTACTCGGTCCCTTTCCAGTTCGGGCGGATAGTGTGGCTTTGCCCCACGTTCAAAATCATAGAATGCGGCAGTATCCACCTGCCCGACCAGGAAGATGGAATCGAGGGGGACGGCCACAAGAGTCAGTTCGTAGCGCCGCTCCAGAACGCTATCCGGCGTCAGCGTGTCGGGCCGTGCGAATACCGAGTGGAGACCTCGACCATCGAAGCGCAGGTGAACAATCCCGCCTCGGTGCGGGATCACGAACACGCCGCCCCGATCGGTGGTTGAAGCGCCGATGGTGTCGCCTTTGGCATCGAGTAGCACCACCCGCAGTCTCGTCAACGGCGTATGGGTCGAGGCGTCAACGGCCTCACCGCTGATGGATCCGATTTGCCCGAGAGCGCCGGCCGCGGGAACGCTGAGAAGCAGCGCGAGGCCACCGAGCAAACGCGTCCTGTTAATCACCGCAAATCAAACCGTCGTTTCGCCGCATCGACGATCAGATCTACCGCTCCCTGAATTCCGAGCCGTTCGGTATTCACGCTGAGGTCGTAATTCTCGTGGGCTCGGCGGTCGCGCTCCCAGTGCAGCCGCACCCACTGATCGCGCTGCTTGTTCGTCTCGTCCACCAGTCGCGCGGCTTCGTCCGCGCTCACTCCTTCGCGCTGAATCGTCCGCGCAATCAGCGCTTTGCGCGACGCGTAGCAGAAGACGTGAAGGGTGTCCTCACGGGAGGCGAGCATTTCCTGGGTGCCGCGGCCTACCACCACCAGCGGTCCGCGCGCGATCGCTTCGTCGATCACTCGGTGGGTGACCTCGATCATCTGCTCGTCGGTGGGGCGCTTCGCCGCCGCCATCGGCGTCACCCACTCCTGCGATCCCATCGCCATCGCTGCCGTCAGTCGTTCGACCAGCGACGGCACCCGCTCCTCACGCGCCTGCACTTCCTCGGCGCTCAATCCCATCCGCGCCGCCACGGCGTCCACCACGGCATTGTCCAGCAGCGACCAGCCCAGTGCTTTTGCGACCTTCTCCGCTACCTCGGAGCCTCCCGACCCATACAACCGCGAGACGGTGAGTACGGCCAATTCTCAGTCCTGATAGGGGCGGCGGCGCTTTTCCTCGACGGCTCGCCCGTAAATACCGGCGTCGGATCGGGTGATCTTCTTGCGCGCCACCAGCGACTCGAGCACCAGCTCGCATCCCGCGGCAACGACCGGCAGATCGTCCATCGGCGCGAGTCCGGCGGTGTTCACCACCTGCATCAGTCCCGGCACGCTGCCGAATCCCTCGACGACGGCTTCGACCGGCACATCGTCCGTCACCTGGAGCGCGCCGCCGACGTCGAACCACATGATGATCTCGTCGGTGTTTAGACCACCCGCGCGATCCTGGTACGTCGCGTCAGCGGCGCGACGAATGAGCTCGCGCGCGATGTTGTGCCCGCCCACCAGCTCACCCTCGTACTCCAGCTCGATCTTGCCGGTGATGGCCGGAAGCGCGGCGTAGATGTCCGCGATCCGCGGCACGATGTCGCGCTCTCCGGTCTGAATCGCCCTCCGCTCGGCGTTGGACACGACGTTTTCCATCACCGAGATCGGCATCCGCTGCGATACACCCGAGCGTTTATCGATGCGCTTGTCGGTGCGCGCCTCGAATGCGACGCGCTCGATCACTTCAGCGATGAAATCGGGAACGCGTACTTTGCCGGCCCCTCGCGCGGTCCACGCTTCCTGATTGGTGATCGCCATCCCCAGCTCCACCGTCTCCGGATAATGCGTGATCACCTCGCTGCCAATGCGATCCTTGAGCGGTGTGATGATCTTGCCGCGCGCGGTATAGTCCTCGGGATTCGCCGTAAAGCAAAGCATGACGTCGAGTGGCAGGCGCACCGGATAGCCTTTGATCTGGACATCGCCTTCCTGCATGATGTTGAACAGGCTGACCTGAACCTTTCCCGCGAGATCCGGCAGCTCGTTCAACGCGAAGATGCCGCGATTCGCGCGCGGCAGCATGCCGTAGTGCATCGTGAGCTCATCGCCGAGGATGTGTCCGCCGCGCGCCGCCTTGATCGGATCGAGATCGCCGATGATGTCCGCCACGGTAACGTCGGGCGTGGCGAGCTTCTCGACGTAGCGATGATCCGGATCGAGCCAGGCAATCGGAGTATCGTCGCCGGCTTCAGCGAGGAGATTCTTGCCGTATTTCGAGATCGGCGCGAATGGATTGTCGTTCACCTCGCTGCCAGCGATGATCGGCAGCGCCGGATCGAGCAGCGTCGTGAGCGCGCGAAGGATTCTGGATTTTGCCTGGCCGCGCAGTCCAAGCAGGATGAAATTGTGCTTGCTCAGTAGTGCGTTGATGATCTGCGGCATCACGGTCTCTTCGTAACCGATGACGCCGTTGAATACAGATTTGCGGGAGGCAAGGCGGGTCAGAAGATTCGCGCGAAGCTCATCCTTGACCGATTGGTGTCTACGATCGGACGAACCGAACGCGGAACGTTTCAGCGCGCCAAATGTTTCTGGAAGGACCGACAACTGATTCTCCGAGGGAAAATGCCGACTTTGAGAGTTAATCTATGGCGCGGGCGAGAGAGCAGATAGAAGCCATCGCCCTTGACACAGGTTCCGGATGAGATAAATTTTCGCCCGCGCCAAAAACCGGCACTGCGACCGCGTGCACGGCCGGCGAATTTATCCACGTTTGCCTCTCAAGGAGATCGTAAATGAAGCGCCTGGCCCTTGTCGCCGCCGTCCTCGCACTAGCCGCATGCACCTCCAAGAAAGACGAAGCCGCGACCGCCGACACCTCCGCTCCGGCAATGGCTCCGGCCCCGGCAGCGATGGATACGACGATGAACATGCCCGCTGCGAGCACCACCGCCTCGTCGACGACGAGATAGTTCGGGTTTCTCGCTGACAAAAGGGCGCCACTACACAGTGGCGCCCTTTTCGTTTTGTTCGATCTGCACGCTGCATTCACCACCGTCCCACTTCGCCTGCAGCGTTGTACCCGGCAGGACTTCCCGCCGGACCATTCCCAGCGCCACTCCTCCGTAACGCGGCGACAGCGCGGAGCTCCGCACTTCGCCAATCACCTTTCCCGTTTCGTCGATCAGCTCGGCGCCGCGCGGAGGCGCGGGTCGCGTCACGAATCGCAAGCGGCGCAGGAAGCGATTTACGTGACCGCGAAAATGAACTCGCGCCACGGTCTCCTGGCCGATGTAGCAGCCCTTCGTGTACGAGATCGCGCCGAGCTCGTCGAAGTTTGCTTCCTGAGGGAGCGTCGAATCATCCATGTCCACGCCCCACATCGGTCTGCCGCTTTCAACTCGCGCGATCTCCCAGGTCTCCGCGGCGCCCTCGGTGACTCCAACAGCACGAAGCTTCGATTTCAGATCCGGCCCATCCGCGACCGGTACGAAGATCTCGTACCCCTCGATGTCGATCTCCGGAACCCGCGCGATGATGACGCTGCCGCTGCCGAACGGCCGCGTGATGTGCGAGTACGGATCGAGTGCGGCAAGATCCTTTTCGTCGACTTCGACGATCCGTGAGATCGCCAGCCGCGCGGTCCGCCCGAAGACGCCGATGTCCGCCAGCTCGGCGCTCACGTCGTGGTACGGCGCCAGTCTCGGATTGACGTACTTGCGCACCGCATCCTTCCAACCGGGTCCGGCGGCCGCCGCGGTGTCGATCAGGAGCGCATCGTCGAGCGCGAAAATGCGCAGATCGGCGACGATCTTCCCCTTCGGGGTCAGCGCGGCGGCGTATTGTCCTTCGCCCGGGGTCAGCGCTGACACGTCGTTCGTCACCATGCCGGTGACGAGCTCGGCGGCCTTGGGGCCGGAAATGCGCATGCGCATCCGGTCGCTCCGATCGAAAAAGAGAGCACCGTTGTGCAGCGCGGAGTACTCATTCATTTCCGACATTAACTGCAATTAAGTCGGTGGTTTCGACGCGCGCTACTGGCCGAAAGCAGCGTAGGATGCGTCGAGCAAATCGACCGGATGAATCGAGCGCGCCGGAATATCCGAGCGAATCAGGCCCGCGCCGATCTGCATCAGGCAGCCCGGATTGCCGGTCGTAACCCACGCTGCCCTGGTCGCGCGGATGTTGGCGAGCTTGGGATCGAGCACTGCGTCGGATGTCTCGGGCTCGATGAGATTGTAGATGCCGGCGCTCCCGCAACACTGATCGGAATCATGGAGCGGAACGAGCTCGAGGCCGGGAATGGCGGCGAGCACCGACAGCGGCTGCTCGACGATTCGCTGCGCGTGCTGCAGATGACAGGGCGCATCGTAGGTGACGCGGATCGGCAGCGGACCACCTTCGCGCGGACCTGCCGCCGCCAGAAGCTCGCTCACGTCTCGAACTCTCCTGCTGACGTTCTGCGCGCGATCGTGCCAGTCTGGATCATCCTTCAGCAAATGCCCGTACTCCTTCATGATCGCCCCGCAACCCGCCGCGTTCGCGACGACGTACGTCGCACCGGAGCGCTCGAACGCAGCGATGTTGGCTCGCGCCAGCCCGCGCGCTGCCTCGAGATGACCCGCGTGGGCGTGGAGAGCTCCGCAGCACTTCTGACCGGGCGCGGCCACGATGGCGTAGTCGTTCACCCTGAGTACTCGCGCAGTCGCGCGATTCGTCGCGCTGAACAATCCATCCATCACGCAGCCGCGCAGCAGAGCGACCGTACCGCGCTGCCCGGCTGTCACCGGCTCGTACCGGGATCGCTCGATCGACCGGCCGGTGGAAGCCAGCATCGCCATGGCGAAACCCAGTCGGCCTTTAATCCCGGAGAGCAGCGTTGGAATCGGGGTCGCGGCCAGCTGTCGCGAAAAGAACATCGCCGGCCGCAGTAGCCATTCGCGCTCGAACACGAACAGGATCATTCGCGCGATGAAGGGGGTCGGTCTGCTCTCCTTGAGAGTGGCGCGCGTCGCTTCCAGGAGCTCGCCGTACGGAACTCCGCTCGGACACACTGGCTCACACGCTCTGCACCCGAGACATTGGTCGATGTGCTGCTGCACGCTCGGATCGCCCGGCGCAACGGTCCCCTCGAGCAGCGAGCGCATCAGGAAAATCCGCCCGCGCGGGCTGTCGTTCTCGTCTTCCAGATTCAGGTACGTCGGGCATGCCTGTAGACAGAAGCCACAGTGGACGCAGGCATTGATCCCAGGCAGCGCGTCGGCGAGCGGCGTTCCCGGCAGCGCGCAATTCGGCATCGAATCGGGCGGCAGCGGATCGGCGGCGGGTGGATTGGTTGGCAGGGCGGTCACGACAGGTCGCCAAGTATTCCAGGGTTCAGAATGTTGTGCGGGTCGTAGGCGCGTTTGATCCGCTGTGAAAGCGTATCACCGATCGCAGTTGGAGAGATATCAGCCCAGATTTCCATCGGTAGCACTTCGTGGGTTACGCCTTCGGAGAATCGCTCGCCCGGAGACAGCCCGAGCACCGTCTCACCGTCGGCGCGGTTCGCTCCATGCGGCGGCGCAATCAATCGCAGGACACCGCGTCTGGGATTGATGTAGGTAAAGAAAGCCTGTGGATCATTCAGGATCGTCGCGGACGCCGAGCGAAAGCTCGTCGGCAGTCCGGATACCCTGATCACGCACCCGGATCCGACCTCGAGACCTCTCAATTTTCCCCAAACCGATCCATCGATTTCTTCCAGGCTCGCGATCTGGGAGATGGCTCGGACCTGCGCTTCTACACTCGGATTGTTGCCGCCCAGCCTGAGAAGGCATATCGGCGCATTTTCCAGCCCAAGAGCGGCGGCGGCTGGCGCGTTGACGACCTCGAACGCGTATGGGTTGAATGGCGCTGTGAGAAATGCGTGAAGGAACGAGGTCGTTTCTCGCTCGCGTCCCGTGAGGCGCACGATGAAGCTGCGATCCACCTGAGGGCGCGCGTACAGTCGCAGAGTTATTTCCGTAATGACTCCGAGTGTGCCCCACGATCCGGTCAGCAGTCGCGAGAGATCGTATCCGGCGACGTTTTTTACGACCTTTCCGCCGCCGCGAATCACTTCGCCACGACCGTTTACGAACTCCAGACCCAATACCAGATCACGCGCCAGGCCGAAGCTGGACGCGAGCGGTCCTGCGGAGGCGGTTGCGATAGTTGCGCCGATCGTTCCGTCGGACGAGCCGTACGGGTCGAGCGGCAACCATTGATTGTGCTCTCCAGTGATCTGGTCGAGTTCCGCGAGAGTGGTACCTGCACGAACGGTCAGTGTTAGATCGCCCGGAACGTAGCTCACGACACCACTGTCCTCTCGCAGCGAAAGAGTCCTCTCGGAACGCACGGGCCTACCCGCGTCGAGCCACGTCGACCGGCCGGCAATGCGGAGTGGAGTCCGACTCGTTCCCGCATCCCTCACCGTCGAGACTACCGCGTCGGTACTCAACCGGCCGACGGCCGCGCCGGCTCGGCCTCGAGAGGCTGCGGCGTCGAAAGATCGAAGCGGCCGGGCGGAATCGCCTGCCATTCCTTGCACGCATGGATCGGGACAACCTTACCCGGATTTGAGCGCCGGTCCGGATCAAACACACTACGGAGCTCACACATCGCGTTCAGCGAGCTGTCGGAAAAGATCGATTCCATGTAGCCCATCTTGTCCAGCCCGACGCCGTGCTCGCCGGTGATGCTGCCGCCGGCTGCAATGCAAGCGCGCATGATCTCGGTCATCGCCTTGTGAACGCGCTCACTCTCGGCAGGATCGTCGGCGCTGTACGCGATGTTGGGGTGGAGATTGCCATCGCCCGCGTGAAACACGTTGCAGACGAGCACACCGTACTTCTCACTGATGCTGTGAATCGTCGCCAGAATCTCCGGGAGCTTCGTGCGCGGAATGACCGCGTCCTGAACGATCAGATGCGGAGCAAGTCGCCCCATCGCGCCGAACGCTTTCTTGCGCCCTTGCCACAGCTTCGTGCGCTCGGCGTCGTCGCGGGCCACCCGCACGTTGCGCGCATCGCCCTCGAGACAAATCCGGCGCACCGCCTCGAGGTCGGCGCCGACGCCCGCCTCCAGACCATCGAGCTCGATGAGTAGAATCGCTTCGGCGTCGCGCGGATAACCGGCCGCGTAGATCGAATCTTCGACGACCCGGATCGTCGGACCATCCATGAACTCGAGCGCTGCGGGCACGATCCCGGATGCGATTATCGCCGACGTCACGTGTGCCGCGGCATCGACCGACATGAAATCGGCGAGGATCGTCCGCACAGTTTGCGGCTTCGGCGTGAGCTTCACGGTAATGTCGAGAGCAAGTCCGAAGCAGCCCTCCGATCCGATGAATGCGCCGCGCAGATCGTAACCGTCGCGCTCGCCCGTCCTACTGCCAAGCTCGACTACCTCGCCGCTCGGGAGCACAACCGTCAGAGCAACCACGTGGTTCGAAGTGACGCCGTACTTCAGGCAGTGCGGGCCGCCGGCATTCTCGGCGACGTTACCACCGATGGTGCACGCCGATTCGCTCGACGGATCGGGCGCATAGAGCAGCCCCAGCGGCGCGACGTGTCGGTTCAGTTTGAGGTTCACCACACCCGGCTCGACGGTTGCGCGGCGGTTCTCGACATCGAGCGCGAGAATTTTCTTCAGCCGGTGCATCCCGACCACGACGATGTCGTCGGCGAGCGCGCCACCCGACAGTCCGGTTCCCGCACCGCGCGGGACGAACGCCAGGTCTTCGGCCGCCAGTGCGCGCACCACCGCGATGGCTTCATCTCGCGACCCGGGAAACACGGCGAGCTTCGGCTGTCTGCGATAACCGGGTAGGCCGTCGGAATTGTAGACCAGGAGCTCACTCGGGCGGACGAGCACGTGCTCGGCGCCGACGATCTCTGAGAGCCGGTCGACAATCGGGGGCTGATCGGATGAAAGGGAAGCCGCACGATGCGCGGACTCGGTCATCCATTGAATTTAGCTTTCGGCTTCTTCTGGTGGGGCGACGACGAGCGAGATGGCGTCGCGCGCAATTCTGTAGTCGAGCGGCGTCTGCAGGTGCTTCAGCTCGCCATCGAGACCGACCGTGGTCCGGGACCTGTTCAGATCGATGCGGCAGCTATCGACGATGATCTCCTCGAACTCTGGAAGTTTCTCGGCTTCCTTCGTTCCCCGCGCGAGTCCGGCGAGCGCGACGACGAACAGCCGCGCTTTCCTGCGCCCGCGGACGATCATGAGGTGCAGCCCACGCTTTCCGTTTTTTATCCTGCTACCGAGTGTCGGAACTTTGAGCTCGCGCTCGCCGACGCCGATGAACACCATCGAGCAGCGAAATGTCTTCGTCTGCCCATCGATCTCGACGCTGACGGTAAAAGTTCGCAGCTGGCCGAGGGTTCGAATGAAAGCGAAGAAGCTCGCGATGGTGTAGCCGAATCGTTTTTCGAGGCGCTCGCGGTCACGGACGAAGGTGACGTATGCCCCGATCGAGCTGGTGTTGAGAAAGACGCAGTCGTTGACGTAGCCGATGTCGGCCCCGATAACCCGGCCTTCGCCGGCGACGAGCGCCGCTTTGGCGAGGTCGGTCGGGATGTTGTGGTCACGTGCGAAGTGATTGAGGGTGCCGCCGGGCAGAATCGCCAGCTCGACATCGGTCTGAGCGACCAGTGATGCCGCAGTCGCGATGGTGCCATCGCCGCCGGCGACGAGGATGCGCTTCGTTTCACCCTCGATTGCCTGGCTCAGGCGCTTCTCCATGTCGACCGGCTGAACGACATCGAGCTCGAAGCCCGCCGTCGAGATCGCCTCGCGCGCCTTTTCGGCGTTGCCACAGGAGGCGTTAAGAAAGGCTTTGAGGGAGGGCATGGCGGGAAGCGGGAGATGGTGGTCTCAGACTTCAATACAAGAAAGACGCCGACCCAAAATGAGTCGGCGTCGTCGTCAGTCGTCTGCGGTTAGCGCCTCCCGCTTCCCGCCTCCCGCTTCCCGCCTAACTCCAGAATCCAGCCAGCGCCGACCCATCCGGCGATTCGCGGAGCTTCTCGAAGGCGCGCTCGCGGATCTGGCGGATACGTTCGCGGGTCACACCCATCAGGGCGCCGATCTTCTCTAGGGTCATCGCGTCGGAGCCCTGCTCGAGGCCGTAGTACAGATGGAGAATCTTGCGCTCGCGCGGGGTCAGGTACTTCCGAAACACGCGGTCGATGAACTCGCGCATGAGGTGGAAGTCGGTGACGTCTTCGATCTCGGCGCCATCGACGCCGGCGAACCGCTCACCGAGGGTGCACGCTTCGCGGTCGGAGCGGTCGATCGGAGCATCGAGGGAGATTTCCGTCGCCGACATCTGCTTGGCGGACCGGACTGCGTCGGGAGTTTCTTCGAGGAGTCGGCCGATCTCGTTGTCGGTCGGGTCGCGCTTGAGGACCTGGGAGAGAACTGTCTGTGCGCGGGCCAGCTTGATCAGCTGCGAATTCTGGTTGAGCGGGATTCGAACGCTTCGGGTCTGTTCTGCCAGCGCCTTGAGAACCGCCTGGCGCACCCACCACACCGCATAAGAAATGAACTTGACGCCCTGATCCGGATCGAACTTTCGCACCGCTTTGAGGAGCCCTTCGTTTCCGATCGCCACGAGCTCACCGAGATCGAGTCCGTGCCCCTGGTACTTCTTTACATAGGAGATGACGAATCGGAGGTTGGCGGTTACGAGTCGTTCAGCCGCTTTCTCGTCCCCGGCCTGGGCACGCCGGGCGAGTCGACGCTCTTCTTCGGCGTCGGTAATGAGGGGAAGCTTTTGAATGTCCTGGAGGTACTGGTCGAACGCGGTGGAAGGGGAAGAACGGAAGAAGCCTTTCGATCTACTCTCGCCCGTTGTCTGCATAAGCCCCTTGGCAGAGACATTATCGACCGGCGTGTCTGGGTGACGCGCCCGGTCCCCAATTGGACGCGCACGTTAACTACGGGTGTGCTCAGCCGTCAACAGCCAATGTTTATGCCACAGGCGGGCTTGGGGGATCTTTGGGCTTCGTTCGGGTAGTGGCCATCAGGATGGCAATTCCGATCAGAATGATGCAGCCAACGATGACCCATGTCTGTGATACGCCGAGCAAAATCGCGGCGATCGCCAGACCGATGATGAGGACTATGAATCCGATCAGGTAGGTACTGAACGAGGACATGGTTGGCTCGGGGTTGGGTTTCGAGGGGGAGCGAGCAAGTGTAATGCCGGGTTCGGGACAGCAAAATCAAAAGAAGACTACCGGCGGGAGGCCGTGCGCGGGCCGGCCAGAGGCCGCGGGCAAAAACCACAACGTGCTTTAGCGCGCGGCCTCTCGCCGTGTGGCCCACGGCCTCCCGCCGGTAGTCTTCTTTTGCGGTTTTGCGAACTACCGCTTAGCCAATCCGTCCCAACGCGTGGGCACGAGCGAATCATTGGGCACCGTCTCGACCGCTCTCGCAACCAGAGTTGCGCTGCCCCAGTGCCGGCCGAACCGCGCGGCCTCCCGGCAGTCGGGATTCCAGATGTCGAGGGTCGCGCCGAGGACGTTGCCGCCGGTGTCATCGACCAGGTAGCGGCCGAGGTAATCCTTGCCGAGGAAGACATCGACGTAGCGGGCGAGTGGGAAGATTCGCGGGTCCGCGGCGACGATGCCGTGGCGCGTCTGGCGGCCGCGGCGGGTTTCGCCCTGCACGCAGTACTGGGTGAGCGACACCGGGATCGTCACGCCGTCCTCGGCGCGCGCGAACTTGGAGGGGATGAGCGGGATGATCCCGCGCTTCATCTTGATCGCTTCGTGAGCGGTGGCGCGAACGATCTTGCTCCGCACGACTTTGGAGCCTTCCGACACCTTCTTCAGTGACGAGCGGGCGGCTTTCGGGGCGCGCGCGGCTACGGTGGACACGGTGCGAGCAATCTCCGCCGCCGACGTTCCCAGCATTCCTGCCGACTCGTGGACGCTCTCGATGTCGGCGAGGGTCTCGGGCTCGAGCTGGGCGACCACCGGCTCGTAAACGTCTTCTGCCGGCGTGACTGGAGCGAAAGAGGGCAGCGCGATCGCACCGGTGCCAATCAGGGCAAGGGCGAGGGTGACCGCTATAACGGTTCGAATGACTTCAGCGCGCGGTCGATTTTGAGTCGCGATGGTCTCCACGGCCGGGGTCTGGCGAGAGATTCTGCGTGTTTTCATGCAAGCACCTCCCGAAGTTGGTCGTCACTGACCGGAACCGTCCATCCCGTCTCTTCCCCTGCCATCGCTCCAACTCGAAGCGGCAGGGCAAATCGCATCTTGCCCGACAACCCTTTCTTATCCGACCTCATCGCTGCGATGAGATCGTCCGGATTGAAGCCTTCCGGAAGCTCGGTCGGGAGGTCGGCGGTCCGCAGCACCTTGGCAATCGTGGCTGCCGTCCCCGCTTCGGCGACGCCGATCTTTTCGGCGAGCCTCCCCTCGAGCGCCATCCCGATTGCGACCGCCTCCCCATGCAGCAGGGAGTAGCCGCTGACCAGCTCGACGGCGTGGCCTATCGTATGGCCAAAATTCAGGGTTTTTCTAAGGCCATCCTCCCGTTCATCACGTGAGACAATTCCGGCCTTGATCTCCACGCTACGGACGATGAGCGCGAGCATGGTGTCACTCGTCTGACCGCCGGTCGACAGCACCTCGAAAAACGCACTATCGACCTGACGAAGATAAGGCTCGTCGGCGATTACGCCATGCTTGACAATCTCTGCAATTCCCGCACGAATTTCCCTAAGTGAAAGCGTACCAAGGATTTGCGGGTCGTTTACGACCGCGGCCGGGGGGTGGAAAATGCCCACCAGATTCTTCCCCGCGTAGGTATCGACGGCGGTTTTGCCGCCGATCGAGGCGTCGACCATCGCCACCAGGGTGGTCGGAATCTGGACCACCGGAACCCCACGCATATAGGTAGCGGCGACGAACCCCGCGAGGTCGCCGATCATGCCTCCCCCGAGGGCGATCACGGCGGAGTCGCGACCGAACCCGCGGGCCAGCATCTGATCGGTCAGTCGGGCCCAGGTGTCGCGGGTTTTGCTCGATTCTCCGGCGGGCACGGTCAGGATATCGGAGGCGACATTCTTCAGCTGCGCCGCGATTCGATCCGCGTACAGGGGGCGGACGTTTGAGTCCGTGATGATCGCGTAGCGATGGGCAGGGGCGGCAGCGGCGACGATCTCACCGACCTTCGCCAGAGCGCCGGACCCGATGTGGATGGTGGTGCGCCCGAGCCGGATCTCCCGGGCGGTCCCCTGGTTTTTTGACCCGCCGCGGCGGCTTACCAGGTGACCTCACCTGCGCCGGTCAGGACGTTCGCGAGGCGGGCAAGGGTGAAGAGCAGATCGGAGAGGCGATTGAGGTAGATCACGACCAGCTCGGGGATCTCGACATCGTGCTGGAGGTGGACGACCCGGCGCTCGGCGCGGCGGCAGACGGTGCGCGCGACGTGGAGGGCGGCGCCTTTGCGACTGCCGCCGGGAATGATGAACGCCTTGAGCGGCTCGAGCTCGCGGTCGCACTCGTCGATGGCGTGCTCGAGTGCTTCGATCCGATGCGAGTCGATGCTCGCCTTCTCCAGATGCCGGTGCATTTTGTCCAGGTCCGGCGTCGCGAGCAGGGCGCCGATGCTGAACAGGTCGCGCTGGATCGGGACCAGTACTTCGTCGATGCGGGGCAGGGGCTCAACCGCCCTCACCATCCCGAGCACGGCGTTCAGCTCGTCGACGTCGCCGTAGGCTTCGACCCGCGGATCATCTTTCGGTACGCGGCCGCCGCCGAACAGGCCGGTGTCGCCGGCATCGCCGGTCTTGGTGTAGATCTTCATGGGCTGAAATCTACGTGGATCTGGAGAGTTCAACTGCAAAAGAAGACTACCGGCGGGCGGCTGAGGGCGGGCCGGCTCGCGGCTGGGGGCTCGTTTCCTAAATACTAAAGAACACTACCAGCTAGGAGCTTCGGGCGGAGCAGCTGGCGGCACCGAGCACGGGTTGGATGGACAGCGTGCGTTGGCTCCGAGTGCTGTTTCCAAAAAAAAGCTCGGAGCCGCCCGCTGCTCCGCCCATCGCTATTAGCTGGTAGTCTTCAGTGATATTTAAGATTCCGCCCGCAGCCGCCGGCCGGCCCGCCCCCAGCCGCCCGCCGGTATTCTTCAGTTGTCGTTCCTATCCAAGAGCATCATCCTATACGAACCAATGCGCCTACCCGACGACAAAGACATTCTCGACGAAGACTTCCCCCTGGGCGACGGAACGGCTGAAACCGGAGCGACGGTGTATTGCCCGTACTGCAACGAGACCGTCGAGATCGCCCTCGATCCGGGCGGCGGCGCCGAGCAGGAGTATGTCGAGGACTGCGAGGTGTGTTGTCAGCCGTGGACGGTCACCGTCCACTACCGCGCCGATGGAACAGCGGCCGTCGCCGTCGCTCCGCTCGATCAATAGACAGGAGCCTGTCGCCGGCGACCGTCAGCGGCCGGACCGAGAATCGCGCCACTCCGGCTCCAGAATCGAGTAAAGCACGATGCTTTCGTGACGGCCCCATTTGATGACGGCGTCGCGCTCGATTCCTTCCTGCTGCATCCCCAGTTTCTGCATCACCCTCCCTGAAGCTGGATTTCGGACGAGGTGGTGGGCCTGAATGCGGTGAAGGCCGAGGGTTCGGAACCCAAACTCGAGGATCGCTTCACTCGCTTCCGTGGCGTACCCGCTGCCCCAGTGGTCCTTTGCGATCCAGTACCCGAGCTCGCCACGCGCGAATTCGCGTTTGATGGTGAGGCTCAGCGCGCCAACGAGCTTGCCGGTTTCGTTGGTGACAACTGCGAACGTGACGCTCGTTCCTTCATTCCACGCGGGGCCGTGTAACGCGATCCACTGCGCGGCGCCGCCGTGCGGATACGGATGGGGAATGTTGAGCGTCGTATCGGCGATCTCTCGCGCGCCTGCCAGTCGCTCGACATCGAATGCGTCGTCGGGAACGAAGGGGCGAAGGGTGAGTCGAGAGGTTGTGAGCGTGGGTTGTTCTCGCGATTGGAGTTCTGGCATCATTCTGAGACTACGTGAAGAAAAACCGCGAAAAGAGTAAGGTGGAGGGTGCGAGGTATTAGGGAAGGAGGTAGGAGGGGTGCGCGCGTTTGGGCGCCTTTCGGAGCTCGGACCACCAGCACACCTGCAAGCGGCATAACCACCGTTGTGAATCAAGGAGGTGCTAGAGCGACCGCATCCCTCCTGACCTCCTCTCTATTACCTCGCCGCCCCCACCTTACTCAGCTCGCTTTTGGTTTGGTCTGACCTGACCGGGGTATATTTCGCTCTACGAATGACTCATGAAATAACTGATATAACGATTATCGGCGGCGGCCCCACGGGGCTGTTCGCCTCTTTTTACGCGGGGATGCGCGGAGCGACGGCCCAGATCGTCGATGCGCTACCGCAGCTCGGCGGACAGCTGACCGCGCTGTACCCGGAGAAGTACATCTTCGACGTCGGCGGATACTCCAAGATCCTGGCCAAGGACCTCGTCAACGCGCTGGTCGAGCAAGCGGCGCAGTTCCAGTTCAAGTCGCACCTCAATCAGAACGTGACGGCGCTCGAGCGCAACGACGATCACTTCGTGCTCGTTACCGAGACCGACCGCTTTCCCACCCGCGCGATCGTGATCGCCGCGGGGATCGGCGCATTCTCGCCGCGACGGCTTCCTCAGGCGTGTGCGGAGCCGTGGTACGGGAAGGGGATTTTCGATCGGGTCTCGAACCCCGACGAATTTCGCGGCCAGAGCATCGTCATCATCGGCGGCGGGGACTCGGCGTTCGACTGGGCGCAGCAGCTCCGCGAGCGGGCTCGCGCCGTGACCCTCGTGCATCGGAGCGACAGATACCGGGCGCATGGAGCTACCGTGGCCGACGTCGTGGCGGCGGCGGGCGCGGGTCGAACGACACTGCTGCCGTTCCACGAGCTGCACGATGTCCTATCGCGCGACGACAAGCTCACCGGTGTCACGGTGCGCGACGTCAAGTCAAAAACCACCCGCGACATCGACGCCGACGCGGTGCTGCCGATGCTCGGCTTCATCAGCGACATCGGCGCGCTGGCAGAGTGGGGTCTCAACTGCGAGAAGGAAGAGATCGTCGTCAACAGCTTGATGGAGACGGGCCGCGCGGGGATTTACGCCGCCGGTGACATTACGACCTATCCCGGCAAGCTCAAGCTGATCGCGACCGGCTTCGGCGAGGCGGCGACGGCAGTCAATCAGGCCGTCCACTGGATCTACCCCGACAAGAAAGTGAATCCGGGGCACAGCTCCAACATGGCCATCTTCGGCCAGAAGGACGACTAGCTCGGCTCGTCGAAGGCGCGGCTGGGGCCCCCGGCGAGCGCGTGGGCGCGGCGCTCTTCCTTCGCTGCGCGAACGCAGAGAATCCAGGTCAGCATCGCGGTCCCGCTCGTCACCGCGAGGTCCGCGAGATTGAAGGTCCAGAAGCGGTGGGTTCCGATGCCGATGTCGATGAAATCGACGACGCCGCGCGCGGAGCGAAGTCGATCGAGGAGATTCCCGACGGCGCCGCCGCAGATGAGCGCAATCGAGGCGATCTGGAGCCGATCCTCGCGCGGGGTCTGGCGGAGCATGTAGGCGAGCACGAACAAAGTGCCGAAGGACAGCAGCACGAACCACCAGCGTGACGACGGGCCCAGCGAGAAGCTCATCGCTCCTTCGGGATTGAAGGCGAGGGTGAAGCGAAGGACATCGCCGATGATATCGTGGGGGACGTACGGTGGGGTCAGCTGCGCTACTGCGAAGCGCTTCGTCGTGACGTCGAGAAGCACCGTCACGAGAAAGATCGTCCAGAATCGATTGGCTCTTTGCGGCATGAATCTAGTTGGGGTGTTTCCGCCCTACGGCTGGGAGCAGCACTGCGTTTCGACACCGCGGCGCGATCCGGCGGCCGGCGGGCATATCATAAGAGCAATGTAGATTCCAGTACACCGAAGGCATGTCGACAGACGACGAGGGAGAATGGCGCGAAAGGCCGGCAGCAGCGGGAGCTCACTTCACTACCATCTGATCGGAATCGGCGGGACGGCGATGGCGTCGCTCGCGGGACTGCTAAAGGCGGCGGGTCACACCGTCACCGGCTCCGATGAGAACGTATACCCGCCAATGTCCACCGGGCTCCAGGCGATGGGAATCTCCTACAATCAGGGGTACCGGCCGGAGAATCTGAGACCGAATCCAGACATTGTAATCGTCGGCAACGCGATCTCACGCGGCAATCCGGAGCTCGAGGAAGTGCTGATCCGGAAGCTCCGCTACACTTCGGCCGCCGCTACTATAAAAGAAGAGTTTATCTGGGGCCACCACTCCCTGGCGGTTGCCGGCACGCATGGGAAGACGACCACCACTTCATTGCTGGCGTGGGTGCTCGACGCCGCCGGTCTCAACCCGAGCTTCCTGATTGGAGGGGTCGCCGAGAACTTCGGGACGTCTTTTCGGCTCACGGATTCCAAGTACTTCGTGATCGAAGCGGACGAGTACGACACTGCGTACTTCGACAAGGGTCCGAAGATGTGGCACTACCTGCCGGATACGGCAATCGTCAACAACATCGAGTTCGACCACGCGGACATCTACCGCGACGAAGAGGCATACAAGTTCGCCTTTTCGCGGTTCATGAACCTGGTGCCGAAGAACGGAGTGGTGATCGCGGGGTGGGACTCGCCGATCGTGCGCGAGCTGGCGCCGAAGTCACCGGCGCCCGTCGAGTCGTTCGCGTACGGCGACGACGCGCTGAAGATGCCCGCGAGTCAACCGCACTGGCACGCTCGCGATGTCGAGTTCGGCGAGCAGGGCACGCGTTTTCGTGCCTTTCGATCGGACGAGGAATGGGGCCGCGTCGAGACTCCGCTGGCGGGCTCGTTCAATGTCAGGAACGCGCTGGCGGTGATCGCCGCCGCCGAGTCGGTGAAGGCGGACCGCGACGGCGTGCGCGAAGGCTTCCGCACGTTTGCCAGCGTGAAGCGGCGGATGGAAGTGCGTGGCGAGGTGCGCGGCGTCGTCGTGATCGACGACTTCGCGCACCACCCGACGGCGATTCGGGAAACGATTGAGGCGGTGCGGCAGAAGTACGCCGGCCGCCGCATCGTCGCGGTCTACGAGCCGCGTAGCTACACAGCGCAGCGCCGCGAATTTCAGGACGACTACGCGCGGGCTTTTGGCGGCGCGGATGAGATCGTCTTCGCCTCGCTATTTCGTCCCGATCGGTACACCAGGGAGACGGCGCTCGATCTCGGGCAGCTGGTGCGGGATCTCGGTGCTTCCGGCAAGACCGCGAAGGAGCTCAAGGACGCTGACGCGATCGTGCGTGATCTGGGGCCGAGGCTCAAGGCGCGGGACGTCGTGCTGATCATGTCGAATGGCGGGTTCGGGGGAATACACCAGAAGCTGCTCGACGCGATCAGATGAGAGATCGCCAATCCGGGGGGTTGCGCGCTCGGGCTGGCCACACGAGTCCAAAAGTCGGCAGCTGGGAGACTGGACAGACTGGAGTCTGTCAGCTGTCATACTGGCGGCTGGCAGCGTGCGTTTCCTATAGATGCAAAGCACGACAGACTGAAACCCTCCAATCTGTCCACGTCTCCCAGCTGCCAACTTTTTGACTAGGGGTTCAACCGAAGCGCCCCGGTCTCTACGCCCAGAAAACTAGATGCGCTTCCGCGGCGCGATCGGCGTGAGCTTCGCGGAGCCGGTCTTCGCGATGATGCCGAGCTTCATCACGGTGTTCCAGTTTCGGCCGGTGGCGCGACCGAGGTGTTTCTCGATGAGAGAGTGGGTCACCTTCGAGCGGCCCTGGCCATTCGGATAAAAGATGTAGGCGTTCTTGCCCTTGGCCTTGATCGTCTCGGGGCCCTTGATCTCGGCCTCGAGCGCCGCGATCTCGCCGGGCTCGGGGTCGCTCTTCAAGAAAAGCGCGACCAGATAACCGGGTGATCGCTCCGCCTCTTTCCGAAACGGGTTCTGGCGAATCAGCGCCTTCCACTCGGTCGGCGTGCGCACGAAGAAATCGACGTCGAGCGACAGTCGCTCGTGAGCTTCGGTTTCGAGAAACCGCTCGAGCTCGGCGCCGGTGCGGACGGGGCTCGAAAAAACCAGATTGCCGCTCTGTAGCAGCGATCGCGGGTCTTCCATTCCGACGGCGGTGAGGAAATTCCGCAGGTCGGTCATCCCGACCTGTCGGTGGCCGCCGACGTTGATTCCGCGCAGCAGGGCGATGTGAGTTGTCAGAGGTCGAGGGTTAGAGGCGACGGTGAATTCTAAGCGGGAAGTGGAAAGCGGGAAGCGGGAAGCGGGAAGCGGGAACCGGGAAGCGGGAAGCGGGAAGCGGGAAGCGGGAAGTGCTGAACGGAATGCAACCGCAGTATCAATACGCGCCGCTTCCAGTCTCGCTGCTTCCGTCTCCGGTATCCCGCCGACCGCTCATCGCCGAACGCCTCCCGCTCCCCCGCCTCCCGCTTCCCGCTTCCCGCTTCCCGCGTCCCGGACGCTCCCACTCCCTCAGGTGGTCCAGCAAATAGTCTAGCGAAAAAACGTGGCGCGAGTTGTCGGCTTTGCGGCGGAAGATGACCCGCGACCAGCCGCGCATTCCGGTGGGAGTGTACCAGTCGCCGTCCATGTGCAGCTTGTCGCCGGAAATCGCGCGAATCAGCACGCGCTCGTACTGCGACCGGGGGAGCACTCGCTCGGGGAAGAGATTGTCCCAGGTGCAGAGGCGTCCAACATCCTCGTACCCTGCGGGCCGGTCATCCAGATCCAGCAGCGACGGCGCGCGTCCCTTCATCACCGAGCCGATCAGGCGCAGCGTGAACGGATCCGAATAGCGGCGGATATAGGGCCAGAAGTGCTTGGTCGTCAGGCCCGCCATTGTGCGCAGGGTCAGGAAGCGACCGTCGGTGGTCGGCCACTTGTCGACGTCGATGTCCGAGGTGAACGGATTCTCGGGGTAGCAGTCGAAACGCGCCAGCCAGCCTTTGCGCGTTGTGTGCGGCATCGGACGGAATCCGCGGATCACCGGGATGTCAGTCTCCTCGAGCGCGCTGATCTCGTAGCTGGGCCAGCGCATCACTTCGCGTACGATGCCAACGATCACCGTCGCCGTCGCGATCATGAGCGGCGCGTCGGGCGTGAAATCGGCCGTGACCTCGATGCGATCACCGCGGGGTCGCACTCCGATGCCAGTCGAGCGCCGGTTTGCCGCCAGCACCATCACCGGAATCGGCAGAATGTGCGACAGCAGATACGCGAGCTGCTCGACGGTCCTCGTCGGCCCCTGCTGATCGCGAGGTAGCTCGAAGGAAATGTTGTAGTGGGTGCTGAAGCCGGCGAGCTGGACGTCGGTGTCGTGCGCCTGCTCCCACGCGTCGAGCTCCTGGCGGACGAACAGAATCGCTTCCCAGAGTGAGCGTCCGGCGCGCGCCGCACAGCCCCGCTCGATCTCGATCACAGGTGTAGCGACCTCGATGACGCCGGTGTCGAAATAGACCGCGCCGCCGGTGGGCAGATGATACGATCTGCCCTTCCGGTGCATCATCTTCTCACGAATGATGCGGCGCGGGCTGCCGAAGATGTCCTCCGGCTTGACCTGCACTCCGTCCATTACCACGGCAAACTCGGCTTCCATGCCGATCGCCGCGAGCTGGATCCGCTCGTGGGTGGATGATTTGTTCTCCGGTCCTTTCTTCTTCTTCAGCGCCATTCTCTTCTATTACCCAAAGTTCTTCATGAATTACGACTGCCTGCTGCGACGACTTCGTCAACTTTTCACGTCCCGCGGCACCGATAGCACGTACCCCAAATCGAGGTGAAGATGATCTTCCGCGTAGCCCGTCGGCGTTCCGTAGGGACGCGTCCATATTCCGGGAAGCGTCTCCCGCGCGATCAGGCTGAAGCGCTCGATCGCACTCCGATTGTCCAGGTAGGTGTCGCCAATCCGATAGATGTTGGCGGCGGTTCCCCAGGCGTGCGGAGTCGCATTCTTCGAGAACCGGTGGGACGGCGAGCGGTAGCCCCCGTTCGCGGAAATGTGAACCAGCGTCCCCACGGCCTCCCTGAACCTCTCCAGGCACACGGCAAGAAGTGTTATTGCGCACGGAACGTACCGGGGGAACGTCCGCAACGGCGGGGCTTCCCGAACGTCGACCTGGATGAACTCCCAAAGCAGGAAATGGGTGGCCAGTTCCACCTTCATGGCCGAGTCCCAGGAGGGTACCTCGTAAAAATAGCGGGGTAGCTGGCGGGGAAACCCGTTACCGTCCTTCCATTCTTCGCCGGGCCGGAGGGCCTTCCGGTAATCGGCGGGCAGGGTCAGGCCGTCCACCACCCGAAGCGGGAAATTGGGCGAATTATTCACTGCCGGCTCTGCCGCGAAGCTCGTCGACACGCTCACTCATCCGTCGGCCGCTGGGTCAGGGCCTCGTATATGGTATGCGAAATGGTCGCAATGGTGCGCGACCGGCCGGACACGTCGGGATCCCACTCGCTCAGCACCACGAGCACGTACGGCTTCCGTTTGGGCAGATACACCACCCCGGCGTCGTGGGCCACGGTCGAGATCTCGCCGGTCTTGTGTGCAACCCGTGCCGCTTTCGGCAAACGCGCCGGAATCCCCTGATTGAATTCCTGGCCGTGCAGGATGTCCATCATCCTTCGCGACAGCGCGGGCGAGAACGCCTTTCCTTCGGCGAGCATCACCAGGATTTTGAGCAGCCCGTCGGCGGTGACCATGTTGTTGATGCGCTTGTCGAAGGCGAGCTCGTCCTCGACGCCGCGCTTGAGGTCGATGCCATCCTCCAGCTTGAGCTCGGCGAGCGTCTTGTTGACCGAGTCGGGGCCGATCACGGCGAGAAGCAGATTGGTGGCGAGATTGCTCGATGTCGTGATCATGTGGTACGCGAGCTCGTCGACGCGCATCATCTTGCCGATCGCATTGTGCACCGCGGAATTGGCGTCGCGGCCGGATTCGACGCGGAACGGGATGTTCTCGACGACGCTGAGAAAGCGGTTGCGGACGTGGACGCGCGAGTGTGGCAGCAGATCCCCGCGGTCGATCGCCGCAAACACTCCGAGCAGAATCGGCACCTTGATGGTGCTGGCGGCGTGGAACCAGCGATCGGAATGGTAGTGAAGCTCGAGTCCGGTCTCGAAATCCTTGAGCGCCACTGCGATCGACTTTGCGCCCGACTCCTTCTCGATGCGCTCGATCTCCTTTTGCAGCACGCTTTCGCGCGACGCGGGTTCTGTCGCGTCCTTTACAGGCGCTTCCTTCTCTGTCATGGCGGAGCTTAAGAGTATGCTACGCGGGGGTCCGCTTTGGCGTAGGCGAGATCTGTAAGAAGATTCACCATCACGAACACGACGCTGAGAAAGAGCACCGATCCCTGGATCGCCGGCAGATCGCGCCTGGTGATCGCGTTCACGACGTAACGGCCGAGTCCCGGCCAGCTGAAGATCGTTTCGGTGAGGATGCTTCCGGTCAGGTAATATCCGAAATCGAGGCCGAGCACGGTGATCACCGGGATCAGAGCGTTGCGGAGCGCGTGGCGCACGACGACGACGCGTTCCTTGAGTCCCTTCGCGCGCGCGGTGCGCACGTAGTCGCCGCCGAGCACGTCGAGCATCGCGGATCTCGTCATTCGTCCGAGAAAGGCGATCGAGCGCGAGCCGAGCGCAAACGCCGGCAGGATGAGGTACTTGATGCCGCCGTACCCGGACGGTGGCAGCCACCTGAGGATCACGGCGAAGATCAGGATCAGGATCAATCCGACCCAATACACAGGGAACGAAATCCCCAGATACGCGACGCCGAGTCCGAGCCGGTCGAACCAGCCGCCCGGATTTCTCGCACTCATAACGCCGAGTGTGATACCGAGGACCGTTGCGAGGAGCATCGCGGATCCGGCCAGCAGCAGCGTCTTCGGAAATCGCTCGCGAATGTCCCTGATTATGGGGCGCTGGGTGATGTAAGAGTTTCCGAAATCACCCCGCAACACTGCGGCAGTGTAGTGACCGAACTGGCTGATCAAAGGCTCCTCGAGATGCAGCTCTTTTCTGAGGCGCGCGATGGTCTGCGCGTCGGCGCGCTCGCCGACCATCGCCTCCACCGGGTCGCCCGGTGCGACTCTCAGGAGCAGGAACGTCACCACCAGCACGCCGAAGAGTGTTGGAATCGCGAGCAGCAGCCGGCGGAGGATGAACGAGAGCACGTGCTACTTGCCGATGGTCACGTCAGTCCAGCGCTGACCGTTGAAGACGGCGGGCACCTTGAAGCCGTGGATCCACGGCTGCACCGCGTACATGTCCTTGTAGAAGAACAGGTAGATCATCGGCGCGTCGTTGAACTGCAGCGCGTCGGCCTGCTTGTAGAGGTCGTTGCGCTTCGATTCGTCCTGCTCGCGGTGCGCCTGATCGACGAGAGCGTCGAACTTCGGATTGGAGTAGAACGAGACGTTCCCCCCGGCGCCCTTGTTCTTGCTGTAGAGCAGCGGAAAAAGAAAGTTCTCGGCGTCGGGATAATCCGCCCACCATTCCTTCACGTACAAATCCGATGCTCCTTTGCGCGCGGCTTCGCGAACCGAAGACGCGTCGCGCTGGACGATCTTGGCGCGAATTCCGGCCTCGGCAAGATTGGCCTGAATGGCCTGGGAGAGGCGGGGAGATTGATCGGTGGTCGCTGCCCAGAGCTCGACGTCGATGCCGTTGGGATGGCCGGCGGCTGCGAGAAGCTGCTTCGCCTTGGCGACATCATGCGTGTAACCTTTGCGGCTTTCGTCGTACCCTGGGAGACTCGGCGGCACGACGCCGTTGGCGACCGAGCCGCGACCCGCCATCACCGCGGTGAGAATGGTGTTGACATCGACGGCGTAGTTGAGAGCCTGTCGCACCCTCACGTCGCTGAGTGGACCGCGGGTGACATTGATGGCGACGTACCAGAAGCGTAGCGCCGGCGCCGACGACAGCAGCTTGCTCTTTTCGGGATCCGCCTGCCAGCCTTTGCCGGTCTCGTCGGGAACACTGAGCACGTCGACGTTGCCCGCCTCGAACTCGGCAGTGGCGGTGCTCATTTCCGGGATGATGCGGGCCATCAGCGAATCGCTCTTCGGCGCGCCATCGAAGTAATCAGGATTCTTTGCGAATTTGAGATAATCGTCGTGATGCCACTCGACGAACTTCCACGGACCGGTGCCGACGGGTTTCTGCCCGAAATCGGAGCCGGCGTTGGGTGGAACGATCATGGTGACGGGCATCGCCAGCATCTTCGGGAAGATCGCCAGCGGCTCCTTCAGGGTGATCACGACGGTGGTGTCGTTAGGCGCGGCGAGGCCGGTGATGGTCTGGCCTTTACTCGCGGCGTAGTCCTCCGCGCCCTTGATCGGATAAAGTGGCCAACCACGGCCTCCCTTCGTCTTAGGATCGAGGACCCGCTGGAAGGTGGAGACCACATTTTTTGACGTGAACGGCTGCCCGTCGTGGAACTTGACTCCGGAGCGCAGATGGAAGGTGTAAGTCAGTCCGTCGGGGGTCACTTCCCACGATTTGGCGAGTCCCGGAACGACCTGGGCGTCGGGCGTGAAGCGCGTCAGTCCGTCGAAGATGTAGGAGACGGCGCGTCCGGTTGGAACATCGGTGGAGAGCGCGGGGTCCATCGATCGCGGGTCATAAGTATCCCTGGAATCGATGAGTGTTTTGCGTTGAGGAGCCGATGATTCACCACCGCCACCACAGCTCAGAATCGCGGGTAATACGAGGAGGAAGAGTCGCCGCATGGTGTGCTCTGACGGTTGACATGAAGGGGCGAAATACGAGAACTTTCGCGCACCCGAAATAGGCCTCACCGTGAGCGCAGAATACTATTATCGCCGCCGACTGGGCGCCAAGGATCTGATGCCCGCGATTGGCGTCGGTATCGCCGCCGGTTTGGCCGGTTTTTACGTTGTGCAACTCTTAATCCAGCGCACGCCACTCGTACCGCAGGGCGAGCTGCCGCGCGCGCCGACAAATCCGCCGCGCAGGATGCTCGGCG
The DNA here is from genome assembly GCA_035249045.1 of Gemmatimonadaceae bacterium. GTDB lineage: Bacteria > Gemmatimonadota > Gemmatimonadetes > Gemmatimonadales > Gemmatimonadaceae > UBA4720. Next base: position 26,066 of record DATFGW010000003.1, on the reverse strand, counting down.
ACCGGACCGAGCCGGAGACGGAGACGCACTACGCCCGCGAGCTGCCCGCGGGCCGACCACCGGGCGCCGGCGCGCTGCACGAGTGAAGTCAACCCGGGTACGCCTCGGGGCATCCACTGCAGTAGCGTTCTTCGCAGCATTTTTCGGAGTCAGCAGCGCCCGCGCGCAGGACATCGAATGCCAGCGCGGCGACCTGGAAGTGATGCGTCTCGAGTTCGTGGGCAACACCGCCTTCTCGGATGCGGAGCTGGCCAAAACCATCGTCACGACTCCGTCGTCGTTCATCCGACGGTTCCTGCACCTGCCCTTCTCGGTCAAGCACTGCCTGGACAGGGCGGAGCTGCCTAACGATCGCGCGCGGCTGATAATCTTTTACCGCCGTCGGGGGTATCCACAGGTGACCGTAGATACCGCCGTCGATGTGCTGGCCCCCGGGGCGGTAGGGGTGAGATTCACCATTCACGAGGGGCCGCCGATGATACTGAGGTCCTTCGTGGTGCGCGGACTCGATTCGGTGCCGGAAAAATCACGAATCATCCGCGACCTTCCTCCACGCGAAGGCGGGCGATTCGACCGCTTTGCAATCGACGCCGCGGCCGACACGGTGCGCCAGCGGCTGCACAACAACGGCTACCCGAGGGGCGACGCCGAGAACAGCTTCTACGTCAACGACACCACGCTGAGTGCGTGGGATACGCTGTACGTGACGGCGGGGCCGAGGTCGAGCATTGGATCGATTCAGATCAACGTCACGCCGCTCGCCGGAAGGAAGCAGCAGATTCCGACGAAAGTCGTGCGCCGGATCATGGGCCTCGACTCCGGCCAGCTGTATCGCGAGAGCGAGATTGTCGATGCGCAGCGCGCGCTGTATCAGACGGAAGCGTACCAGCACGTGTCGATCACTCCGGATTCGGGCGCGGATTCGCTGATCACGCTGTACGCGGATCTCGCCGAAGCGACGATGCACGCGGCGCGACTGGGGGCCGGGTACGGCACGCTGGACTGTTTCCGACTAACCGGCGAGTACACCGACTTCAATTTTCTGAACGGTGCACGGCGTCTGGATGTCAACACGCGAGTGTCGAAGATCGGCATTGGGCGTCCGCTGGACGGCGCGCCGGGACTTTGTCCGGCGGCGCGAAAGGACGTCTTCAGCAACAGGCTGAACTATTACGTCGGCGCGACGCTGCGGCAGCCGCTGTTTCTCGGCCTGCGCACGGTGCCGACGCTCACTGTGTATAGCCAGCGCGTCTCGGAGTACAACGCGTACGTCAGGACGACGTCGATCGGAGGCGTTGCGTCGCTGGTCTGGCGCGGATTGACGCGCACTCCGATCACCGCGGCGTACTCGATGGATCTGGGCAGAACGGAAGCGCAGCCGGCTCTCTTTTGCGCCGTGTTCAACCTCTGCGAGGCGGCCGAGCGTGACCGCATTCAGCGGACGCAGCAGCTCGCGATTCTGAGCGTCGCGGTCACCAAGGACAACTCGAACAATCTGTTGTCGCCGACGCGCGGGTCCGTCATCAGGCTCGAGGCGCGGCATTCATCGCCGGCGATTCTGTCGAACAAGGATCTGCAGTTCAACAAGGTGCTGGGTGATGCCGCGCGGTACATCAATGTCGGCGGCGGGAACGTGCTGGCGCTGCGGATTCGTGGCGGGAGCGTGTTCGGGAGAAAGGTCGACTCGACGGCGGGCTTCATCCCACCGCAGGAACGTCTCTACGCGGGTGGACCGACGACGGTGCGTGGCTTCTCGCAGAACGAGCTGGGTGCGCTGATCTACATCGCCAACGGGGACTCCGCGTTCCTGTCGACGAATCCAGTAACCGGCGCTCCGGATACCGTGGTGCTCGCCGTCGGCGAGGGGTTCAAGCGGGTCGTGCCGGTTGGTGGAAACTCACTGGTAGTCGGAAACGTCGAACTGCGCCTTCGCAGCCCGTTCCTCTCGGATCTGCTTCAATGGACTTTTTTCACGGATGCGGGTGAAGTCTGGAATAGAGGCACGCCGCAAGTCAGTGAAGTGAAGCTGAAAGTGACACCGGGAATTCAGGTAACCGCGTTCACGCCGGTGGGGCCGGTACGTGTGGCGGTGGGGTACAACCCGTACCCTCGTCCTGCAGGTCCCATCTACTCTGAAGCGACGCGGTACGCGGGGGCGCCGCTGCTTTGTGTGAGTCCGAACAACTCTCTGCCCACGCACTTTAGTGCGCCGGATCCGGAGACAGGGCTGCAAACCGTTACGCAGGAAGTGCCGAAGGGATTTTCGTCCTGCCCGGCTACCTACCAGCCGCCCGAGAGTAACAGCTTCCGCAGCAAGCTCACCTTCAGCTTCGCGATCGGACAGGCGTTTTAGCGTTCCATGACCCGCCGTCTCCGCATCGTGATCGGAAGCGCCGTCATTCTCGTCGGCCTGCTCGTGATCCTCATCCTCAGCTTCGTCGGTGTCACCCACACCGGCTTCGGACGCAACCGCGTGCGCAGCATGGTGATGACCATGCTCGAGGGGAAGGTCAAAGGCAAAGTCTACATCGGCCACATCACCGGCGGATTCTTCAACACCGTCACCATCGACTCCGTCGAGATCCGCGACGATCAGGACTCGGTGTTCTTTGCCTCGGGTCCGATCACCGTCAAGTACGATCCTCGCGATCTCTTCGACCGGCGCATCCTTTTCAGCTTCGCCGAGGCGCAGCATCCCGTCGTGCATTTGCGGCAGCACGCGAACGGGGAATGGAACTGGCGGCGCATCTTCCCGGCGAGCGTCGAAAAGGAGCAGCGCAACAAGCGCGGCTTCGGACAGTACATCGTGATCGATTCATCGGTAATCCACGACGCGACGTTCACCCTTACGCTGCCGTGGCATCCGCCGGATACCCTGCGCGGCGCCAAGCTCGATAGTGCGATCAGGTATGATCTCACGCGCGCCGATCACGAGATCAGACGCACCGCGGAGGGCTTCGCCCGCACCTGGCGCTGGACCAACGCGCAGGCGAACCTCGGCCAGGCTCGTATCGCCGACCCCGACACCGTCGGTCGACTGATCCGGATCCGGAAGCTCAGTTTCACCGAGAACGATCCGCCGTTCAAGTTCCGGAACGTCGTCGGCACCGTGCTCAACCTCGGCGATTCGGTTTTCGTCGACAGCGATCACTTCGACCTGCCGGGGTCGACCGGCAAGGCGCACGGGAGCATCGTGTGGGGCAGCGATCTGCCGGTGCGGTACTACCTGCACATCATCGGCGACTCGGTGTCACTTGCGGATGTGGCATGGGTGTATCCGACCTTGCCGACGACCGGCGGCGGCAAGATGAAGCTCGACATCCGCAGCCAGCGCAATCCCAAATTTCTCGATTACATCCTGACGGACATGGATGTGCGAACCACGCGCTCGCACCTGCTCGGGGACATGACTTTCGGCACCGGGGGCCCGGTGCTGGTCGTGAAGAATGTCGAGATGCAGGCGGCGCCGATGAACTTCGATCTGCTGCGCACCCTGAACGGAAAGAAATTCCCGTACGACTGGCAGGGCGACATCACCGGCACGGTGAGGGCCTCGGGCGGGCCGCTCAATCATTTCCAGGTGGAAGACGCATCGCTGCTGTTCGATGATGCGCACGTACCTGGCGCGGTCAGCGAAGCGCGTGGCAACGGCGAGCTCGACATCCTCTTTCCGGCCTTCACCGCGTTCCACGATTTCAACGTCGATGTCGCGACGCTCGATCTTCGCACGCTCCAGTACCTGAATCCGCTCTTTCCCAAGATCAAAGGCACGGTCTCAGGAACGGCGACGCTGGACTCGTCGTGGCTCGACGTGCGGTTCAGGGACGCGGACCTGTTGCACCACGACGGCGCGCTTCCAATGTCACACGTCACTGGGAATGGCCGAGTGACGTGGGGCGAGAAGTATCTGACCTACGATCTCGCGCTCCAGGCGCTGCCGCTGTCGTTCACGACGCTGTCGCACTCGTATCCGCTGATGCCGCTGCGCGGGAGCTACGCCGGCCCGGTTCAGGTAAAGGGCACGTCGCCGAATCTGCTCGTCAACGCATCGCTGACCGGCCCGGCGGGCAGCTTCGCATATAATGGTATCGTCGATGCCGATCCTCTCGAGTACGGCGCGCGCGGTAGAGTCACGACGACGGGCCTCGATCTCCGCACTCTGCTCGAGAGTCCGAGCGTCCCGCGCAGCCAGCTCACCGGCCAGTACGACCTCGACGTGCGCGGCGCCGACCTCGCCAGCCTCTCGGGACGCGCCGTCGCGTCGATCGAGAAGTCCACGCTCGGCGGATTTCACGTCGATCCTTCGGTAGCGAGACTGCATTTCGCCGATGGCGTCGCGACCGTCGATACACTGGCGCTGAACGCGAGCGGACTGCGCGCCAGTGCGGCGGGTACCTTCGGGCTGAGCGGCACGCACACCGGCTCGCTCAAGTTCGAGGCGGTGATGGACTCGCTGTCCAGATTGCGCGCGCTCGTGCCGTCGCTCGCCGACGTGCCGCAGATGGATTCGCTGCACGGTAAGGCGCAGCTGACCGGCGAGCTCACCGGGAGCGCCGAGCACATGTCGTTGAACGGAATCATCCGCGGCAACGACATCAGGTTGGGACCGCGCAGCGTCGAGAGCGTGCGCGGCACGGTACTCCTCGCGGACGTCACCAAGCAACCGTCGGGGTCGTTCATCTTTGGCGCCGACACGGTGGATCTCGGCGCGGTCGGATTCAACAGCATTCGCGCATCGGTCGCGCTCGCGTCACCGACGTCGGGACACTTCAGCGCATCGCTCCTCAGCCAGAGCGGCGTGCAGAGCGAGCTGGCGGGTAACATCACCCGCGCTCAGGACACGACGATCGTCCGACTGGACAGCGCCGCCGTGGATGTCGATGCCGACAACAGATATCGACTCCTTGCTCCGACCCGGGTGGTGTCGTCGAAGGGATTCCTGGCGCTCGACTCACTGATCCTCCAACACAGCAGCAAGGCGAAGCTGATCGTCGAGAACGTTCTGCTCAAGGGCGATTCAATCGGTGGACACGTTCGCACCGACAGCGTCGACATGCGGCTGTTCCGCGCCTTCGTGCCCGGCCTTGTAGATGCACGCGGCGCGATCGTGGCCGATGTCGAGGTGCGCGGTAACGTCAAGCAGCCGAGGCTGTTCGGCCAGATCTCGCTCGCGGATGGGACGGCCGCGTTCTCCAACCTTGGCACGCGATTCAGCAAGATCCGCGCGGACATCGCGCTGTCAGGCGACAGCGTGCACATCAAACAGCTCTCGGCGGAGACCGTCAAGGAGCGGCGCGGCTCGATGAATCTGACGGGGAGCGTGAGCTTCGAGCACTACGACAATCCGTCGTTCTCGCTGGTTGCCAACCTCTCGAACTTCCACGCGATCGACAAACCCGGCCTCGCCGCGCTCGACATCTCGACCGGGCCGGCGATCACGCTGACGGGCTCGACACAGGATGCGGTGATGCGGGGTACGGTGGTGGTCGATCGCGGCTCGATCTACATCCCGGAAGTGGCGAAGAAGCGGGTCATCGATCTCGAGGATCCGGAATTCCTGAGCGCTGTCGATACTCTGTTGTCGCAGAATCGGGAAGTGATGCCTCGCGCGCCGAAAGCAGTGGCGCGCAATCTCCGTCTCGAGAATCTGGACGTGGACATCGGCTCCGACGTATGGCTGCGCTCTACGGAAGCGAACATCAAGCTGAGTGGATTGCTCAACGTGACGCTGGCGCCGCCGAATCCGGGTGAGCCACCGCGGCTGGCGCTGGAAGGAACGCTCGGAGCGGATCGCGGAACGTATCGACTGAATCTCGTCGACCCGTTCATCCAGCCGACCTTTGACGTGCAGAGTGGAACGCTGCAGTTCTTCGGAACTTCGGATCTGGATCCCGGCCTCGACATCCGCGCCATTCACACCGTGCGGCAGCCGGGGGGCGGCAGCGCGAACGGACGCGACGTGAGGGTCGAGGTCGACATCACCGGCTTCCTGTCGCATCCCCAGCTGGCCCTCAGAAATCCGGACAATCTTCCGCTCTCCGAAAGCGACTTGCTGAGTTATCTGGTGACCGGCCAGCCGGCGGTCGGTCTCGACAACGCCGGGACATCGGCACTCGCGCGCGGGCTCGGGCTGAGGACGCTCGGAAATCTGCTGGTGAGCGCGGTGCCGCAGAACGTGCTCGACTATGTGGAGCTGCAGACGGCGGCGCCTGGAACGACCGACGCGAGCCAGAGCGCGACGAACCCAGGCTACTACGGATTGCTCAACACTCGCGCGGTGCTGGGCAAGCAGCTCGGCAGCCGGTGGTTCCTGGGCTTGAGCACCGGGTTATGCTTCGTGAACTCCGCGGCGTTCAAGGAAAATCTCGGACTGCAGCTGGAGTACAGATTCAACTCGTTGTACAGCGCGCAGGCAGCGATCGAGCCTGGCTCGAGCAGCACCCGGTGCGACCGTACCGGAAGTCAGCCTTTGACGCCGACGACACAGACGCCACCCCAGCTTGGGTTCGACCTGTTTCGCAACTGGCGTTTCTAACTGACTGCTGGCTCGTCAGTTAAGCATCGTGGTTTCCCCGGCACTGACCCCACTGCTAGAGTAATGGCGAATAAACTGCGCGAAAAGGATCTGATGATGTGTCGCTCCTGTGGCAACGAGGAACGCGCGTCCGAAGGCTATCCGTGCGCTGATTGCGGGACATTCGTCTGCATCATCTGCAACTTTCGCGGTGTTACTCTTTGCAAGTCATGCCGAGCAAAACGACCCGAGCCACCTCTGACGCCAGACAAGTCGACCAAGATCGATTGGCCGGAGCATTGAGCGAGCACGTAACGGCGATCGCAGCGATCGCGCCGATGCTTTGCGAGCCGGATGTAAGAACAACCCAGGTATCACAGCTTCTGCACGGCCACATCGCGCTGGTGGTCGAGCGGAAGGGGCTGTGGCTGCACATCAAGAGCGCCGACGGTTATCCGGGCTGGGTGCATCAGGGGTACGTGGTGACGGTGCCGGAGCCCGTGCCGCCGTTGTCGGAGACCGGCTGGAACGATCCGCGTCCGCTCTCGCTCGGCTGCACGGTGCGTGACGAGCACAACGCGACCCGCAAGCTTCCGCTCGGCGCGCTGGTCACGGCGGGACAGGAGCGGGTCGGCGGACTGGCGATGACGCTCGCGGAGCGGCGCGAATCATTTCCATCGAAGGCCGATTCGATCACCGCATCGGCGATGACTTACTTCGAGGGCACATCCTACGAGTGGGGCGGAGTCACGCCGTGGGGCTGTGATTGCTCCGGCCTGGTGTCGAGCTCGTTTCACTTGCACGGGGTGCACGTCCCGCGCGACGCGTGGATGCAGGCGATGGCAGGCGCGGCGGTGGCGTCGATGAAAGAATTACAGCCGGCGGATCTGCTGTTTTTCTCCGACGAGCCCGACGGGAGGATCACCCACGTCGCGATCTCGCTGGGCGGGATGCGAGTCGTTCACCTCGCACTGGGCCGCGGCGGATACGCGGTCGATGATCTCGCCAGCGGAGACGAGTACACATCGCTGCTGGTCGAGAGATTTCGATTCGCGAGAAGGATTTTGACTGAGGACTGCGGATAGCGGATGAAGGACTAACGGCGTTGCGTACTGCTGACTAACTGCGGAGTGCGCGACTAACTGCGCACTCCGGACATCCGCACTCCGTATTTGGTCAGCAGTGCGCAGTCAGTGGCGCAGTGCGCAGTCAGTGGCGCAGTGCGCAATTAGTGGCGCAGTGCGCAATGAATCAGCAGTCCGCGACGCCGTGAGTCCTCCACCCGCAGTCCGCAGTCCTGGATTAGCTGACCATTCCATTCGGCGCCGTTCCCATCATCGGCGCGGTTGGGCCGTTGACGAAGAGTCTCACGGCCGCGGTCGGTTCGTCGTCGAGAGTCACTTGCATCGTGTATTGGCCGGCGACGTTGAGCGGGAGGTCGACGACGGCGATGATGGGGAGGTCGACCTCGAAGACCGGGTTCGGGGCGGGGGAGACATTCATCTCGCCGGTCGATGACCACAACTCCTCCTCGAGCGGACTCAGCCAGCGAAAGGCGAGCTTGTGAGCGCCGACATCGTCGCCGTTGGCCTTGAGGCGGACGATGAAATGGGTACGCGGATGGATGGTGGGGAGTCCGGCCACCTGCACCGCATCGAAGACACCCAGTACGTTGAGCTTTCCTTCCTGGGAAAGATTGGCGGCATCGGCGAAGACCGCGAAGGAGATGTGCATCACGCAAAGTAGCCGCGCCGCGCCCCGGGCGGCTAGCTTTCGTCGATGACAGAATCAGTTGGACGTACTCCTACTTTTGCCGGCTCCGCGACCCACCACGCGTTCGGCCTCACCGATCTGCTGCTGTTCGCGATGGCGGTGATCTGGGGAGTCAACTTCGTGGTAGTGAAGTACGCGACGCACGTTTTCGATCCCGTCGCCTTCACCGGTCTGCGGGTCGGAACCGCCGCGCTATTCATGGGACTGTTCGTGATGCTGCGCGGCGGAGTGTCGCTGCGGCGCGCTGACGTTGTGCGGCTGCTCCTCCTCGGCGTGCTCGGCAACGGCTTGTATCAGCTCTTCTTCATTCACGGCGTCGCGCGAACCCGCGCCGGCAACGCTGCGCTCATCGTCGCAGCCGCGCCGGCGTTCATTGCGCTCGTGGCACGCGCGCGCGGGCTCGAGCGGGTGAAGCGGATGACGCTCGTGGGAATTGCGCTGTCGATAATCGGCGTCGGCCTCGTCATAGCGGGAAGCGCGACGTCCGCTCAGGGCGAGACGACCTTCCTCGGCGCGGTGCTGGTATTTCTCGGCGTCCTGGCGTGGACGTGGTACACGATCCTGCTCCAGCCGTACACGGATCGCGACGTCGTCCAGATCTCGGCGGTGACGCTGGTCGGCGGCGCGATTCCACTCGTTCTTGCGTCGACACCTGCGCTCATTGCGACGCACTGGTCGAGCGTCGGCATCGGCGGCTGGATGGCGCTGCTCTACTCCAGCGTCGTCTCGCTCGGCATCGCCTACATCTTCTGGTACCGCGGCCTGCGGGTGCTGGGCCCGACGCGCACCGCGGTGTACTCGAATCTTCAACCGATCGTAGCGCTGCTCGTGGCGTGGCCGTTCCTCGGCGAGATTCCGACGATCTTCCAGGGCGTCGGAGCAGTAACGATCGTGGCGGGCGTTTTCCTCACCAGAACATGAGGCTCGTTCTCTTCGACATCGACGGCACCCTCCTCAACTCTGCGGGTATGGGCCGAGCGTCGATGCAGCGCGCACTGGGAATGATCTTCGGCTCGCCGGGCAATCCGTCGTATCGATACGACGGAAAGACCGACAAGCAGATCGTGCGCGATGTGATGCGGATGGAGGGACACTCCGACGAGCACATCGATGCGCGGATGGACGACCTGATCGAGCTGTATCTGGAGGGTCTTCGCGAAGGTGCGAAGAGCGGAAAATTCAACGTGCGGCCGCTCGACGGCGTGCTCGAGATTCTCGACGCGCTCGAGCCGCGCGACGATGTCGTGCTCGGGCTGCTGACCGGCAACGTCGAGCCTGGCGCGCGGATCAAGCTTCAGGCGGCGGGGATCGATCCCGATCGCTTTCGCGTCAACGCGTTCGGCTCCGATCACGAGCATCGGCCGGAGCTGCCGGCGATCGCTCGTCGTCGAGCGGGTGAGCGCCTCGGCCTCGAGTTGGCCGGCGAGCGGCTGGTCGTGATCGGCGACACTCCGGCGGACATCGAGTGCGGGCGCTCGCTCGGGGCGAAAGCCATCGGCGTGGCCAGCGGACATTACACAGTCGAGCAGCTCCGCGAGCACAATCCTTACGTCGTGTTTCCTTCGCTGGCGAATACGGCGGCGGTTCTCGACGCAATCGTCAATGCGTGAAGTCGAGCTCAAGGCGGTGGTCGATGACCTCGCGTCGCGACGCAAGCGACTCGAGGCAGCCGGCGCCGCGCTATCGTTCGAAGGAAAGATCATGGACCGCCGCTACGATCTCCCCGCCCGGGATCTGTCGCGCCGCGACGAAGTGCTGCGGGTGCGGCGCTACGAAAACGCCGACGGGGCGCGGGTTGTTCTCGACTGGAAGGGCCCGACCGAAATCAGGGATGCGTACAAGGTCCGGGAGGAGATCACCACTCCGCTCGAGGACTTCGATTCGTTCGCGAGGATTCTGGGCCGGCTGGGATTTCAGCTAGTCGGCGAGATTGACCGCATGATCGCGCAATACCAGGTGGCCGGTGCGACTGTGAGGTTCGAGACCTACCCGCGGATGGACGTGCTGGTCGAGGTCGAGGGGACGCCGGAGACGATCGAAGCGGCGATCGAGGTTCTCGGAATGCAGCGGGGATTATTCAGCGCGGAGAGACTGGCCGCGTTTGTGGAGAGGTTCGAGGAGAGGACAGGGGTACGGGCTGCCATCAACGACAAGGAGATGGTAGCTGATCGATCATGAACCAACTGCTGCGGAAGAACGGACTAACTGCTGCGGAAGCACGGACCAACTGCCATTGCGGGTTGCTGACTGACTGCGGGTTGGGACACTAAGTGCGGGCTGCGGAAGAGACCCTCGGCCAATCTTCTCACTTCGCAATTAGTTTCCCAATTCGTAGTCAGTCAGCATTTCGAACTGGCGGTTGGTCCGTGATTCCGCAGCCTTCGCACAGGCGATTGCTTCCAGGCGCAATCCGGATAGATTCACTCGGCAATGAATTGTAGACTCGCGCGATGGGCCGGTGTCGCGGTTCTGTCGCTTCTCGCGGCCACCAAATTGGCCGCGCAGGAAAATCAGGCTAAAAGGCTCGCCAGTATCGTCGGCGTCGCCGTCGAAGAGTACGCGAAAGCCGTCGATGATCAGGGAAAGCTCATCTCCAAAGATGAGTACGACGAGACATCGGGCTTTCTCGTCGACGCCAGACAGGTCGCCACGCGGCTCAATAGCTACGATGCGGCTGCCACTCGGGCGATCCTTGACAGCCTCATCGACATCGTACGCGCCAAACAACCACCCGCCGTCGCGCGCCAGCTCCATCAGCGCTTCCTCACATCACTCGGCACCGCGGGCGCGATGGATCTGCCCAAGCTGCCGCTCGATCTGGGGGCCGGACACCAGCTCTTCGTCACCAACTGCGCATCGTGTCACGGCGTCACCGGGAATGGTGATGGCGCGAATGCGCATACCCTGAGCACAGCGCCGCCCGCAATCGGGGCACGCAAGCTCACCCCGGAGCTGACGCCGACGCTGGCGTACAACGTCATCTCCGTGGGCGTACGCGGCACCGCGATGCCGGGGTTCAGTGCGACGCTCGCGCCGCAGCAGCGGTGGGACATCATCAACTATCTCTACTCCCTGCGCGGCGAGCCGCTGCGGATACCCACCGCATCGACTGATGCGACTCGCGTCGCCGGCGACACGGCATCGCCGGTGATCATGGCGCTGCTGGACAGCGCTCTCGATTTCGCAAAAAAGGGCCAATCCGCCGAGGCCGGCGATCGCGCCTTCGACGCGTACATCGCGTTCGAGCCGCTCGAGACTCCGGCGCGCGCCAAGAAACCGGGGCTCGTGGCGACGATGGAGCGGCACTTCGCCGACTTCAAGGGCGCGCTCAAGCGCAGCGATCTCGCCGCCGCCGAACAATCGCGCAATGCAATCGCCGATGGCTTGCCGTCAGTAGTAAGTCTCACCCAGCAGCCCTCCGGCAATTGGGAAGCGTTCTTTCAGTCGTTCCTGATCATCCTGCGCGAAGGCTTCGAGGCGATCCTCGTCATTGGTGCCGTTGTCGCGTTTCTGATCAAGACCGGCCACCGCGAGCGACTCCGCTCGATCTGGCTCGGCATCATCCTCGGGCTCGTCGCGAGTCTCGCCACGGCTGTGGTTCTCAAGACCTTGCTCGCCGCGATGCCGGCGAGTCGCGAGATCGTCGAGGCGATCACGATGCTCATCGCCGTCGTCGTGCTTTTCTCCGTCAGCTACTGGCTGATCTCGAAAGTTGAAGCGGCGAAATGGCAGAAGTTCATTCGCGACAAAGTATCGTCCGCGCTCGAGCACGGCGGCGGCAAGGCTCTCGCACTCGTCGCGTTCCTCGCTGTGTACCGCGAGGGCGCCGAGACAGCCCTCTTCTATCAGGCGCTATTCAACGAAGGCCCCAACGTCGGGATCCCGCTCGCACTCGGCATCGTCATAGGGTTCGTGGCGCTCGCGGTGATCTTCACGCTCTTCTACCGCTACGGCGTAAAAATCCCGATGCGGCCGTTCTTCACCGTGACGAGTCTGCTGCTATATCTGATGGCGTTCGTGTTCATGGGCAAAGGTGTGCGCGAGCTGCAGGAGGGAAACATCATGCCGATCACGGTGATCCCCGGCGGGCCGCATATCGACGCGCTCGGCATTTATCCGAGCGTCGAGACGCTGACCGCCCAGGCGATTCTCGTCGTTCTTCTCATCGTCGCGGCGATCAAGACTTTCCGCCCCGGGCACCCCAACGAGGCCGAGGGCGCGCAGGCGTAGCATTTGCCGCAGAGTACGGCGGCAGCAATGGAGGCACGATGGCCACATCAGCGACCGCTGACACTGAGCGCGGAATCAGACCTGCCGGCTACCGGCTTCCCGAATCAACCCGACTTGGCCGCGTGCGGCTCCAGGTTGCCGATCTCGAGAGATCGATATCGTTCTACGAAAAGGTTCTCGGGATGCGCGCGATTCGGCGCACCGAGGATGCAGCGGATTTGGGGCCGCACGGTGAGGACCGGACGATCGTGCACCTCCGGCAGCTGCGCAGCGCCCGACCCGTTCCACGCCGCGGGCTCCTCGGACTTTATCATTTCGCGATTCTGCTTCCCGACCGTGCTTCGCTCGGTCGTTTCGTCGCGCACCTCGGAGAGATCGGTGCTCACGCGGGAATGGCGGATCATTTCGTCAGCGAGGCCATCTATCTCACTGATCCCGACGGATTGGGAATCGAGATCTATGCCGATCGTCCGCGTGACGCGTGGAAGTACGACGAACGCCAGATCTACATGACGACCGATCAGCTCAACGTCGACGATCTGGTGCGCGCCGGCGGCAGTGAGAAATGGTCGGGAATGCCGGCGGGCACGGTACTCGGTCACGTCCACCTCTATGTCGACGACATCGCCAAAGCCGAGGCGTTCTATCATCAGGCGCTTGGCTTCGATAAGGTTGTGTGGAGTTATCCGGGCGCGCTGTTCATGTCGGCGGGTGGATATCATCACCACCTTGGCACCAACACCTGGGCGCGAGGAGCGCCGGTGGCGACCGACGCCGACGCGCGGTTGCTCGAGTGGGAGATCGTTGTGCCGACAAGGAAGGATGCCGAGGCGGCGGCGCTGCACGTGAAAAACGCAGGCTATCCAGTGAAAGAGGAGAATGGCGAGTGGACTCTGACAGATCCCTGGGGCACGAATCTCCGGCTCGTCCCGGAAGAATGATGCGTCGTGCAACCATCGTCGCCGCGATGCTGGTGGTTGGCGGCTGCGCAGGTCAGATGCGATCGGCCGGCGGCGTCAACTACGCGTCCGATGCCGCGGCGATCAAGGCTGTCTTCGATACGACTGCCGCCGGTTGGAACCGCGGCGAGCTGCCGGTCTATCTGTCGGCGTACGTCGATACCGCCACCGCGATGGGATCGACAGGGCTCGTGCGCGGAGTGAAGGGCATCGAAGGACAAATGCGGGCAGGGTTCTGGCGCACCGGCCGTCCGCTGCAGATGTTGAGCTACGACCATCTCGAGATTCGGCCTATCGGCCCTGACCAGGCGATCGCGACGGGTCAATACATTCTCACCGGCGGCGGCCGTCCCGACCGCACCGGCTGGTTCTCCACCATTTGGGTTCGCACGCCGAAAGGCTGGCGGATGGTTCACGACCACTCATGATCGCGTTCAGGAAAAAAATCATTTCAGCCGTTGTCGTGGCCATGTCGGTCGCGACGGGGGCGTGCAGCGACAGCTCCGGTCCTGGCTCCGTCGACGCGAACGGCGCACTACAGAGTCTTGCCCTCGCGCTGCAGGGAGCGGTGACTTTCGGATCGCTCACGAGCCCGGAGGTGGGCGGCAATTTCGCCGGAATCGGCCCACTTCTGACACAGACGACAATTACAATCGATGGAAAGTCGCAGCCGGTGTACGCGTTGGGAGTGCGGGAAAGCTTTCCCGATGGCACGTGCGAGGAAGACCTCTTCGCGGATCCCGACTTTCCTAGTGATCCGACATTCTGCACCCCGCCATCGCTAACGACAGCGCTGTTCTTCTGGCAATCTCATTCCGCGACCGAGCTACCCGATCGAATGCTGCTCGTAGTCACCGATCCCGGGGCAATCACCTTCGATGATGCCAACGTGGATCTCGACCCAGCCGCGTTCGCGTTCTACACCGAAGGTGAAAATGATCCGTGGGCGTCGCTGTCGGGTTCAATCACGAGCGTGATCACCAGCCTGAACCAGCCGTGCAATGTGGAGCTGCCGCCCTACGCCAAGGCAGGCAGCTGTAATTTCGCGGCATTCAACGAGCAGGGTCAGATAGTGCTCGAGCCGTTTACTTTCGACGAACCGACCGTCCCCACCCACAAGACGGTCACGATTCCATCGCAAACGCTGCACGGACTCTGGCTCGACATCACTGAAGTCCAGCCGGTGACGTTCCCGCCGCCGGAGACATCGTACGGTCAACGTGTCCTGCCGCGTCGACTGTCTCGGCTGGCGCCGCCATTTATTCGCGCGCGATAGCTTCGATCGGGGCGAGCTCGGCGGCGCGCCGCGCGGGGTAGGTTCCGAAAACGAGTCCAACGACAATCGCCGACCCCGCGGCGAGGACGCCGGTGCTCAAGTGCATGACGGGATAGATCGCGGCGTGCGCCCACATCCGGAAAATCGCGGTGCCGCCCTCCGCGAGAATTATTCCGACCACGAAACCGATCGCGCTGCCGGCCCCGGTCACCGTCACCGACTCGACCAGAAACTGCGCCTGGATGTCAGCGCGCCGAGCGCCGACCGCCTTGCGGATGCCGATCTCCCTTGTACGCTCGGCGACGGCGGCGAGCAGCACGTTCATGATCCCGATGCCGCCCACCGCGAGAATCAACCCGGCAAGTAGGCCGAGCAGCAGCTTGGTGAGCAGCATCGCCTGGCGGGTGTTCTCGAGCCGTTCGGTTCCAACCTCGACGTTCAGCTTCTCGACGCGCGTTCCATAACGCTCGGCGAGCCAGTTCACCGCGGCCGTGCGCAAAGAATCCACGCCCTCGATGCTCTGTGCCTTGAGCCGGAGGCTCGGAAGGCGCGGCTCGCTCGACGGCTCGAGCAAGGACTCGCCGCCGCGAAGCGGAGCGAACGCGGTGAGATCGGGCTCGGGTCCGACTGCCGGCGGTGCGAGTACTCCGACGACTTCACGGTTTCGGCCGCTGACTTTGATGGCGCGCCCGATCAGCCACAACGCGTCGCGTCCGCCGGCGAGCTCCTGCGCGAGGCGATGGCCGAGCACGATCACCGGCGCGGAGTGTAGGACTTCGCTGGGCGTGAAGAACCGGCCGGCCAGCACCTGGATGGTCGTGAAATCCGCGAGACTGGCGGTGCTGAGCGTCAGCAGCGCGGTGGCGCGCCGATCAAGGAATTCCACCGGGGCGTTCCCGGTGAGAATGAGCGCATACTGCGCGACGCCCGGCACTTCGGCGCGCGCCAGCTCGGCGTCTTCGGTGGTGAGGACGGGATAACCGTTGATTGGAACGGTGCGTCCAGCGACAACGGTACTAGTGCGCGGAGTGATCGACACATCCTGGACGCTGCTTTCGCGGGCAATCAGTGCGCGCGCCCACAAATCGACGCCGTCGGTTATCGAGAATGCCGCGACGAGCGCTGCGACTCCGATGATGACGCCCGTGGTGGATAGCGTGGTGCGCGTCGGGTTGGAGCGCAGTGAGTCAGCACCGACCCGCGCCGACTCCAGCAGAGCCGCAGCGTTGACCGAGTAACGACGTCGCACGGCGAGATACTAGATCGGCGTGACGACGAGCTGGGCCACGTAGGCGCGGGTCGAGGGCGGCTCGGACTGCTTCGGTGCGGGGGTTAGGCCAACGAACCGGATTCGCAGATTACCGACTACCACCTCGTTGTTCGGCGCGATCGTGCTCAGCGTTCGCGTTTGAGTCGAGCCTTCGCTGGCGATGGTGAGCTCGATTGGTGCATCACCCGCCCAGACACACACCACATCGATCGGGCAACGCGAATCGTTCGTGACGCGGTTGAACGTGATTCGCGCGCCGTTCCCGGACACGGCGGCAGTCCGGCCGACCGGTAAGGAAAACGTAGCGCCCGGTTGCGCGACCACGGCGGTGTCGACCGTCGCACAGCCGACAGTGATGACCACGCTGGTCGCGGCGATCGCCGCGATGCGCATCCGGGTAGAAGCACTACGCCGGCTGAGTCGCGTAAATCCCGGGAGCGTTCTCATGCGGATTCCTTCGTGCGTACATCCAGGCGGCGCCGCCGATCGCGAAGATCATCGCGATAACCTGGGCGCCAGTGAAGGTACCAAACAAAAAGCGGTCATCCTTGGCTCGCACGAACTCGATGATGAATCGCTCGATCCCCGCGAGCAGGCAGTACAAACCGAACAGCCATCCTTCAGCGTGCTTGTGATTGCGTAACCGCCACAGGATGATGAACATCACGAACCCGAGCGTCACTTCGTAGAGCTGAGTCGGATGCACCGACAGAACCTGATTGGGCGACGAGCCCGGCGGCGCCGGGATATGAAACAGCTCCGTCATGTTGGCGACTGTCGACGGCGGCGCGCCGTGCGGGAAGCTCACCGCGAGTGGCCCGTTCCAGGGACGGCCATAATCGTCTCCGACTGCCCAGCAGCCGGTGCGACCGAGCGAGTACGCGGCGGCAATCGCCGGACCGGCGACGTCGCTGATGCGAGTGAAGCTGAGGTGCTTGTACCGAACAACGAAATAGCAGGCGAGGATTCCGCCGATCAGTCCGCCCCAGAAAACGAAGCCGGCTCTGCTGAGCAGCGCGCCAAAGTCGCGCATAAGGACCGCATAATAAATCTTCCCGCCCAACAGTCCGCCGATCACCGCGGCGAAGATGAGATCGCCAATCGGCTCGGGGTCGTGCCCGCGACGCGCGAGCTCACGCTGTGAGATGACCTGCGCGATGACGAAGGCCATGAGCACCGCGAACCCAAACCCGGTCAGCTGAAGAGGGCCGACATCGTAGGACAGCGGGACGTGCGTTATGGAAGCAAAGATCGATGGCATGGCTTGAATTTAGGCGGCGACGAGGCCCGGGATAGGGCTGCTCGCGTAGGCGTTGAGGTCGAGACCCGATCGCTCACCGCTCTCGAAGCGGAAGAATCCGGCGCGCGCGATCATCGCCGCGTTGTCGGTGGCGAGACGCGGACTCGGCGTAAAGACTTTGATTCCTTCGGGCTCGAGCCGCGCGCGCATCGCCGCGGCGAGGGTGCGATTGCAGGCGACTCCACCGCCGAGCACGACCCGCTGGCGCGAATAGGCATCGGCCGCGCGCCAGGTCTTTTCGACGAGGGTACCGATCAGCGAGTCCTGAAATCCGCGCGCGATGTCGGCCTTGTCGCTCTCGATATCCTTCGAGCCGCGGACTGCGTTGAGCACCGCCGTCTTGAGGCCGCTGTAGGAAAACGCGTAGTAGTCGTCGTCTTCGGGTTGTGCATTTCGGCGGACCATCGGCCGCGAGAATTTGAAGCGCGTCGGATTCCCTTGCGTCGCGAGCTGCTCGACGTAACGCCCACCCGGGTACGGAAGTCCGAGCAGCTTGGCGACCTTGTCGAAAGCCTCACCCGCAGCGTCGTCGCGGGTCGCGCCGAGTAATCTGTATTGACCCCAGGCTTCGACATCGAGCAGCAGGGTATGGCCGCCGGAAACCAGAAGCGCGGTGAACGGCGGAACTGCGTCGTGGTGCTCGAGCGCAGCCGCGAACAGGTGGCCTTCCATGTGATGCACGCCGACGAGCGGAATGCCTCGCGCAAACGCGAGCGCCTTGCCGTAGCTAACGCCGACCAGCAGCGCTCCGACGAGGCCGGGCGTGTTGGTGACCGCCACCGCGTCGATGTCATCCAGCGTCGTGGTCGCTTCCTCGACGGCGCGCTGAACCACCGGCACTATGCTGGTGAGGTGCGCGCGTGATGCGATCTCCGGAACCACTCCGCCGAACACCCGATGCACGTCCTGCGAGAGAATCACCAGCGACTTCTGGACGACGTCGTCGCCGCTGCCCTCGAGAACCGCCGCCGATGTCTCGTCGCACGAAGTCTCGATGCCGAGGATCCGCGTCATCTACTCGGTGCGCTCGGTGAGCAGCCGATCGACCAACGCGCGCGCGTCGGGTGAATTCCAGTCGGTGGCCTGCATCAGCTTCTTCCTGATGACGCCATCCCTGCCGACGATGAAGGTCTCGGGGTAGCCGCTGATGTCGTAATGCTCGGTGATCTCGCCCTTCGGATCGTGCAGGATTTCGAAGGTAAGCCCGTATTGTTTGGCGAACGCCCGAATCGCCGAATCGGTTCCCGGATCATCGATGCTGACGGCGACGATCTTCAAGCCTTTCGGCCCGTATGCCTTGTGCAGCGCCTCGATGCTCGGCATCTCGACACGACATGGCAGGCACCACGTCGCCCAGACGTTGAGCATCAGCACCTGACCCTTGTAATCGTCGAGGGTCTTCTGTCGCGGGACTGAATCGAGAGTGTAGGCGGTGAACTCCGGCGCTTTGCTCCCGATCTCGACGGGGAAGAGCTCCTTGCGCAGATAGTGCGTCGCGCCGTAAGCAATTGCGGCGGTGATGCCGACGACGAGTGCGCCGATCGCGAGCTGCTGCCTGCCGGTCATACCTGGATGGTGCAGCGAGAGCGAAGCTCTTCGATCTCTGCCTGTGGGTCTTTCGCCGAGAAGATGGCGTTGCCGGCAACGAAGGTGTCGGCGCCGGCCTCGAAGACGGATTTGATGGTCTTGCGATCGATTCCACCGTCGACCTCGAGGAAAGCCTTGCTGCCGTTGCGCGCCAGCATCTCACGCGCGCGACGAACCTTGTCGATGGAATTTCGGATGAACTTCTGGCCGCCGAAGCCCGGATTGACGGTCATGACGAGCAGCAGGTCGAGATCGGCGATGACTTCGCTGATGGCGCTGAGGGGAGTGGCAGGATTGATCACCGCGCCGGCGCGGCACCCGAGCTCGCGGATGCGGGTGAGCTGACGCTGCAGGTGTGGCGAGACCTCGGTGTGGATGGACATCCCGTTGGCGCCGGCGCTGGCGAAATCGTCGAAGTAGTTCTCGGGCTGAACCACCATCAGGTGCACATCGAGTGAAAGTTTGGTGAGCTTGCGCACCGACTCGATGATCTTGGCGCCGAACGTGAGGTTGGGAACGAACCGCCCGTCCATCACATCGATGTGAATCCAGTCAGCTCCGCCCGCCTCGAGCATCGCGATCTCGTCGGCGAGCTTGGACAGGTCTGCGCTGAGGATCGATGGCGCGATGCGGACGGACATTAGCGGGAGGCGGGAAGCGGGAGGCGGGAAGCGGTTGACGGTGGGATTCGGAAGTCGGGAGGAGCGACGGATGCCGTTGCCGGGGACGCCGGAGGCGGTGGCGGCGCGGTGAAGCCGGTGTCGATCCGAATCGTCGGTGGCGGCGGGAAGTGCGAGACGGTGAGACTCACCGGACCGCCGGCGGAAATGTTTTGCCCGGCGGCGGGGATCTGGCGGATGACAGTGTTCTCGGGCTGCAGCGAGCTCGTGTCTCGGGACATCCCGGCGATCCGAAGGCCGAGCTGCTCCACCATCGATCGTGCTTCACCGACGCTGCGGCCGTAGAGATCCGGCATCATCACCGTCGCCGGTCCTTTGCTGAGCACGATGTCCACAGTGCCCGGCAGCTGGATCTGGGTGCCGGCGGGCGGTGTCGTCGCGATCACGAGGCCGCGCGGTGAGTCCGAGAGCTGCTCGCTGACGTTGCCGAGGGTGAGGCCGGTGTTCTCGATGGCGATGCGCGCCTGCTGCTGCGACATGTTGGTGGTGACCGGAACTTCGGCGGTCTTCTGACCGGCGCTGAGCGCGAGCACCACGGTGGTTCCGCGCTTCTGTCTGCTGCCCGCGGGCGGATCCTGCTGGAGGACGATGTTCGCGGGAATGCTCTTGTGATAGCGCGATTCACCCTGCTGCGACGGGAAGCCAGCTTTCTGCAAACGTGCAGCTGCATCCTCGAACGTCGCTCCAACGACGTTGGGAAGAATCCCATCGTCGGGCAGAACTTCGGCGGGGAATGCGAACAGGAAGACCGCGGTATAGGCGAGCAGGAATCCGCCGGCCGCCGCAATCAGGTAGGGCAACGCACGCCGCGGAGCAGCGCGCCAGTTCACCTAGCTGATCCTGCGCAGACGCGCGGCGAACGCCCCATCGGTGGCGTGGCGCTGGGGCAGAACGCGGAGACGCCCGTCGTCGAGCAGATCCGCCGCGACACTTCCTTCCGGCGGCGGCTCGAGTATCCACCCGTGATTTTCGGAGAGGAACCAATCGATCTGGGCGTCGTTCTCTTCTGGCTCGAGCGAGCAGGTGCTGTAGATCAGTAGCCCACCCGGCTTCACGACCTCGGCGGCCGCGCGCAGAATCGTCTTCTGGAGCGCCGCCATCACCGCGAGGTCGGATACCTTGATGCGCCAGCGGGCATCGGGGTGCCGGCGGAAAGTGCCGGTGCCCGTGCACGGGACATCGATCAAAACTGCATCGACGGGCACGATCGCCGGATGCCGAGCATCGCCGACGAACGGGAAGATGTTGGCGCTCTCCAGTCGCGCCTGATTGGCGAGCAGGCGCTGCAGTCGCGCAAAGGATTTGTCGCTGGCGACGACGGTGCCCGCGGTGCGGGACAGCTCGAGTGCTTTACCGCCAGGGGCGGCACAGAGGTCCGCGACGGTCGCGCCCGTCGGCACCGCTGCGTATTCGGTGACGAGCGTCGCCGCGGGATCCTGAACGAAGAACAATCCCTTCTTGAAAGCACCGAGCTCGGTAAAGGTCGTCCCGCCCGAGATCGCGATGCTGTCGCGGGCGTACGGCGCTTCGGCGATGTGGACACCTGCGGCCTCGAGCATCGCTTCCAGCTGCTCCCGCACAATACCATATGGACGGATCACCACCGGTGCGTCGGCGTTGTTCAGCGTGAGCAGGCGTTCGGTGTCCTGCTCGCCGAATCTCTCGACCCAGCGCCCGACGAGCCAGCGCGGGTGCGAGTACTTGACCGCCAGCGCATCGATCGCGTCGGTCGGGGTCGCGGTAGTGAGCTGATCGCGCTCGCGATCGGTACGGCGCAACACCGCGTTGACCAGCTTGCTCGCCCCGATGCCGTGACGGCGCTTGGCGAGCTCGACGGTCTGCGCGATTGCGGCGTACGCGGGCACGCTCCCCATGTAGAGCAGCTGATAAACGCCCAGTCTGAGCAGGTCGATGACGTCGGGATCGAGACGCACCAGTCCGCCGCGCACTCGCTCCGACAGCACCGCGTCGATCGCAGCGCGCTGGCGCAGCATGCCGTAGACGAGCTCGCGCGTCCAGCGCCGGTCGCGCGCGTCGAGCGGGCCGATGCGTCGCTCGAACGACTGATCCAGGAACTCGCCGCGACGCAGATCGACGCAGACTTCCGCGGCGACGGCGCGGGCGGCGGTTACTCCACCGGTAGTTGTGGCGGTCGCGTTCACTGGCCCAGCATCCCCGTGGTTGGTGATGATGGCACCGCGACTTCGCGGCGCGCCATGCGCCCGGCGAGATAAGCGTTTCTGCCGGACTCGACGGCAAGCTTCATCGCCGCGGCCATCCTCACCGGATCCTTTGCCGCCGCGATGCCGGTGTTCATCAGAATTCCGTCGACGCCCTGCTCCATGACGATGCAGGCATCAGACGCCGTGCCTACTCCGGCATCGACGATCACCGGCACCGAGAGTCGCTGCTTGATGGTGCGGATCGCGTAAGGATTGAGCATCCCCAAACCGGAGCCGATCGGCGACGCGAGCGGCATCACCGCCACCGCGCCGGCCTCTTCAAGCCTGAGCGCGGTGATCAGATCGTCGTTGGTGTAGGCCAGCACCTTGAAGCCTTCGCCGGCTAGAGTTTTCGTCGCCTCCAACAGTCCAGCAGTATCGGGGAGCAACGTCTGTTGATCGCCGATCACCTCGAGCTTCACCCACTCGTTGAATCCGGCGGCGCGGGCAAGCCGAGCGTAGCGGATCGCTTCGCTGGCGGTGTAGCAGCCGGCGGTGTTGGCGAGGAGGAAGAAGTGATCCGGATCCAGATGATGGAGAATCCCCTCGTCCTTGCTGCGGTCGAGATCGACACGGCGGACCGCCACGGTCACCACCTCGGCGCCCGCCGCATCGATCGCGTCGATCATCTGCGCGTTCGACGCGTACTTGCCGGTGCCGACCATCAGCCGCGACCGGAACTCGTGGCCCGCGATCGTAAGCGGGTGCGGATCGGTGAGCGTCTCGGCGGAGATCAGATCAGCGTGCGCCATCTCAGCCTCCGCCGACGAAGTGGACGATCTCGAGCACATCATCCGGCGCAAGCTCGAGCGATGCAAAGGATGAACGGTCGCGCACGATGATCCCGTTGCGCTCGATCACGACGGTCCGAGCGTCGAGACTCAGCGACGCGAGAAAGTCCGCCAGCGTCCATCCCGCCGGTATGCGTCGCTCGGCGCCGTTCACAGTGAAAACGACTTCATCCGAAGCGACTTCCGTCACAGCTACCGCAGACTCCATCATACCTGTGAAAGATAGCGGCTTGCAGCGAGTTCGGAATTCTCATCGTTCCAGATTCCACGGATTGCCGCGACCCCGTGAGCGCCGCGATGCACCAGCGATCGCACGTGCTCGGGGCGGATTCCACCGATGGCGATCACCGGAAACCTTACCGCTGCGACGACATCGTTTACGAACGTGGTTTCCCGACGGGGCAATCCCGGATGCGACGGCGTCTCGAAAACATTTCCCGCCACACACCACTCAGCGCCCGCCTGCTCGGCGTCGCGCGCCTCGTCGGGCGAGTGCACGCTGGCCCCGATTCGGAGCGCGGGTCCGATCGAGCGAACGTCGGGCACCGAAATCGATTTGTGGGTGAGCTGCACTCCATGGACGCCGCAAGCGAGCGCAATGTCGACGCGGTCGTTGACGATGCACCAGCACCTGGTCTGCTCGTGGAGCTCGAGCAGCGCGAGGGTCAGCGAGAACAAAGTCGGGGTGTCGAGGAGCTGAGATCGGATGTGGATGGCGCCCTTGTCGCCGAGGACGCGCATCACCGCCATCGCTTTGCGGAGAAATCCGGGGCGGAGCATGATCTCGTCGTTGGTGACGGCGTGCACGCAAGGCAGATCGGTGGCAGCGTCGCGCACTGGTGCGGCGGCAGTGGCGGTCATGCGCCCCACCTGTCGCCGGTGGCGACCCCGCGGCCGCGCGCCCACTCGTGTGCACCCATCCGCTTTTTCCCCTGCGGCTGGACGTCGGTGATGCGAAGCGCATCCACGCCGCAGGCAATCACCAGCTCACCGCTTGCCTTGAGAACTTCTCCCGGCTCCGCCTTGATGCCGTCCATCACCTTTGGGCCGAACAGCTTCACGTCGCCTCTGGGGGTGGTGGTGAAGGCGCCGGGTTTCGGATCGGACGCGCGGATGTGCCGCGAGATCTGGAGTGCGGTGTCGCGCCAGTTGATGCGCGCGGTCTCACGCGTGACCTTCGGCGCGTATGTCGCGCGGGAGTCCTCCTGTGGGGTTTCCGTCGCCTTGTCCATCGACATCAGCGTCAGCGTTTCCACAAGTGCCAGCGCGCCGAGCTCGGCGAGGCGAAGCTGGAGCTCGCCGTAGGTCTCGTCCTCGAAGATCGGGGTCGACGCCTGCATCAGGATCGGTCCGGCATCGAGCGCGGGAACGACGCGCATCACGGTGACCCCGGTCTCGGTCATCCCGTCGCGGATCGCAGCCTGGATCGGAGCAGCGCCGCGGAGCAGCGGCAGCAGCGACGCGTGAATGTTGAGCGTCCCCCGCGCGGGCACGTCGATGATCTTCTGCGGGAGGATGTGGCCGTACGCAACCACGATCGAGACATCCGGCTTCAGCTGTTCGAGGTTCTTCAGGAGCTCGACGTCCTTCGCGTTCTTCGGCTGGTAGAGGGGCAGCTCTTCGTCGAGCGCGATCTGCTTCACCGGAGAGAAGACGATCTCCCGCGATCTGCCCTGCGGCTTGTCGGGTTGGGTGACGACTCCGACGACATCGAATCCTTCACCGATGAGCGCGCGGAGCGCCGGCGCGGCAAAATCCGGCGTGCCCCAGAAGACAACCCGCACTACATCTCCGCTTCGTTGGCGTGGTGGTGCTCGCCCTTCACCTCGGCGCGGACCTTCCTGATGAAGCCCGGATATTCAGCTTTGGATTTTTCCCACTTGGACATCGCCGATTTGCGCTTGAGCGGACTCAGATAGTCGAGGAACAGCTTGCCGTCGAGATGGTCGATCTCGTGCTGGATGCAGCGGCCCAGCAATTCCGATCCGGTCGCCTCGTATTCCTTGCCGTTCTCATCCATCGCCCGGAAGGTGACGGTGAAAGGCCGCACCACGTCACCGTAGATGTCGGGAATCGACAGGCAGCCTTCCTCGGCCTTGTCCGGATCGCCGGTGGTGGAAAGGATCTCGGGGTTGATGAGCACGTACTTCGCGCCTTCGACATCGACCACCGCCAGCCGCTCGGTGCGGCCAACCTGTGGCGCGGCGAGACCGATGCCCTCGGCGGCGTACATCGTCTCGAACATGTCGGCGATGAGCTGGCGCAGCTCGTCGGTGATCTCGGTGACGGGCCTGGTTGGCTTCCGGAGTACCGGGTCGCCCAGCACCCGGATGTCGAGGATGCTCACCCAGCGGAGACGTTGGAGGCGGCGACGGGTCGGTTGATCTTGCCGATGCGTCCGCGCTCGATGATGAGACGGGTGTCGCCCGACTTGATGGTGACACGATCGTCCATTCCGCCCGACTTGTCGTCGCCGCCCTTTTCCTTGATGAACAGCACTTCGCCGACGACGCCGCCCGTCGTCACGATCTCATCGCCCTTCTTGAGACTGCGCACCATCTCATCGTGCTTCTTGCGCTGGTTGGACTGTGGACGGATCAGAATGAAGTAGAAGATCGCGAAGATTGCTCCATACATGAAAATGGAGCCGAGAATTGGATTGGCGCTCATGGGGAAGCGGGAAGAGGGAAGCGGGAAGCGGGGGATCGGGAAGCGGGAAGCGGGAAGCGGGAAGCGGGAAGATGTTAAACGGACAAGGATGATGTGCTTCGGTATCGGGCGAGCCAGTCTCGTGACCACGAATCGAGATCGCCGTTGCGGATCGCCTCGCGCGCCGCGCGCGCGAGCGACAGCAGGAAATGTACATTGTGCAGGGAGAGGAGGCGGAGGCCGAGTATCTCGTCCGACACGAAAAGGTGGCGGATGTAGGCCCGGGTGAACCGCGAGCAGGCGGAGCAATCGCACTCCGGATCGATCGGCCTCGGGTCGGTGCGGAACTCGGTGCGCTTGATGTTGAGCCGGCCATCGCGGGTGAACACCGCGCCGTTGCGGCCCATCCTCGTGGGCGCGACGCAGTCGAAGAGATCGACGCCGCGCCGGATCCCTTCGATGAGGTCCTCGGGGAAGCCGACTCCCATGAGGTACCGCGGATGGGTTTTGGGCAGCGCGCCATCGACGACCTCGATCATCTCGTACATCGCTTCTTTTTCCTCGCCGACCGAGAGTCCGCCGATGCCGTAGCCGGCCCAGTCGTTCATGTCGCGGATGGCGGTGGCCGCGTCGCGGCGGAGGTGGGGGTGGATCCCGCCCTGGACGATTGGGAAGAGGGCCTGGGGGGAGGCGGGAAGCGGTAGGCGGGATGCGGGATGCGGGAGGGCGTCGGAGGGATCGGTGTTCTCCAGGCGTTTGAGCTCGTGGAGACAGCGGCGCAGCCAGCGGATGCTGCGGTCGCTGGCATCGCGGGC
>DATFGW010000002.1:0-18590 GCA_035249045.1 Gemmatimonadaceae bacterium | reverse complement strand
GTGAGCACCGCTGGTCTGATCGCGGTGCATGAGTGGTCACACCGCGTGCCGCGTGCAGCGCCGGCGCCCCGAATGCGCGAATTCACCACGACGCGCGGCCAGATGGCTTCCATCTATCTCGCGGACGGCACACGGGTGGTCCTTGCACCCGAGAGTCGACTGCGCGTTCCGGAATCAATTGCCGAGCGCAACCGGCCAATCGGTGCGCGAACCGCGCGGGACGTAAGGCTCGAAGGAGCGGCCTACTTCGATGTAGTTCACGACACCAATCGGCCTTTCTCCGTTTCCACTTCAGTGGGCGTTGCTCTGGATCTGGGTACTGAGTTCGAAGTCAGAGCTTACGAATCCGGGAAGTCCGCGCGACCGATGCAAGTGACCGTGATCTCCGGCGTCGTTTCCCTACATCGGCCGGGGGCGGACGCAGAACCTGTCGCCACACTTCGGCGCGGAGATCGAGGCACGCTGTCCGGTAGTGGCAAGTTCACGTTGGCTCAGAATGTCGACCTCGGACCAACCCTCGCGTGGACCAAAGGGAGCCTCGTGTTCAACCACACTCGCGTAAGCGATGTGGTGCGCGAGCTGTCTCGCTGGTATGACCTCGATATCCGGCTCGGTGCCGACGTCGATCCGAGTCGTCAGCTGGTTCTCACTCTGGACAATGAAGCGGCTCGAGAGGCGATCGATCTCGTCGCGCTCTCCCTCGGCCTCCGTGTGCAGCAGCAGGGCCGCGTCGTGACACTCTATAAATGAGCGGGACTTTTAACCGAAGTTTTCAACCATCCATCGCCAGAGGTTGTTGATGGGGCACGCGACTCGTTCCCTCCGCACAATCGTCATCGCCGTACTGGTCGCGCATGTTTCTGCTGGGACCTGCCTTTCGCAGACCGAAACCGAGCGCACCGAAAACAACGAGTACCGCGCACCCCGCTTCCTCTTCGCGGCGACGCCTGGCGCTGCTACCAGGGCCCTCGACATCGAGAAGACCCCCGCGCTGGCGCGGCGAATCGCAGTAGACCTCGATGGCGCGACGCTCGCGGAAGCGATCGAGACAATCAGCGCACGTGCTGGTTTTCGAATCGGTTACGCCGCGGACGCTGTGCCCGCCGACCGTCGAGTGCGACTCCGCGCGCAAAGCATCACGGTTGCAGCAGCGCTGACGGATGTTCTGGGAGGAGCCGGACTGGACGTCGTGTTCACATCGAGCGCGGGTGTGGTACTCGTCAAGCGAGTGCAGCCGCAAGTGGGAACAGTGACTGGAACAGTGCTCGATTCAGCGAGCCATCGCCCGCTTCCGGGAGTGCAGATTCGGGTTGAAGGTACAGTGCTGCGCGGCGTCACCGACGACAGTGGCCAGTTCCGGATTCCAGCCGTTCCGGTCGGCCGCTACACACTTACCGCGCGACGCATTGGCTATTCGCACGGAAGACAGACGGTGACGGTCACCAACGCCCAGGAATCGCGGTCGGACTTTGCATTGCTAATTGTTCCTACCACGCTGGAAGACGTCGTGACGACGGTAACCGGTGCGCAGAGGCGCGTAGAGATCGGGAACGTGATCGGCACCATCAACGCGGACAGCGTCACGCGCGATGCTCCAATCACCAACCTGACAAATCTGATCAATGCGCGCGTGCCGGGCACCCAGGTTATCCTCGATAACGGTCTCACGGGAAGCTCTCCACGCATCCGCATTCGAGGATTGAACAGCTTTACGGTCAGCAATGAACCGCTGCTGGTCGTCGACGGTGTGCGCGTCGAGAACAGCACGGCCACTCTGGGGAACGGATATGGTCAGAGGACTGGGCGCTTCAACGACCTTAACCCCGAAGAAATAGAATCGATCGAAGTCGTGAAAGGACCGTCAGCGGCTACGCTTTACGGCACCGACGCCGCCAACGGCGTAATCGTGGTGAAGACGAAACGTGGGCGGCCTGGTCATGCCGCGACGACTGTCTATGCGGAAACAGGGATCCTTCAGCAAGTAGAAAAATTCCCGGACAACTATTACAGCTGGGGCACCAACACCGGCACGGGCGCGGTCCAGCAGTGCCTTCTGACGCAACAGGCCGCGGGTGTGTGCACACAGGATAGCGTCACGACGTTCAATCCACTGAACAACCCTGAGACACGGCCCTTTGGGAACGGCAAGAGAAATCAGGTTGGTCTTCAGGCTTCCGGCGGCGTCGATAGGTTCACCTATTTCGTCTCGGGCGAGTACGAGGGCGAGGTGGGTGTCCTGCGAATGCCGGGTATCGATCAGGCTCGCATCTCGGCAGAACGTGGGGGCGTGGCGATTCCCGAGGAGCAACTTCGTCCCAACGCCATGGCGAGGGCGAGCTTTCGGGCGAACGGCGGCGTAGCCGTTGGCTCGAACGCCGACATCAATGTTGCGGTGGGGTTGGTATCTAGCGACGTCAGAATCGTCGGCGATGGAATTATCACTTCGGGAGTCTTCGGGCCGGGATACAGAACCCCGCAGGATGGGTGGCTCTCATTCACATCACGACCCGGAGAGGCGTTCGCCCTTCGAAACACGGAATCGGTGAACCACTACATCAGCAGCGTCAACGGAAACTGGCGTCCCGCGTCGTGGCTCTCAACTCGTGTGACAACGGGAGTGGATTTCTCCAGCTCATTCCTCGATGGGCTTCAACGCCGTGATGAAGGTCCACTGGGTGCGAATCGGGTGGGCACGCGCCTCAACCTCAAGACGAATGTGTCGCAATACAGCGCCGACCTGGGCGCGTCTGCATCATTCAATCTTCGCCCGTCAGTCGTATCTCGCACGTCGACGGGCCTCCAGTATAACCGGAGGCTTCAACAGGTCACGAGCGCGAGCGGAACGGGTCTCCCTCCAGGTTCGGAGACGGTCACCGGTGCGGCTGTCATTACCGGATCCGAACAGACTGTCGAGTCAGTGGTCGCCGGCGCGTATGTCGAAGAAGCGCTCTCGCTTCGTGAAAGACTCTTTCTTACAGGTGCGCTGCGCGCCGACGGCGCAACCGCTTTCGGAAAAAACTTCTCTACCGCGTCGTACCCCAAGCTCAGTCTGTCCTGGCTCACAGTCGATCAACAGCCTGGCTTCCTGAATTCTCTTCGTCTGCGCGCGGCGTACGGCGCATCCGGAGTGCAACCGGCCAGCACTGCCGCTCTTCCAACTCTCATTCTGGGAGCCGGAATTGTTGACGGTGTCAGCATCAGCGGCGCTCGCCTGCAGACGACGGGCAACCCTGACTTGAGACCTGAGCGCCAAACAGAGTACGAGAACGGCGCCGATATCGAGCTCTTTGACCACCGGGTGCGTCTCGAAGCAACCTACTACAACCGGCTGAGCCACGATGCGCTCGTCGATCGACCACTGCCATCGGAATTCGGACTCCTGTCGCGCCAGGAAAACATCGGCTCTGTCAGGAACACCGGCTATGAAGGGCTGCTGTCTATAACCGCAGTGAACAACAACCTGATGACGTGGGATCTCACCTTCAACGGATCGGTCAATCACAACAAGCTGGAGAAGATTGGCGCTGGGATCCCGTTCGTTGGCGTAAATCCGACTACCCGCAATGTCGAAGGTTACCCACTCTTCAGCGCCTTCGCGCTCCCGATTCTCGGATACGCCGATAAAAACGGGAATGGTATCCTCGAGGATAGCGAGGTTCAGATCGGGGACACTCTCGTTTTCATTGGCCAATCGCTCCCTCCCAGGCAGTTGACCGTGTCGAGCTCGCTTTCGTTGCTTCAGGGCCGCGTACGAATCGGGACCCAGTTCGATTACCGCGGCGGCCAGGTCCTAACCAACTACACAGGAATCAACCGCTGTAGCGCGATCCTCGCGGATTGTGCCGAGGTCAACCTGCGCACAGCATCGCTCGCGGACCAGGCAGCAGCCATTGCCTACAACAGCAGAACCAAGAAAACGTATTACGGCTACACCGTCAGTGGGGCATTCACCCGTTGGCGCGAGCTGTCACTTACCTATCAGCTGCCGGAGGGATTACTCAGATCTCTCAAGTCCACTCGCGCAAGTGTCACGGTGACCGGGCGTAATCTGCATCTGTTCACGAAGTACCGGGGCCTGGATCCGGAAACCAACGATGCAGTAGGACTTTCTACCGTCGAGGGGTACGGCGGGAATCCGACCTCTCCCCCAGTGCGCTACTGGCTGTTCCGCATAAACCTTGGCCTTTAAAACCGTGCACAATCTGTCTCTGCGCGCGGCCGCGCGCTTCCTGGTGTGCTCCGTACTTGTGTGCTGCTCACGGCTGACCGATGTCGATGCTCCAGACCTGGTGACGCCCGACAGGGTGGGCAACGCCGCGGGCGCCGAGGCGCTGCGAATCGGTGCAATCAACGGCTTCGCTCTGGTGTTTGCCGGCGCTGAAAACGGCCAGATCACAACGAGTGGGGCGATAGCCGATGAATTCTACAATGCGAGCACGGCGGTCATATCGCTCGCGTACGCGGACATACGCCTGCTTCCAGAACCGAGTACGAGCTACCCTTATCGGAATCTCCAACGGGCGCGGCTCGACATCGAACGAGCAATTGCTGCAAAGCAGCAGTTCGCACCGAACCCGCCTTCCAAAATCGCGGAGCTGTTTGCGCTTTCGGCGTATACGCGTGACTTCCTCGGCGAGAACATGTGCTCGGGCATTCCCCTCGGTGAGATCGTCGACGGCGATCTCGTTTTCGGGGAACCACTGACGACGACGCAGCTCTTTGAGGACGCGGTCGCCAACTTCGATTCCTCGATCACCTATGCGACGGATAGCGCACGCTTCCTGAACCTAGCGAAAGTCGGCAAAGGCCGCGCACTTCTGAACCTCGGCCGCTTCGCGGAAGCCGCCGCTGCGGTATCGACGGTGCCGACTTCCTTTACTTACATGACATACCACGCGCCAATCGTTCAGCCGAACGGGGTCTTCGCGATCATCAACAACTCAAAATGGCTTACCGTCGCGGACCAGGAGGGCGTTAACGGCTTGAACTTCCGCTCGGCCGGAGATCCGCGAGTCCCCACCGCATATGTAGGAAAGGGGGTGGATCAACTCGTTGATGTCTACACTTTTACCCGGTACGGGAGCCTTTCCGCTCCGATCGTACTTGCGAGCGGAATCGAGGCCCGGTTGATCGAGGCCGAGGCGCTCCTCAAAGCCGGTAACGCGGCGGGCGAGCTGGCGATCCTGAACGACCTGCGCGCAACCATGCCAGGACTTGCTCCGCTCACTCAACCTGCGACCCTCGATCAACAGATCGACCAGCTTTTCCGGGAACGCGCTTTCTGGATGTTCGCAACCGGTCACCGTCATGGCGATCTGCGCCGGCTGGTCAGGCAATATTTGAGATCTCCAGAAGCGGTGTTTCCAACCGGTCCTTACAAGAACGGAGCGACCTACGGAACTGACGTGAGCTTTCCGCCTGATAACACCCAGCTTGGCAATCCGAACTACAAGGGATGCCTCAGTACAGGCGCCTAGAATAATCGGAGCCGACCACTCTTGATGCTCCGCCTCGTCGAACCGACCGATGGCTTCCCCGAGCGCGCGCTCCTCGCGCGCGTTTCCGCCGGTGACCGCGATGCGTTCAACGAGCTCGTGTACGGCTATATCGAGCAGTTACTGGATTACGGCTACTACCTCACCGGAGACCGGGCGTCGGCCGAGGATATTGCGCAGGAAGTGTTCTGCTGGCTCTGGGACAACCGTCTCACTCTTCACGTGCAGATCTCGCTGCGTGCTTACCTGCTGACAGCTGTACGGCATCGCGCTCTGGATCTGCGCCGTCGTGCGCAGCGCGAATCGCTCGGGCATGGCCTATACGCGCGGGAGGCGATCATCGCGGCAACGAGTAGTCGAGCCATTGGGCCGGAAGAGGATATGCTTGCCGACGAGCTCTCGTTGATCTTGCGTCGAGCCATCGAGAGCCTTCCGCAGCGGAGGAGGGAAATCCTCCGCCTCCGCTGGCAGCAATTGAGCTACTCCGAAATTGCGCGGACCCTGGGAATCTCCGTCAAGACGGTCGAAGCTCAGGTCACGCGAGCGTTTGAGACCTTGAGAGAATTTCTTGGACCGGTTGTGAAATAGGCCAATGCGCACAATCGGACTCGTAGTTCTGCTTTTTCCGACTCTTGCGGCGGCGCAGGCAAAACCTGCGATAACTGTCGGGGCAAACGTCCAAGTCAGCGGCAGTCATCCGAATGATGGCGTAAGCGAGAGCTGGCTGTCCGCCGATCCCAAAGACCCTGACCGATTGCTCGCTTGCGCGATTGTATATCCAACCGGAAAGAACCGGCGCAACACGGCCGCATTCCTGTCCGTTGACGGTGGACGCAGCTGGCGCACGACTCTCGATATGACGTCTCACGTCGATGCAGGCGATCCAGCGTGCGCCCTCGGCCCAAACGGCGTGGCGAATTTTATTTCCCTGGCATTTCTGGATCTGTCGAGCATCGAGGTTGTCGTCTATAAATCGACCGACGGCGGCTCGACATGGCAGCAGCAGGAAACAGCAAGCGTTCGCGCCTCCGGAATAGATCGCGAGTCGATGATCGTCGACGCGACTGGGGGGCGCTATAGCGGGCGCGTCTACATCACCGGTGAGACAGGTATCAAGGAGATCGATAAGCTTCACTCCGCGCGCAACGGAATAGGCGTTTGGACATCGACTGACGGCGGTGCGCAATTCAAGGGTCCCATCGTGCGCGCCTCGCCCGTGACTCGTTACACCTCCGGAATCGGCAACACCGTGATCCTGAAGGATGGTACGCTTCTCACGCTTTTCGGCGAGAATCTCAACGCCGACACGCTTGGCTTCGCCGCGCCGGTAGGCACGAAACGGCCGAGCGCGATCATCGAAGTTGTGGCGTCGAAGGACGGCGGTGAGACATACGAGCCTGCGGTAAAGATCGCCGACAAGTACAGGAGCGAAATACGAACCGGCGAACCAGGGACGCCGTCCCTGGCCGCAGACCCCGGAAGCGCTTCGTTCGGGACGAATGTCTACGCGGCGTGGACGGACTACCGCGCCGGTGTTGCGCAAATCCTGCTCGCGCGATCGACCGACAAAGGACGGACGTGGTCCGCGCCGCAGTTGATCAACGATGTGGCGCCCCTCGCCGGCGAGATCGCCGGACCGAACGCCTTTATTCCGAATGTAGCGGTGAATCGCGATGGGGTTGTACTTGTCACCTGGTATGACCGACACGATACGCCGGGCAACCTGGGCTGGCGTCTGCGCGCGCGCGCATCGCTCGACGGTGGAGATACCTGGCTCCCCAGCGTCGCCGTGTCGTCTGCAATGAACAGGTACGACAAGAAAACGCACTTGACGTTGTGGGCAAGGAACAAGGGCGGTGGTGCGCGTGAATACTGGAATCGTGGTGGGGAGATCAAGCTGCAGCTGTACATGCAGGTGCGCGAATTCTGGGCGGCAGATTATTCCGGCCTCGCAGCCGATGCATCCGGAGTCTTTCACGCGCTGTGGACGGACAACCGTACCGGAGTCCCACAGCTATGGAGCGCGCCGATCACAGTTTCGGGAATGGTCGCCCGAAATGGTGACCCTCAGCTCGCGAACCTCGTGGACGTGAGCAGCAAAGTAGCTCTCGAGGTCGTCGGTGACAGCCTCGATCGTACAACGGGGAAGGCTGCAATGACCGTGCGACTCGTGAACACATCGACGGACACTCTCCGTGGACCGTTCAAGGTGCGCGCGCTAGGTCTGTCCTCAGCGCTTGCGGAAAGCATCGCCGCGACCAATGCCACGAACGGCGCAGCCGGGGCCGGGGCCGTATGGGATTTCACCAGTGCAGTTCCCGGTGGGCTGCTGCTTCCGAACGCAGTTTCTGAGCTGCGACCGATGACTTTCTCATTGCAACGGGAACGGGTGCTGTACGGAGAAGAAGGGCTGCGCTCGCTGATCGTGGAGATGCCGCTCGTCGTTCTCGCAAGTCCGGCCAAATGACGTGAGAGTCGGATTCCTGCTTTTGGGCGCAGGTGTGTCGTTTTCCTCGCCGCTCGTCAGCGTCCTGGACGCCCAGGCCGCAACTCCTCTCTCGATCGAAGCCGCGCTCGCGCAACCCGAATTTCCATCATACTTCCCGCTTGCCCTTTCGCCCGACGGAAACTGGGTGGCCTATACACTCAAATATCCGAACAGAAACCGCGGATCCCGGGGTACGGGCGGCTATTCGCTGACTGGCATGTCGGAATTGATGGCGGGGAGCAGAGTCTGGATAACGGAGGTCAAGACGGGTCGCAGTTTTCCAGTTGGGGGCGATTCGTCTACCTCGGCGCTACCGGCGTGGTCACCAGATGGGAAGTGGCTCGCATTCTACTCGGACGCGGATGGCAGAGCGCGCGCGTGGGTTCGAGAAACCAGCACTGGCAGGGAGCGGCGAATATCGGATGCCATCGTGCGTGCGTCGCAGGGACTGGAAGGTCCGGAGTGGACGCCCGACAGCCGTCAGGTGGTGACGCCGATTCTTCCATACGGTTCGGAGGTACCGGAGATTCTGGCGGAGCGAGCGCGGCGCTCCGCGGTCTCTGACCCCGCGCTCGATACCGCCCCCGCGGTAACCGTCCTACGCGCAGATCCAAAACGCTTGCACGGTGGCGAGGGAAGCGCGGCTAACGACCTCAATGACCCGCGCAAGCTACTGCTCGCCGATGTTGCACTGCAGGACGTCTCGACCGGCAGTGTAAGGACGCTGCTCCGTGGAGTGTGGCCAATCCATTACAAGGCGTCGCCTGACGGGCACCATTTAGTGGTGTCATCGAAGCGCCCACCGCGTCTCGCGCCGCGCTGGTTCGCGATGTACGACCTGATAATTGCGCCGCTCGCATCTTCGGCGGATTCCGTCCGCACCATCCTGGCGGACGCCCCTGTTGCCGATTTTGGCAGGAGTATGGTCTGGTCACCGAACGGCGCAACGCTGCTGTATTCGATTACGGACACAGCAGCCCGCCAACAAGTCTTCGCGGTCAACATCGCGCGCGGGAATCAGCAGCGCGTGGCAAGCTCCGGAGCAAAAGGAATCGGCGCGACTCCGCACTCCGGATCCAGATCGCTCTGGTGGGATTCGAGTGGCCGCGGCTTCTACGTACTGGAGAAAGGCGCGCTCGCTGCGGTCTCAATGCCGGACGGAGTGGTGCGCTCGGTGTTCAAGCCGCCCGCTCACTATGCGCTATCGGGCCTGGTCGCATCCGCGGCGTCGAGAGCACGGTGGAATCGTGGCGACGAGCCGATCTACGTCGAATTCTGGAACGATTCCGCCAAACGCTCGGGCTTCGCTGCTGTGAGGTTGGACGAACCTCAATGGAAGATAGCTCGAGAAGGAAACGATTCGTATGGAAGTCGCACCGCGATTCCACTGGCCGCGGACGACAATGGCCATTTGGTCTTCCTTTCGGAGGATTCCCAGCATCCCAGAGAACTCTGGGCAGCCGCTGCTGACCTGTCCGATGCGCGACAGCTCACCCACAGTGCTTCGCTGATCGAGGGGAACTTGCTGGGCCAGGCGCGCTTAATAGACTGGCGAACTCCCTCCGGCGCTCCACGGCGAGGAACGTTGCTGTTGCCGGCGGGATATGTGCCCGGCAAGCGCTATCCACTCGTAGTCTATCCCTATCCGACCGAGTTCCGCTCCGA
This sequence comes from Gemmatimonadaceae bacterium, assembly GCA_035249045.1. GTDB lineage: Bacteria > Gemmatimonadota > Gemmatimonadetes > Gemmatimonadales > Gemmatimonadaceae > UBA4720. Next base: position 8,942 of record DATFGW010000002.1, on the reverse strand, counting down.
TGACGTCAACGTATTCGGCGTCACTGGCACGGGTACCGAGAACATGCAGCTTCTCGCGACGCGAGGCTTCGCGGTCCTGGCCCCCGACATGCCGCCGTTCGACTGGAAGAACCAGATGCGGGAGATTCCTCCGATCATCATTTCGGGTGTCGACCGCGTTATCGCGCTCGGCATCGCCGATTCGGCTCGCGTCGGCATAATCGGGCACAGCTGGGGCGGATATACCGTCATCGCGACAATCGCGCAGACGCCTCGCTTTCGTGCCGCCGTCGCGCGTGGGGGAATGGCCGATCAGGTCGCCGGCTACGGCATCCTCAACTCTTCGGGCTACGCATTCGGGGCGATCCTCGAGGACAGCTTTTTTGGCGGCAGCATTTGGGACGTTCCGGATCGGTACATCGCGAACTCGCCCATTTGGCTGCTCGACAAGGTTGCAACTCCGCTGCTGATAATTCATGGCGAGGCGGAAACAACGGTACCGATTTTTCTGGCGAACCAGGTATTTGCGAGCCTGCAGCGCCTGGGGAAGGAGGTGGAGTTTGCACGCTACGCCGGTGAGAATCACAACGAAGCGTTGTGGACCTACGCAAACCAGCGCGACTATCTGAGGCGCATGATCAACTGGTTCGAGCGCCACCTTGAGAGCGACGACAATCAATAAGAGCAAGGCGTTCCCACGGCTGTGGGAATCGTGCCGAGCGGTCACCTGTCCCGGGTCTCGGAACAGATGCCCATTTCATACGCCATAGACGTGAACCGAGCGCTCGTCACGACTCGATGGTGGGGAGCCGTGACCGATCAAGAAGTGCGCGAGCACAATCACGACCTGCGCACCGACCCTCGCTTCGATTCCAGCTTCCGTGAGCTGGTGGACATGACGGCGGTTACCAAGCTCCTAATAACTACACACCTGATTTACGAGACTGCGCTGGATCAATTCTTCGAGCCGGGAACTCGGCGAGCGATTGTGGCATCCAGCGACGTGGTATTCGGGATGGCGCGGATGTTCGCACTTCGGGCCGAGAGCGCCGGTCAACTCGTCGAAGTGTTTCGAGCCCCTGCGCGGGCAGAGGCATGGCTGGGGATTTGATCGCCTGTACAGCGTTGGGGTGCTTCGCGATCGCGAACGATATCCGAATCACCTCAAGAGACCGGCGTAAGCGTTCGTCCACTGCTTTGCGAACTGCTGACTAAGTGCGGGCTCCGGTCCTAGCGCGGGCTGCGGTCGCCAGTGCGGGCTACGGACTTAGTGCGGCCTACGGACCGAGTGCGGTCTGCCTGCCTGGCGGCCGTCTCCCGCGATATTAACGGTGCGCGTTGGAAAGGCGCGCAGCGACCTCGCAGTCCGAGGGACCGCACTCCGCACTAGGACCGCACTCCGCACTCAATCAGCAGTTCGCAAAGCAATTAGTCCGCAGTCGCAGGTCTATAACTCAAACGGCCTAAGGGTCCGTCCCACCGCGCGTGCAACCGGCTCGGCCGCGCGCATCAGCTCGCCGAACATCTCCACTGTCAGCGATTGGTCACCGTCGGAAAGCGCAGCCTCCGGAGCCGGATGGACCTCGACCATGATCCCGTCGGCCCCGGCGGCAATGCTCGCGAGCGCCAATGGGACGACGAGCCGCGCACGGCCGCCCGCGTGACTCGGATCCACGATCACCGGCAGGTGAGTCTCCTCCTTCAGTACCGGAATGGCCGAGACGTCGAGCGTGCTGCGGGTCGATGTCTCGAAGGTGCGGATACCGCGCTCGCACAAGACCACATTGCTGTTTCCCGCCGCCATCACGTGCTCAGCCGCGAGCAGCAGCTCGGTGACTGTCGCCGACAATCCGCGCTTGAGAAGTACCGGCAATCCCGACCGTCCCACTTCCTCGAGCAACGAAAAATTCTGCATGTTGCGGGCCCCGACCTGGAGCATGTCGGCGCTTGCGGCGACGAGGTCGACTTGCCGCGTATCCATGACTTCGGTTACGACAGGCAATGTGCTTTCCGCGCGTGCGGCATCAAGAAAGCCGAGCGCGGGTGCGCCGAGCCCGCTGAAGGAGTATGGCGATGTGCGCGGCTTGAACGCGCCTCCGCGCAACATCACCGCACCGAGACACTTCACGCGATTGGCGACGGCGACGATCATCTCCGGGTTTTCCACCGAGCACGGTCCGGCGATGACCGTGATGGCGGGTCCGCCGATGGTCACGCTGCCGCCGACGCGTACCGGCCGCGTCGCCCGCACTCCCGGCGGATGCGCCGCCAGTCGATATGGACGCGACGGATCTCTCGACGCGAAGCCACTGCTGCTGACTTGGGGTCGCAAGGTTTTCGCGTGCACTGACTCCGACATTGCCATAACTGCCCCGATGAGAAAGTTGAGAGTTCGGTCTCTCGATTCGCGGCGGGCGGTAAAAGAAAAAGCCCCCGCGAGTGCGGAGGCCGTTGGTCTACTGCGACGTTATGCGTTCGTCTTTACTGCGCGCGCGACCGGGGCCTCCGACGGTTGTATCCGAAGAAGACGTAGTAATAGCTCGCGCTAAACCAGAACTGGTTCATGACGCCAACCTAGATCAGCCGACGCAAAAAGTAAAGATCGATCTTCAAGTTGCAGTTGCGCGCACGGAACGACGCGCTTACCATTTAAGTCCAATGACCACTGCGTCGACTTCTTTCCGCCATGCGCACCGCCACCACGGCCACACGGGCCGCGGGGCGCTTTTGCGCGTGCACGTCAGACTATAGTCGACTAGTCAGACTCCACTCACAGAGCTCCACCGCTGCCCGTCCCATTGCTGGACGGGCTTTTTGTTGTCGGCTCCTATTTCCCGCTTCCCGCTTCCCGCCTCCCGCTTCCCGCCAATCCATGCTCAAGATCGCACTTCCAAATAAGGGACGACTCGCCGATGATACGCGCGAGCTCTTCGGCGATGCCGGCCTGCCGGTTCTCACCAGGGGCGAGCGCGCCCTCTCCGCGTCGCTCGGCGGCGAATTCGAGGCTTTGTTCGTCCGCGCCCAGGACATCCCCGAGTTCGTGGCGGACAATGTCGCCGATGTCGGAATCACTGGCTGGGATCTCGTCTGCGAATCGGCGCGTCCTGTCGAGCGGCGTCTCGACCTCGGCTTCGGCGACTGCCGTCTCATTGCCGCGGCTCGCGAAGACGCCGCGATCACGAGCTTCGATGACATCGCGGCCGGCGCCCGCATCGCGACTTCCTTTCCTCGAATCACCGCGGATTTCTTCCAGGCGCGGAGGCAGAACGTTGAAATTGTGCCGATATCCGGCGCGGCGGAGATCGCGCCGCTGATGGGGATCGCCGAGCTGATCGTCGATATCACATCGACTGGCTCGACCCTCAAGGTCAATGGACTGCGCGAGATCGGCACGCTGCTGACCTCCCGCGCGCAGCTGGTCACCAGGTGCGACGCCGTCTTCGAGCAATCCAAGAGCGAAGCGCTCGATTCGCTGATCATGGCGCTCGATTCCGTGGTCAGGGCACGCAGCAAGCGATACCTGATGGCAAACGTGCCACGGAACTCGCTCGACGCCGTCAAGAAAATCATTCCTGGCATCAACGGCCCGACGGTTATCGACATCATGAACGGCGGCGACCGCGTCGCCGTACACGCCGTCGTCGATGCCGCCAGGATCTACAAGACCATCGGCGCGCTCAAGTCGCTCGATGCAACGGGCATTCTCGTGACACGGGTGGAGCGCCTGCTGCCATGACGGCGACGATCGATAAGACGTGTTTCAGATACACAGGTGCTTTGAGCGCGCTTTCGGCTGATGAGCGTGCGGCGCTTTTGCGACGGCGGAGCTCGACGTCCGCGCCGGTGCGGGAACGAACGGCGGAGATCGTGCGTCGCGTACGCGAGGATGGGGACCGCGCGTTGCTGGAGATGGCAGCGACGTTCGATGGTGTCTCGCTCGAGAGCATCGAAGTTCCGCGCGCCGCTCGACAGAAGGCGCTCGAGCTAGTTGACGCGGCTGTGCGAGCCGCTCTCACCCGCGCCGCGCGGAACATCGAGTTGTTTCACTCGGCGGGTTTTCCGCGGAGCGTCGAGATCGAAACCGAGCCGGGGGTGACCGTTGGTCGCCGGCCCGATCCGCTGCGCCGCGTCGGGATCTACGCGCCCGGTGGGCGCGCTGCTTACGCGAGTAGCGTGTTGATGGCAGCGGTTCCAGCGCGCGTCGCCGGGGTATCCGAGATCATCGTTTGTTCTCCGCCGCAGAAGGACGGGTATCCCGCGGCAATAGTGCTCGCCGCGTGTGAGCTTGCCGGAGTGGATCGTGTCTTCGCGCTCGGCGGGGCTGGCGCGGTCGCGGCGATGGCCTACGGGACTGAGAGTATGCCAGCTGTGGACCGGATCGTGGGCCCCGGAAACTCCTACGTCGCCGAAGCCAAGCTTCAGGTGAGCAGAGACGTGGGAATCGACTCGCCGGCCGGCCCGAGTGAGCTGCTGGTGGTCTGTGATGCAGGTGCTGACGCCGACACCGTCGCGCGGGAAGTAATCGCCCAGGCGGAGCACGATGTGGATGCTTGCGTGTCGGTCGTCGCGCTCGACGAGGCTACTGCAACGGCTGTATCCGCAGCAATCGAGACGAGATTGCCGGACGTGGCGCGCGCCGACGTCGTGCGCGCCGCGCTGGAGCAGAATGGTGCGATCCTGTGTGCAAGCTCGATCGAGGAGGCTATCGAGTTCGCCAACGCGTTCGCGCCGGAGCACTTGCTACTGGCGGTGACAGATGCCGACGGCGCGCTGCGCGACGTTCGCAATGCGGGCTGCGTGTTCGTCGGGGAGTCATCGTCCGTGGTCTTCGGTGATTACATCACGGGCGGTAATCATGTTCTTCCTACCGGCGGTCTGGCACGGAGTTACTCGGGACTCGGCACGCTCGATTTCGTGCGATGGACTTCGTATCAGCGGGTGACTCCCGACGCCGCCCAACGCCTTGCTGACAACACCGCGATTCTCGCTGCAGCGGAGGGTCTGCCCGGACACGCTGTAGCTGCGCTTGGGTGGAGCGGGGGCGGGAAGCGGGAAGCGGGAGGCGGGAGGCGGGAAGCGGGAAGTGGGAAGCGAGGCTGGAGGCCGCGGCTGCAGCTACGCGAGAGTTACCGCGGACTCGCGCTCTACTCGACCCCCGCTGGACAGTGCGACATCGATCTCAGCGACAACACGAACCTGTGGGGTGCGCCGCCAACTGCGTCACGTGTTCTCGCATCACCCGATGCAGACGTCAGCCGTTATCCCGTCGCTTACGAGCCCGCGCTCGCCACGGCGCTGGCTGACTACGCTGGCGTGCCGCCGGAAATGATTGCCTGCGGATGCGGTTCGGACGACGTGCTCGACTCGGCAATTCGTGCATTCGGCGAACCGGGTAACGTGCTGTGTCTGCCCGCACCGTCCTTCAGCATGATTCCCTTTTTTGCCCGCACGAACGGACTCCGTCCCATCGCGATTCCGCTCACACGATCGCGCCTCTCGCCTCCCGCGCCCCACATCCCGCTTTCCGCCTCGTGGGACATCGATGTCGAGGGAATACTGCAGACTGATGCGCGTATCATCTACCTCTGCTCGCCGAATAACCCGACCGGCACGGCGCTGTCGCGAGCAACAGTAGAGGAAATCGTCGATCGCGCGCCGGGGCTCGTCATCATCGATCAGGCTTACGCCGAGTTTGGGGGAGACGATTTCACGGATCTGGCGCGCAGAGGCCGAGTGCTCGTCACCCGCACGATGTCGAAGGCGTTTGGACTTGCCGGACTTCGCGTCGGTTACGGAATTGGCTCGCCGGAGCTGATCACCGAGGTTCTCAAGGCGCGCGGTCCGTACAAGGTGAACGTGCTGGCGGAGCGCGCGGCGATCGCGGCACTGGAGAGCGATCGTTCCTGGGTGCGAGATCGCGCCAACGAAGTCGTCGCCAACCGCTCGCGTTTTAGTGCGGCGCTCGCGGCGCTCGGCATCCACTCACTCGAGTCGGCGGCGAATTTCGTGCTCGTTCCGGTCGATGATTGTGCCGATAGCTCCAGGAAGCTCGAGCGCGCTGGAATCCGGGTCCGTCCATTCGCGGCTCTTCCCGGCATCGGTGACGCGATACGGATCGCGATTGGACCGTGGGAAGCGATGGAGCGGTGTGTCGATGCGTTGGCGAGCGACGGGAAGCGCGACGCGGGAAGCGCGAAGCGCAGTCCGTTCTCGCCGCTTGGAGAAGCGAGATGATGCGGCTCGCGATATTCGATTATGGAGCGGGGAACCTTCATTCGTTGTCGAAGGCGATCGCGAGCGATCGGAGAAAGATCACGATCGAAACCGATATCCGTGCCGCAATGGACACCGATGTACTCGTCCTTCCCGGCGTCGGAGCTTTTGGCGCTGCGGCGAACGCGATGTCTGGAGCGCAAACCGATCTCGCATCCGCCCTCGCCGACGGCCTGCCGTGCATCGGCATCTGCCTCGGCATGCAGCTGCTCTTCGACGCCAGCGAAGAGTCGAGCGGCGCCGGCATCGGCCTTATTCCGGGAAGCGTCAGACGCCTCCGCACCTCGAGAGTTCCGCACATGGGTTGGAATCAGATCGACTGGCGCGACAACCCCAACCGCCAGGCGCATCTGGAGACAGCGTACTTCGCCAACGCCTACGTCTGTGAGCCAAAGGACGCGTCATCGGTTCTGGCGTGGACCACCCATCAGGACGCGGAGTTCGCCTCGGTCGTGCGGCGCGCCAACACCATCGGCGTCCAGTTTCACCCCGAGAAGAGCTCGGCGCCGGGGCGCGTTTTCGTCAACGCGCTAATCGAGGATCTGGTCGCATGCAGGTGATTCCCGCCATCGACCTGCGCGACGGCGCCTGCGTGCAGCTGGTCGGCGGGTCGTACGCCAAGGAGCGTGTCCGCATCGCGGATCCGACTGCCGTCGCCGAAAACTGGGCGCGACTGGGATTCGGCCGCATTCACCTCGTCGATCTCGATAGCGCAACCGGACGCGGGTCGAACCGCGAAATCGTGACAGAGATCCTTGGCGCGCTCACCCGCGACCGCGCCATGAGCGTGCAGTGCGGCGGTGGAGTGCGCGACCTCGACACAGTCGACCGGCTCCTCGAACTCGGCGCATCCGAGGTCGTGCTCGGCACGCGCGCCATCGAAGACCGCGCCTGGCTCGAGGAGGCATTGATTCGTTTCCCGAATCGGATCATCGTTGCCGCCGACGCGAGAGGACGTCAACTCGTAATGCGCGGCTGGTCGCAAGCGGATTCGCGAGATGTAGTTGCCTTCATCGACGAGCTCGCGTCGCTACCGCTCGCCGGAATTCTCGTCACCGCCGTCCAAAGAGAAGGCCGGTTGGAAGGACCCGACCTTCCGCTGATGCGCGAGATCGCGCTGCGGCCGACGCACCCTATTCAGGCCTCGGGTGGCGTGCGAACCGCGGATGATATCCGCATGCTCGCCAAGCTCGGTGTCAGCGCCGTCATCGTCGGCATGGCCCTTTATACCGGCGCACTGGACCCACAAACGATCATCGAGGAATTTGCCGCGTGACCGTCACCAATCGCGAGACCACCGAGACCTCCATCCGCGTCGAGCTCGAGCGCGCGGTGGCTGGGGCCGTCACGAGCAGCATCGAGACCGGCAACCGGTTTCTTGACCACATGCTCACTGCCTTTGCCCGTTACTCCGGCCTCAGCCTCGACATCAAAGCGCGCGGTGATCTCAAGCACCACTTGATCGAAGATGTCGCGCTAACGCTCGGCAGCACGTTCAGGGCGATCGTCCCGATCGGTGCCGCGCGATACGGCAATCGTGTTGTACCGATGGACGACGCGCTCGTCCAGGTCTCGGTCGACATCGGCGGGCGGCCCTATTACGAGGGGCCGCTGCCCAGCCGTCTTTACGACCACTGGATGCGATCGTTCAGCAATGAAGCGCGCGCCACCATCCATGTCGTGGTGCTGCGAGGCAGCGATCGCCATCACGTGGTGGAAGCTGCGTTCAAGGCGCTGGGACTGGCATTGCGCGATGCACTCGTGGATACGGGCGACACCGTCAGCACCAAGGGGTCGGTCTCCCTGAGGGTTGAGTAATGCTGACCAACAGAGTCATCGCCTGTCTCGACGTCATGGACGGTCGCGTCGTGAAGGGAACCAGCTTCGTGAACCTGCGCGACGCCGGCGATCCGGTCGCGCTCGCCGAGCGCTATGAAGCGCAGGGCGCCGACGAGCTCGTCTATCTCGACATCTCTGCGACTGACGAACGTAGAAGCACTTTGCTCGATCTCGTTCGACGCACGGCCGAGCGATTGTTCGTTCCGCTGACCGTCGGAGGTGGAATGCGCTCGGTGGACGATATCGGGAGCGCACTGCGTGCCGGCGCCGACAAGACGGCGATCAACTCCGCTGCTGTCAAAACTCCGGAGCTACTGACGGCTGCCGCCAGTCGGTTCGGATCACAGTGCGTGGTCGCCAGTATCGATGCGCTGCGAAAGGACGGGAGCTGGGAAGTCCAGGTCAACGGCGGGCGCGAGCCAACGGGCCTCGACGCCATCGACTGGGCACAACAATGCGCGGAGCTGGGTGCGGGGGAGATTCTTTTGACCAGCATCGATCGTGATGGCCGGCGCTCGGGCTACGATACCGAGCTGGTGTCGTGCGTAGCACGGTCCGTCACCGTGCCGGTCGTCGCGTCTGGCGGCGCCGGCTCGGCGCGCGATGTTGTGGACGCGTTCATCAGCGGCGGAGCGGATGCTGCCCTTCTCGCCGGCATCCTCCACGACGGGACCACCGACATCGCCAGTGTGAAGTCGGCGTTGAAAGCGGCGCAAATTCGGGTGAGGGTGGCAGCATGAAGGAGATCGGCGTTTACATGGAAGCGGTGGCGGAAGTCGCCCGCGTCGCCGGTGACATTGCGAAGGGATACTACGGTCACGATCCAGAGACCCGCACCAAGAGCGACGGAT
>DATFGW010000001.1:0-24691 GCA_035249045.1 Gemmatimonadaceae bacterium | reverse complement strand
CCGGTGATCGCATCGCGGGAGAGGATCTGGACGCGGACGACCCGGGCGTCGGCGTTGGCCGAGGACAGCGCGAGGGCGAGGGTTACGGCGAGGGGGCGGGCGAATCGCATCGGGGGAAAATCGCGAGGAGGGCGAGGAATCGTAAGAAGAACAGCGACCGAACGCTGGAAAACTGCAACTGAACGGGCGGGAGGCGTCTGGGATCAGGCGCCTGGCTTCAGGTTACGACCGTGGGACGTATCCATGCGCGCGGAACGCATTGCCTTTGGAGTGAATGGCGCGCTTATACGTCCCACGGTAGTTGCCTGGCGACAGGCGCCTGCGCACCTGACGCCTCCCGCCCGTTCAGTTGCAGTTATCACTCAGTGTGCAGTAGTGGCCAGTTTCAATCCCACCACCCGTGCACGAACCACTCATCGGTCCGCGCATCCCGGAACAACCACACCATCACCCCCTCCTCGGTCACGCACCGGAAATACTCTCGCGCGAACGGCTCGGTCCACTGCCCGCCGGACACGCGGTCGGGGCCGGCGGCGGAGGTGATGGTTTGCCATTCCTTGTCGCGGTACTGGGTGGGGATGTCGTGGTCGCGGCGGCGTTTCGTCGTGACGGCGATGCGGCGCGGCTCGGGGAGAAGCTGCAGGGTGAGACGCGGCGCGGCGGTGGCCTTCACCACGCGCTCGCGCAGCTGAATGCGCGCCGATGCCTGGGCCGGCTCCTGACTCACCCATTCGGTGCGGCGATCGATCAGCGGGTGCTGGGTGTTGCGCGGAGTGACGACCACCGCGCCCTGATCATCGAGCAGCTGCGCGATGGTTTCCTCGGCGGCGCGCGCGGTGGCGAAGCCGCGATCGAAGATGTCGCCCTGTCGCTCGACTTCACCGGTCACTGACTCCACGCGCATCGTTATCCCGACGACACCGTCGGGCAGAGTGATCCTTTCCAGATGCGTCCGGATCAATCGCATCCACGCCTTGTGGCTCGCCGTCGATCGCGCGGGGCGCAGCGGATGCTCGTAAGTCTCACGATTCGCCAGCGAGAAGATCATCGTCATCTCGCGCGCGCACTGCCCGCGCGACTTGAGCTCGGTCGAGATGTTGCCGACCAGCGCGTTGATGATGAAGACGAGCCGTTCCGGATCCTTGAGGGTGTAATCCACCCAGTCGAGCGATGCGCTCGGCAGTGACCGCGGCACCGTGGTGAAGATGCGGCGTGAATCGTCGGCCCTCGACAGTCTCCACACCTTCGCGCCCTCGGCGCCGAATCGCACCTCGACGGACTCGAGCTCGAGCCGCGCGAGATCCGCGCATCTTTCGATTCCAATTCCGTCGAGCAGGGTCGATAGATACGGCGACGACTCGATAACACCGATCGGATAAGGCGCCAGATAGTCGCGCTCGGTGCCGGGCGAAATCGCGATCAGCGTTCCGGCATTCGCCGGTGCGTAGCGCGCGGCGACTTCGGCGCAGATCGGAGCCAGCGACATCGCCGCCCGTACTTTGCTGATCCCGCTGTCGTGAAAGACCTGGAGCAGCTCGGTGGCGAGCGACTCCGCGTTCATTCCTCGTCCATCGGCCCAGACGATTCCGTTGGCGCCGAGCACGACACGCGGGGCGACGCGGAGGAGCGCGGGCACGAGTCCGGCGAGGTCCGGGGGGACGTTGCCACTGGATCCGGATGCACCGATCGCCAGCGGAGCGGGAACGGCGACGGGAGTCCAGAGGCAAATAAAAGTCATCTTCGGTTCAAACGCGGGGGATCAACTATAGCCCGAAGATATACCGAAAGCAAGAATGGCGCCCGGAGCTTAGGTTCGGACCAAGGAGGATCGAATGCACGCCCGACTGGCTGAAGCGATGGACTTCGTGGAAGAGAAAAGGCGCGAGCTGCTCGCGAGCGTGGAAGGAGTTGCGCCGGCCGATCTGTCGCGGCGCACCGCTCCCGACGCCTGGTCGGTGGCGCAGATCCTCGACCACCTGAGAATGGTCGAGTCGGGCGTCGCGCGACTCATCACCAAACGCGTTCAGCAGGCGAAAGCCGCCGGGATAGCTGAAGAACAGTCGACCGAGTCGGTGATTCCGTCGTTCGAGCCACATCGGATCAAGCTCGAATCAGGCCGACTCACATCGCCGGAGCCGGTGCGACCAAACGCCGATCCTGACCCCATCGAAGCGCTGGGTGGTCTCGCGGTCACGCGCCAGGCGCTCCGCGAAGCGGCGAGCTCGGCGAACGGGGTGGCGCTAGGCGAGATCAAGCACACCCACGCGATTCTCGGTGAGCTCGATCTCTATCAATGGCTTATTTTTCTGGGGCAGCACGAGGTCCGACACCGCAAGCAGATCGAACGTACCCTGACATCCCTACCCCGATGAAAAAAACTCCGGTTCGAATTGCAGCCATCGCCACAATGTCGATCGCATTGGCCCTCACGACCGCCGCGGTACGAGCGCCGAGCGAGGTCACGGCCAAGCCGACCATCACGGTTTACAAGGATCCGAGCTGCGGGTGCTGCAAGAACTGGATCGAGCACCTGATCAAGCACGGCTACCGCGTCGACGCGAAGGACTCTCCGAACATGTCGGAGATCAAGCACACCCTCGGGGTGCCGGATGCGGTGACGTCGTGTCACACGGGAATGGTGAACGGCTACCTCATCGAGGGGCACGTGCCGGCGGCGGACATCGATCGACTGTTGGCGACCAAGCCGCACATCGCCGGGCTCGCAGTGCCGGGCATGCCGGCCGGCTCACCCGGGATGGAAGGGCCGCGGTCGCAACACTACAAGGTTCTGAGCTTCGACAAGAACGGTAAGACCAGCGTCTTCGACAGCTACTAGCCCTACTGCTTCTTCACTCCCGGGACATCGGCCCCGTTCTGGTGCAATACCAGGCGGGTGACCTTGCCGCTCACGTCCTTGTCGAAGGTGATCTGGGCGTCGACCTCCTTCAGGAAAAACGCAGTCGGAGACTCGGCGAATAGCTGAAACTTCGGCTGACCCGTTGCCTGGAGGTAAAGCGACGGACCCGTGCGAGTGATCTCGATGGAGAACGCCGGGCTGAGTTCATAGACGCCGACGTAAGTCTCGAGCACGGCAGGATTGACTGAGATCTCCGTTCGCTTGACGGGTGCCGGTGCGAGCGGGGCGCGTTCCTCCAGCAGGTGAAAGCCGATGTCATCGACGGACACATTCTGGTTGGACAGCACGATAGCGCCGCGCTGATTTGTCTCGTCGAAGCCGATGAAGGTGCGATAGCCCCCCGTGCCCCCATTGTGCCAGACGATCGGCCTGCCGAAAGCGTTGAGGATGTGCCAGTTGAGCCCAATGCGCATTGGGCCTCCGGCGTCCCGCAGGGCAACATGGGTTGTCGCGAGCTCGCGGCCTAGTGGCTTGCTCGTCGAGTCGAGATTGGCAGCGAGGAATTTGAGCAAGTCGTTGGCAGTACTCCGCAACGCGCCGGCTCCTGCCAGGGTCGGAAGATCCCAATTCGGAACGATGGCGCCGTCAACGGAATGGCCGGGCGCCAGTCTCGCTTTCTGGGCGGCCGATAGCGTGACCCGGGTGTCGTTCATCGCCAGCGGTCGAAGGATGCGGTCGATAAGCAGGTTCTCGTAGCTCTTTCCCGCCTTCAGAGCGAGGGCGTGTCCGAGCAAGCCGACCCCAAGGTTGGAGTACTCATACTGCGATCCGGGATCACGGGTAAGCTCGTAGCTCGAAAGAAACGAATACAGCTGGTCGACGGTGTAATCAGCGTACGGATTGGTCTCGTCTTTCGGCTTCAGGTTTCCTGGCAACCGCGGCAGGCCGGAGCTCTGCGTAGCGAGGTCGAGCAAGGTGATCTGCTTTCCATTCCGGGACGGGACCCGCACCGTCTTCGGCAGGTATTTCGCGACGGGATCGTCGAGCTTTACCTCGCCTCGCGCGACCATGTCCGCGAGAAGTGAGGATGTGAAGACCTTGGTGATCGAGCCGATCTCGAACAGAGTATTGCCGTCGAGCGGGACGCCGGGCGCTCCCGATGTCCCCGCCGTGTAGAGACTCGTTTTACCGTGGTCTCGGATCGCGACCACGAGACCGGTCGCCCGCCTGGTGTCGACCCGATTCTGCAGAATTGCCCGAATTGCCGAGTCCGACAGCGTCGGGGTCTGCGCGCCAGTCGGCGCAATGAGCACCGAGTGACAGGCGACGAGCGCGGAAAAAACGAGACCTGGCTTCATCAGCACCTCGAAACGGGTTGGTTGCTCCCGGACCTGCGATGGGATGCCCGGGCCAAGCTAGGGCCCGGACCGTTACTTGGGAACACTTGCGCGCGTCTGAATGTTTAGATATACATTCTGCGTGCATAATTTCCCACGGCCCTCCCAGCCAACCTCTGCGCTTCGCGCTGATTCCGCACCGTCACTTGCGACGGTGCGCCGGGCTTCGCGCGCGGACGTCGGCGAGATCCTGGCGCTGGTTACCCAGTACGCCGCGCAGGGACTGATGCTACCCCGCACCTTCGATCAGATCGCCACGCGCATCGACAATTACGTGGTCTCGAAGGATGGCTCGGGCCGCGTCGTCGCCTGCGCCGCTCTCGAGGAATACTCGCCGTCGCTGGCAGAGGTCTCCTCAGTTGCGGTCGCGCCGTCGCATCAGGGTCGCGGGCTCGGGAGTCAGGTCGTGCTCGGCGTCGAGCGCCTGGCTCGGTCGCGGGACATCGAGGAGCTGTTCGCGTTGAGCCTCACCGACAACTTTTTCCTCGCCCTTGGCTACAAGGCGACCACGATCTCGCGGTACCCTGAGAAGCTCGCGCGCTACGACGCGCTCGCGAAGTCGGGAGTGGCGATCGTCCCCAAGCGGTGCTTCCAGAAGGTGCTCGGACATGCGTGGGCGGCGCCAAAGCTTGTCTCCCGGAAGCGGAAGCTCGCTTAGTCCGACGCGCGCATCCAGGCGTTACTGAAGACTACCAGCTAGTAGCGCCGGGCGGAGCAGCGAGCGGCTCCGGGCTAATCGTTGGATGAAAAGCAAATGCGTCGGACGCGCGTGCAGTTACCAAATAAATGCTCAGAGCTGCCAGCGGCTCCGCCCACAGCCACTAGCTGGTAGTCTTCAGTGACGCCAGCCCCGCGCCTCTATCGCTCGACGATGTCGGCCAAGGCTTGTCTCACACCTGGATCCGAATTCCGCGACAACGCCGAGATCGCTCGCCGCTTCAGTTGCGGGTTTGTCTCGTTGCGCGCGATCCATACCAGCTTGTCCGTCGCCGCCTTGTCGGAAAGCCGCGAGTAGATCCCGATCAGCGTGCTGCGCAGCTGGGTGTCGGAGGTCGGATCGTATAGCGCGATCAGCGACGCCGAGGTCGCACCCGCGCGCGACAGGTACTCGAGGGCGCGGCGGCGTGCGTCGACGGGTACGTTGTCGTCCCGAACGATTCCGGACAGCCATTGCACGTTGTCGCTGCCGCCGAGCTCCGCGATCGATGCGAGGACGGCACTGCGAGCGCGGTCGCCCGTGAGCCGGGGATATAGTGAGCGCAGCAGCGTGGCATCCTGTCCGGTGACGTAGCTGCGACCGAGGCCTCTGATCGCAACAGCGAGCACCTCGTCGGGCAGATCGGTGCGCCGCACCGTTTGCCTCAGATAGTCGCGAGCACGCGGGTCCCCGGATGACGCGAGCACCCTCATGCTCTCACTCCCGACCCAGGTGTTGACCCTGGAGCTCGCTAGCTGAATCAGCTGCGGAATCCCGGCGCCACGATCCAGCCGCGCCAGCGCCGAGAGCGCGCTGCTGCGCACACCCTGTACGTCGCTTTCATCGGTCGCGACCTGAAGCAGCGCCGCGCCGATGCGATCCAGTTGATTGGAGTCGCCGCGCACCAGGCCGCCAATTGCGGCACGTCGGGTCTCGAGCGGACGACCCCGATCACGCGCAATCTCCAGCAGGCGAGGCGTAGCATCCACATTCTCGCCGAGAATCGCGGCGAAGATCGCATCTCGACCTACTCTCCCATCAGCGCGGGAGGCGAGGGTGAGGAGGTAGTCGGCGGCTTCGGCCGCGGTGACCGTTCCGAGGTTGGTGACCCCCGCGTCCGCGGGCTGGGCCGGCCCGACGTAGGTGCGAAGCGCGACGACGTTCCGGCCCGCGACGTCGATCACAACCCGCGCCGGCCCGGGCTGACACTGATCCGAGCCGTTCGAGTTGAACGTGCCGTAGAAGTTGCCCGGTCCCGTCGAGACGTACGACCGGCCGTCGCCGCACACTCCTGTGCGCGTCGGATAACTGAATTGAACCGTGCGATCACCAGCTGACGCAATTCGATTGGCGAGCGACTGCGCGGTTGCAGTCGATCCGGCAACGGCGAGCAGCGCTCCGAGCGCGACACCCGTGAGGTTTTTCATCGGTCGATGATCTCCAGAAGAAGCTTCTTGGTGCGCGGGTCGTTCTTGCGTGAGAGCGCGGAGATGGCGTAGCGGCGCAGATCCGGATCGGTTCCGGTGCGCGCGATGTCCATCAGCTTGTCGGTCGCCTCGGGCTCGGTACGCTGCGCGTAGAGGTTGATCAGCTGCTCGCGCAGCGGCCGATCGCCGGCGACGTCGTACATCCTGGTCAGATCGGCAATGGAGATGTTCGAGCGTCCGGCATAACGCAGCGCCATCGCGCGCACTTCGACGGGCTCGCTTTGATTGCGCACGATCCCAAGCAGCCACTGATTGTCATCGTTGCTCCCGGAGCGCGCGATCGAACGGATTGCGGCGGCCTTGAGCCTCGGCGTCTCGAGGCGGGGATAAACGCTTCTCAGATAGGCGGCGTTTTCCGGTGACTTGTCGGCATCGATGCTGGAGAGCGCGGTCATGCGGAGATCCGGGTCGAGATCGGACTTCTCGACGAGCGCACGCAGACTCTGTCGCGCCCGCGGTGAATCGCTGCGGCCAAGCGCGCTGATCGCGGCACGCTGGAGCTGCTCGTTGCCGGGGGTGCGCGCTATCTCCTCGATGGTCGCGATCGACTGGTCGCCGGGCATAGCCGCGAGGAAGCGCAGCGCCTCGGCGCGAACTCTGATGTCCGGATCGGTTTTGGCGGCGCCGAGAATGAGGTTCATCGCGTTGGCATCGGTGCGCCGACCGAGCAGATACACCGCGGCGCGACGTAGACTCGCCGAGCATTCATCGCGACGCGCGAGCAGGCGCGCGAGAATTGGAGTCGTCGATTCGGGATCCGTCTGGCCGAGCGAATTGAGTGCTTCGATTCTCACGGCGAGATCTTCTCTATCACACGGCGCGCCTGGTTGGGCAGCGGCCTGATTCACAGCTTTTAGTGCTGCACCGTCACCCTGGGCAGCGAGGGCGCCGCGGATGCGGGTGGCGAGCACCGGTGCGTCGGTCTGGAGCGAGGCCTGTCTATAGTTGCTACCGTTCGCCTGCAGTGCGTTCAGCGCTTCGCGCAGATCGTTGGTGCCCCCGAGACGATAGAGCGCGAATGCTCGCCAGTAGCGCGCGTCCGAAGCGTATGCCGAGTTGGGGAATTTCTGGCTGATGTCGGAGAAAAGCTGCGCGGCGCGGCGATATTCGCCGCGGTTGAGCGCCTCGCGCGCCAATCGATAGAGCGAATCGGCGGGATCCGAATGTGCCCAGGCTTTGGGGGGATCGTTGGAGATGCCGCCGAACTGCCGCTCGAAGGGCGAAATGCCCTGAATCTTCGCGATGTCGCTGAACGCGCGCGCGACGGGGGCCCTGGCCGCGACTACCAGGTCGGGAACGTCGGTCAGTACCTGGAGCGCCGGCATCGGCGTCATTGGAACCATCGGCGTCATCGGAACCATCGGCGTCATCGGCTCGGGCGTCATCGGCAGCAGCGGCGCCATATCCAACGGTTCCAGCGGTGTCAGAGGCAGCATGGGCTCCATTGGGAGCATCGGCTCCATTGGAAGCATCGGTGGCATCGGTGTGATGACGTCGAAATCCAATGCGTCCAGCGCGTCGAGAGCTCCGTTCAGGCGCATCACGCGCGGTGCGAGATCCAGGTCTAAATCGAAGTCGTCATCCAGCTCGTACGCCCTGACCGGGGCCATCGGAACGTCGATGTCGAGATCCAGGTCCCGAATCGCATCGAGACTGCTCTCGATCTCGCTCAAATCCGCGCCCTGCCAGATGCGCGGGCGAACGCGAGTCGCTTTGGGCGTCGCCGGCGCCGGCGCGGGCTGCGCTGGCACGACGACAGGAGCAGGAGCAGTTGGCGGGGGCGTTGGCGCGGGATTCTGCGCCTGAGCCGAGACGGCAATCGCGAGAAACGCGGCAGCCGGTAAAGTGACTCTAATCATCCTTCCCTCATTCTGAGGATTGAGTGGTAGCGACTACGGAATTGAGGCGGGAAAGAACATCGCCCTGTTCGACTGCCTGGTGAATCAGATCCAGATCGCCTTTGTGCTTGTCGACCTGGAGGCGCGCGATCTGGACGAGCACCAGCTCGAGATCCTCGAGGAGTGAGCGGAGCTTGACATCCTGCGCGGCGGCTGGTGAATCGATGAGAAGGCGGGTTGTGACGAGCAGATCGCTGGCCTTTGCGGAGAAGGCTGAATCGGTCTTCGGGCTCGCGTCCTGCGCGGGGAGCGAGATGAGAAGCGCGGCGGCCTGGCCGAGGTAGTGATTGGTCTGATCACGGTAGGCGTCAGCGACCGCCGAGGTTTCGGCGACGGGCGCGGTCGCGCCGGACGCGAGCGCGGGCGTTGCGGCTACGGTGCCGGACTTGTCGGGCATGTATCGACCGATCCCGATACCGACAAGCAGCGCAGCCGCGGCGGCGAGCCAGGTTGTGCGCGGCGCGAACGGTCTGGCACGGGTGATCGGCACCGGCGCATTGAAGTGCGCGACTTCGATCGCGGTCCACATCTCGTCGAGCGGCGCCTCGGGTGGCTGATTGAAGCTGCGGGGCAAATCGCGAAGCACTTCTTCAAAGCTGTCTTCGTCCATCTCTACTCCTTGAATGCAGCCAGATCCTGTCTCAGCTGCGCTCGGGCCGCGGAGAGCCTGCTCTTGCACGTCCCTTCGGGGACGCCAAGGATGGCAGCGATCTCAGCGTGGGTGTATCCCTCAACGTCGTGCAGTATCAGCGTCAACCGATAGGCCTCGGAAAGTTTTTCCACCGCGCGCGCGATGCACTCCTTGAGATCGGGCTCCGCTTCCGGAGCGCCGGCTTCGATCGAGCTCGCCTCGTCGAGAGCAACTTCGCGCGATGTCCTGACTTCACTTCGTCTCGCATTCGATACTACGGTGACCACGATCCGGTGCAACCATGTCGAGAACGCAGCGTCCCCGCGGAACTGCGACAACCGTGAGAACGCGCGGATGAAAGTGTCCTGCGTGAACTCTTTCGCCTTTTCGGCGTCCCCACTCAGTCTGTACGCGAGCGAGAACACCCGGGGCGCGTGCGTGTCGTACAGCGTACGCCCGGCGACCCGATCCCCCGCAATTACCCGGGCGATGAGCTGTGATTCGTTCACGCGGTGACTGAGTCCGCCGTCGCGATCATGGTTTGCTGATAACTTCGACACGGCCATTCGGGAAACCGTTCGGTGAAGGCATCTGGCGCGGCTCAGGGGCTCCGGGAACTGCAAAAGAACGGGTGCCAGACGTGAGTAGCATGGTGGCCAGTTACGGGTTCACTACGTCGGGACGTTACTGGCGTGTTTCAGGGCACAGGCAACTGCTTATGTCGTAAGGCCCATCGAAACGTCCCGACGTTGTGAACTTAAAAACCGGCAACTACGCTACTGAGAACTCGCACCCGTTCTTTTGCCGTTATCTCCTGTCTTCCGCACCCCGCGCCGGTCAACCAGCCCCGCCTCGATGCTCATTCTCAAATCGTACGGAACGACGGGGACCGGGAAATCCGCGCTGCGGTTCCAGCCGAGCGAGCGGGCGCGAACGCGGATCATGACTTCCTGCGCTTCGGCGGGATCACCGAACGGAGTCTTCCGCCATCGATAAGTGTCGCGCAGGATCTGCGACGTCATGCGTAGACTCGCCATCGATGCGTGCGTAGTCAGTGTGACGAGCGCGCCTCCACCTTCGCGCGCGGCGCGAGAGAGCCGCACCGTTTCGGTGCCCTCGGGCTCGATGCCCGCCACCACCACCAGCGCGAATCCCCCGCAGCGAAGCAGCTCCTCGGCGGCACGCAGACCGTGCTTGCGATTGCGCGGCCGCACCAGGATCGGGCCTTCCTCCCAGAACGGACCGGCGACGGTGCCGAGTCCGTCGATCCACACCGCGCGCTCACCCTGAGCGACGGTGGTGTGGCACGCCGCCCTCAAAACCGCGGACGCCCCTCCCTGCGGCATCCATACTGTAAGACGCCCGCGCGGCAGGCCGTGTCCGGGGAGAATCGCATCGAGCGCATCGATGCCCGTCGCGACCGGCTCCGCAGTCCGGTGGATGACCGGAATCGCATCTGGAAACTGACTCTCGATGAGGGCGCGGATGGCGGCATTACGATCGGACATAGCTCTGCTAGAATAGCCCGAACATAACCCGAAAGCAAGAACGAGACCCGCTGCTGGTTTCGCTACGAGGCGGCGCAGGCGGCGCTGAAATCCCGCGCCTTCTGGAAGCGATCGGACGGCGATTTCATCAGAGCTTTCTCGATCGCGCGCGCAACGCGGGGCGGAACGTCCGAGCGGAGGTACTCGAGTCGCGGCGGCGGCTGGGTGAGATTGGCGGCGAGGATCGCCTGGGTGGTCGCGCCCGTGAACGGCGGCGAGCCGGAGATCATCTCGTGGCCAACTACTCCAAGAGCGTAGATGTCGGCGCGATGATCGACATCCGCATCGCCGAAGGACTGCTCGGGCGCCATGTAGCCGACGGTGCCGAGGGTCATTCCAGTGCGGGTGATCCGCGAGTGAGCCGTCTCCCCCGGCATGGCGAGCGCAGCGGCGATGCCGAAGTCGGCCAGGATCGCGCGGCCGTCCTGGAGCAGGATGTTCTCCGGCTTGATGTCGCGGTGGATAACCCCCTGCTCGTGTGCGTAAGAGAGCGCCGCGGCGACGTCGGCGAGTATCCGAATGCAATCGTCGATCGGCAGGAGCTGCTCGCGATCGAGACGGTCGCGCAACGACTCTCCCGAGATGTACGGCATCACGTAGTACAGCAGTCCGTCTCTGACGCCGGTGGTGATCACCGTCAGGATGTTCTGATGGCGGAGGCGCGCGGTGACCCTCGTTTCACGGCGAAAGCGCGCCGCCATGACGTCGCTCGTGAGCTCGGGCGGGAGAACCTTGATCACGACGTCGCGATTGTCGGAGAGATCGCGGCCACGGAAGAGCCTGCTCATGCTCCCGCCCCTCAGCTCCTCGTCGAGGCGGTAGTCCCCAGCGAAGCTCCTGCGCAGCCGTTCGATCAATTCTTCCAAGCAGCGCTCCGGTTGCCGCAATCAGCACCAAGAATGGCGCGAGATGCACGTGCTGCGACAGTATTGGCTGCGATATGGACGGACTTATTTGCAGTTAGTGGTGTAAGATCAATACGCTCGAATTTGCGGCCTGATTTATGAATTGTCTCATCGGGTCCCTCCGCATTCTCCCCGACAATCCGCACCAACCACAACCTGATGCATTCAACGCTGTTCGTTAGATACACGACCCTCGGCTCACTCGTTCTCGCCGCAGCCACATGGATGGGCTGCGCCGCGAGCAGCGACGCGAGGCCCACGGGCAAGGAAACCCAGATCCCACCCGAGGGAGTGGTCGCAACCTCATCGACGACTCCAGCGGTTGAGGTCGCGAACGTCTCTGATCCGGGCGGCACGCCTGCGTCAGGCGGAAGAGCGTCTGCCACGACGGGAACCCCGCCGGGCCACGCCGCATCCAGCACTTCATCGAGCGCCAAAGATTCCAGCGCCGCCAAGGATCCACCGATCTCCGTGCCGACCGTCAAGGGCCGCACCAAGAAGGACAGCATCGCGCTGGTGATGGCGGTGAAAGCGGGCCTCAAGAACAAGGACTGGCCGGTGAAGACCGCGCCGCCCCTGCCCGGATCGATTCTGCCGTCGCACCGGATTGTCGCGTTCTACGGCAATCCGCTGTCGAAGAAGATGGGCATCCTCGGCGAGCTTCCGCCCGACCAGATGCTGGCGCGGTTCGACAAGGAGCTCGATGCGTGGCGGCGCGCCGATCCGACGCATCCGGTGCAGCCCGCCCTGCATCTCATTGCGGTGGTCGCCCAAGGCTCGCCCGGTAGAGACGGGAAATACCGACTGCGCATGACCGACAGCCTGATCAACATGGTTTACTCGTGGGCGCAGAAGAAGAACGCCCTGCTCTTCCTCGACGTCCAGGTCGGTCAGAGCACCGTGCAGGAAGAGTTGCCGCGCCTCGTTCAGTTCCTGCAGCGTCCCAACGTGATGCTCGGCATCGATCCGGAGTTCTCGATGAAGGGCGGTGAGAAACCGGGTACCAAGATCGGCACGATGAGCGCGGCGGACGTCAACTTTGCGATCAATCTTCTGTCGGGTCTCGTCAAGCAATACAACCTGCCGCCAAAGGTGCTGATCGTGCACCGTTTCACGCGGCGGATGCTGACCAACGCGGAAAATATCAAGCTCGATCCCCGAGTGCAGGTGGTAATCAACATGGATGGCTGGGGCCAGCCGTGGCTCAAGTACGACAGCTATCGCGCGTACGTCGAAGCAGAGCCGGTGCAGTTCACCGGATTCAAGCTGTTCTATCACAACGACACCAAGAAGGGCGATCCGTTGCTGACGCCGCCCGAGGTGCTGATGCTCAATCCCAAGCCGCTCTACATCCAGTATCAGTAGACCCGAGCCTCGCCGGTCGGGAATCGTGGTCATATTATAGAGCGGTCGCTCGCACGAGCGGCCGCTCTTTTTGTCGCGAGCCATGGGGGAGGGAGCATGACGACCAGACGCGAGTTCCTGTCGGGTATGGCAGCGGCCGGCTTTGCTGCCGCGCCGGTTTTTCGCGATCACGCGATACGCTCCATGTTCCGTGCGAACGCAATCGCCGGCGATCGTCCGCCGTCTTCCCTCGCCGACGACGAGACTTACTGGGCCGAGATCCAGCGCGCGTTCGATTCCGATCGCACGATGATCAATCTGAACAACGGCGGCTGCAGTCCGACGCCGAGTCACGTGCTGGAAGCGATGATCAGAGACCTCCGGTTCTCGAACGAGCTGCCGGTCGAGCACATGTGGCGGGTCCTCGAGCCGCGCATCGAAAGCGTGCGACGCGATCTTGCGAGCGAGTTCGGGTGCGATACCGAGGAGATGGCGATCACCCGCAACGCGTCGGAGGCGAACGAGATCATGATCTTCGGTCTCGACCTGAAGCGAGGCGACGAAGTCGTGATCACCAACCAGAACTACGGCCGCATGATCACGGCGTGGGACCAGCGCGCGCGGCGCGAAGGCATCGTCGTGAAGCAGATCTCGTTCAAGGTGCCGCCGCCATCCGACAAGTATCTGGTGGATCTGTTCAAGGCTGCGATCACGCCGCGTACCAGAGCGATCGAGGTCACCCACATCACCAACCTCACCGGGCAGATCATGCCGGTGCGCGAGATTGTGGAGCTCGCGCGTCCGCTCGGCATACAAGTTTTCGTCGACGGCGCGCACGCGTTCGCGCATTTCCCGTTCAAGCGCGACGATCTGCAGTGTGACTACTATGGAACGAGTCTGCACAAATGGCTGCTCGCTCCGGTTGGAACGGGATTTCTGTATGTCCGCAAGGACAAGCAGCCGCGACTGTGGCCGCTGATGGCGGCGGACAAGAAGCAGGACAACGACATCCGGAAGTACGAGGAGATCGGTACGCATCCGGCAGCGAACCACAACGCCATCTCCGCGGCCCTGGCGTTCCATCATGGTATCGGCATCGACAGAAAGATCGCGCGGCTCCGGTACCTCAGAGATCGCTGGGCGAAGAGATTACTGGCTGAGAGTCCGCGGGTGACGGTGCTGACGCCTCTCGACGACAATCACGCCGGCGCGATCGCGCTGTTCCAGGTCGAGGGCATCGACAACGTCAAGCTGGGCCAGTGGCTGTTCAATCAGCATCGCATCGTGAACACTCCGATCGTTCACCCGGAGTTCAAGGGGATTCGGATCACGCCGAACGTTTACACGACTCTCGATGAGATCGATATCTTCGCCGACAAGGTCCTCGACGCGGTGAAGAAGGGAATTCCGGCGTAGCGTTGCCGATCATCGAAACGGCCGAGCGACATTGAGCATTCTGCTGCTGGCGGTGTTTCTCGCCGTCGGCTCTTTCGGCGCCGGACTACTCGGCGCGCTCACCGGGCTCGGTGGCGGGCTGGTCGTCGTGCCGATGATGACGCTGCTCTTCCACATCGACCTCCGCTACGCGATCGGCGCATCGCTGGTGGCGGTGATCGCGACATCCTCCGGAGCAGCGGCGGCGTACGTTCGCGAGGGATACACCAACGTGCGGGTGGGAATCTTTCTCGAGGTCGCCACGACGGTTGGCGCCCTCACGGGTGCGGCGCTCGCTGCCTTCATTCCGACGAGCGCGCTCGCGGTTCTGTTCGGGGTCGTTCTGCTCTACACCGCGTACCGCTCGTTCCGGGCGCCCGAGGATCACCCGACGGATCTCCCTCCCGATCCGCTGGCGGTTCGCCTGCGATTGAACTCGACCTATCCCACTTCGGCCGGCCTGCGCTCGTACTCGGTTCAGGGCGTAAAGAGTGGATTCGGATTGATGTTCGCTGCCGGGATTCTTTCCGCGCTGCTCGGCATCGGATCAGGCATCGTCAAGGTTCTGGCGATGGATCGGCGCATGAAGCTGCCGTTCAAGGTGTCCACGACGACGAGCAACTTCATGATCGGGGTGACGGCTGCCGCGAGCGCCGGCGTTTATCTGCACCGCGGATACATCGAGCCGGCGCTCGCGTTTCCGGTGATGCTCGGCGTGCTCGGTGGCGCGCTGCTCGGCGCGCGGATACTCGCCGGCGCGCGAACGCTGTGGCTGCGCCGGATCTTTACCGTGGTCGTCGTGATCATGGCGGTGGAGATGCTCTACAAGGGGCTGACGGGGGGACTATGACCGGACCACGCCGAGATCCCACTTATATGGTAGTGCGGGATGCGCGTGATGAACGGGTTGAGCAGATGGTGGGGCGGCTGCTGCGCCTCGGCGTGCTGTTCGCGGCGCTGGTGGTGGCGATCGGTGGTGCGCTGCTGCTCGTCCAGTACGGTCACAGTCCGGCCAACTTCCACGACTTCGCCGCCGCCGGCCGCGGCCTGCGCAGCGTGGGCGCAATTCTGACCGGCGTTTCCCACGGCGACAGCCGCGCCATAGCACAGCTGGGGCTGGTGTTGCTGATCCTCACACCTGTCGCGCGGGTCGCGCTGACACTCGGTGCGTTCATCCTCCAGCGTGACCGTCTTTACATCCTGACGACTTCGATCGTCCTCGCCCTGCTACTGTACGGATTGGTCTGGGGTCGGGCTTAGCGGGAGGCGGGAAGGGGGAAGCGGGAAGCGGGAAGGGGTATGACGTGGCGGAATGCTGCTGCGATCTCGATACGCGCTGCATCCCGCTCCCGTTCTTTCCGCAGGGCCCCTTTTCGTGACCGGTCTCCCGTCCGCTTCCCGCCTCCCACGCCCGCCTTCCCGCTTCCCGCTCCCCGCTTCCCTCTTCCCTCTTCCCCCATGATTCTCCTGCGCACTGCGTCACTGCTCATCATCTCCAACATCTTCATGACGTTTGCGTGGTACGGCCACTTGAAGTATCTGCACGACAAGAAGTGGTACATCGCGGTGGTACTCAGCTGGGGGATCGCGTTGTTCGAGTACCTGTTCATGATCCCCGCCAACCGCATTGGCGCGACGGAGCTGTCGCTCGCTCAGCTGAAGATCGTGCAGGAAGCGGTCACCCTGCTGGTGTTCGTGCCGTTCGCGATCTTCTTCATGCGCCAACCGCCACGGCTCGATTTTCTGTGGGCCGGCCTCTGCATCGTCGCCGCGGTGTTCTTCATGTTCAGGGGGGCACACGTCGGATGACATCGGGCGGGGTAGAGATCAACTGCAACTGAACGGGTGCGAGACGTCAGTAGCGTAGGTGCCAGTGCTGAGTTCAAGACGTCGGGACGTTTCTAACCGAGGTACGGCACAACCGGCTGCCTGTGCCGTGAATGCCACCAATGACATCCCGACGTAGTGAACTAATCGCTGGCATCTATGCCACTGACGTCTCGCACCCGTTCCGTTACAGTTCGTACCAGCTCTACGCAACTACACAGCCTTTATCTCCGGGTACTTCCAGAACGCCCACACCGCGTAGATCATCATCACCGCCCCGCCGAAGAAGATCGCCCACTCTACTCCGATGACGTCAGCCATCGCGCCGGCGATGAAGGAGCCGATGGGAGTGAAGCCGACGTAGACGAAGACGTAGGTGGCCATCACGCGGCCGCGCAATTCGTCCGGTACGACGGACTGGAGAATCCCGTTCGCGAGCGCGCCGTTGATCAGCATCGTCAGGCCGAGGAAGAGCAGCACCGCCGCGGCGAGGTGCACCGAGCGCATCAGTGAGAAGAGCATCGTGATGCCGGCGAACAGGTACGCGCTGGCGTTGAACAACCTGCCACGACGAATTCTGGCGCCGAGTCCGGCGAGTGACAGCGCGCCCGTGAGCGCGCCCACGCCCACGAAGGTAAGGAGCAAACCGTAGCCCGCCGCGCCGGTGTGCAGCACGTCACGCGCGATGACGGGCATCATCGACAGGAATTGAAAGCCGAAAATCGAATACACCGCGATCACTCCCATCAAGCCGGACACCGAGCGCGAGCCGCGCATGTACTGAAGTCCCTGCTTCAGCTGCTCGAACGGCGAGACGAGGTTCTGAACCGGCGTCCACCGCGGAAGTCTTATCTGGCTGAGACTGAGGAGCACCGCCAGGTAGCTTAGCGCGTTGACCCCGAAGCACCACGCCAGTCCCCACTTGGCGAGGATGATCGCCGCGATCGACGGACCGACAATCCGCGCCAGGTTGAATCCGCCCGAGTTGAGGGCGATCGCATCGACCAGATCTTCGCGCGACACGAGCTCCACGATCATCGCCTGCCGCGCGGGGATCTCGAACGCAGAGATTACCCCGCCGGCGGTGCTGATGATGAGCAGCGATGTGAAGTCGATCCGGCCGCTCCAGGTGAACCACCACAGAGCCGCTGCTTCGCAGAGCAGTAAGGCCTGACAGATGATCACGATGCGGAGCTTGCTGCGGCGATCCGCGATCACACCACCGTACAGCGAGAGCAGCAGAACCGGAAAGCTGCCCGCGGCAGCGACCACTCCGACGAGAAAGGCGCTGTCGGTTAGCTCGAGGGCGAGCCAGCCCCGCCCCACCGTCTGCATCCACGTTCCGATCAGCGAGACGGCCTGTCCCGTCCAGAACAGCCGGAAGTTGCGGTGTACCTGGAGCGCCCTGAACGGGTTGATGGGGCGCTTCAAGGCGCGGGCCGGCGTGGGATGGGCCATTCAACAAGAGATTATACACCCAAACCCGCCCGGGCTGTATGTTAGAGATATGCGCTTCCACACCTACTCGAAGTTCAGCCCGGAAGCTGCTGATGCGGTCGATCTTCAGGCGCTCCTGGACAAGCTCGCGGATTTTCTGCTGCAGTCGGGGTTCGCGGGCGGTCAGAGCTTCAATCCCTACTTCGATGATTTCGACTCCGAGCCCGACCGCTCGGTCGAAGCGCTCCGCCAGGCAATCCTCGACGCGCTGATCGAGAGCGGGCAGTTCACCCCCGAGCTGCTCGAGGCGCTGCGCGGCGACGGCAACAAGGAATCGCAGGAAAAACTGAGCGAGTTGCTCGACAGTCTGATCCAGAAGCTCGCCGCGGAAGGCTACCTGAATCTGCAGGCGCCGCCGCAGATGCCCGCCGGACACCAGCCGGTTACCGGAAAAGGAAGCCTCGCTCAGGCTGCATCCAAATCCGTGCAGTTCAATCTCACCGACAAAGGCATCGACTTCCTCGGCTACAAGAGTCTGCGCCACATCCTGAGCTCGCTGGGCAAGTCCAGCTTCGGGTCGCACGACACGCCGCATCTTGCGACCGGCATCGAAGCCGACGGCTATAGCAAGGCGTACGAGTTCGGTGACGTGCTCAACATGGACGTGAACGAGACCCTCAAGAATTCGCTGGCGCGAACCGGCTCGCTCGACGTGCCGATGGATCTCGACTACCAGGATCTGATGGTGCGGCAGGCTGAGTACCGCTCGTCCTGCGCGACAGTGCTGATGCTCGACACGTCGCACTCGATGATTCTTTACGGCGAGGATCGATTCACGCCGGCCAAGAAAGTCGCGCTCGCGCTCACCCATCTCATTCGCACCCAATTCCCCGGCGACACCCTCAACGTCGTGCTGTTTCATGATTCCGCCGAGGAGATTCCGCTCTCGACGCTACCACAGGCTCAGGTTGGTCCGTATCACACCAACACCGCCGAGGGTCTCAAGCTCGCGCGGCGGCTGTTGATGGCGCAGAAGAAGGACATGCGTCAGATCGTGATGATCACCGACGGCAAGCCGAGCGCGATGACGATGCCAAACGGGCAGATCTACAAGAACTCGATGGGCCTGGACAGCACGGTGATCGCGACGACGCTGCGTGAGGTGGCGAACTGTCGGCGCGCCGGAATCCTGATCAACACCTTCATGCTCGCGCGCGACCGGGCGCTGGTGGAATTCGTGAAGCGGGTGTCGGAGATCAGCCGCGGCAAGGCGTACTTCACGAATACGATGACGCTGGGGCAGTTCATCCTGATGGACTTTCTCAGGAAGAAGACCCAGAAGATTTCATGACCCGGCATTCTGAGGTCTAAGCGCTGCCGGCTGGCCACTGTAGTCCTGAAGCCGGCAGTGTGGAGACTGGACAGTCGGGAGCCTCTCAGCTGTCATACTGGCGACTCATAGCCTCGCGTTTCCTGTAGATGCGAAGCACGACAGACTGAAACGCTCCAAACTGTCCACGTCTCCCACCTGCCGACTTTTTTACTCGCGTGGCCAGATCGCGCCGAGAACGCCGCCTTACTGGTATTTTTGTCGGATGCAATTCAGAAGACTAGCCAGTGCGCTGGCGATCGCCCTGACCGTGTCGTGCGCTTCGGCTCCTACGCGCGGCGTAGCTCCTACGCGCTACGACATCCTGATTACAAATGCCCGCGTCGTCGACGGAACGGGCAATCCCTGGTATCGAGGCAGCGTCGGTGTAACCGGCGACCGCATCGCCTACGTCGGACCGTCGGTTCCGGGACTGAATGCCACGCGCGTGATCGACGCCCACGAGCAGGTCGTCGCGCCGGGTTTCATCGACATGCTCGGTCACTCGGAGTTCGCGATACTGCGCGGGCCGCACGCGGTGTCCAAGATCACCCAGGGCATCACCAGCGAGATCACCGGCGAGGTTTCGTCGGCGTGGCCCAACGTCGCGCTCGGCCGGCAGCCCAATCCGCGCTATCCGTGGCGGTCCCTCGGCGAGTACTTCGCGTTTCTGGAGAAGAGCGGCACCGCCATCAACCTCGGCACTTACGTCGGCACCAGCTCGGTGCGCGAGGCCGTGATGGGCGACGCGACGCGGCACCCGACCGACGCCGAGATGCGGCAGATGGGAGCGCTCATCGACTCGGCGATGCGCGACGGAGCGTTCGGCGTCGGCACGGGATTGATCTACCTGCCGAGCACCTTCTTCTCGACCGACGAGCTGATCGCACTCACGAAATACGCGACGCCGTACAAGGGAGGCTACGCCGCGCACATCAGAAGCGAGGGCGCCGGACTAATCGACGCAATTCGGGAAACGATTCGAATTGCCGAGGGCGCGGGGACCTGGGCCGAGATTCGCCACCTCAAATCGCGATCGCTGGAGCAGATGCAGCAGGCGGTGGCGCTGATCGATTCGGCGCGCGGCGCGGGCATCGACATCACCGCCGACCAGTATCCGTACATCGCCAGCGGGACGTCGTTGCAGGCCATGCTGAATACGTGGGTGCAGGAAGGCGGTGACGATTCGCTCATCAAGCGACTGCCCGATCCCGCGGTACGCGCGCGACTCAAGCAGGAGCTGGCGACGGACAGCGCCGCCGGGATCCGCACCGCGGCTCGAACGATGGTGAACGAAGTCGGTACCGATTCGCTCAAGAAGTATCAGGGGAAGTTTCTCACCGACATCGGCAGGATGCGCAACCAGGATGCGTACGACGCGGCATTCGACATCCTGATCGCGGACAGCGCGCGCACCAGCGCGATTTATTTCTCGTTCAATGAAGACGCGCTGCGCCTTGCGATGAAGCAGCCGTGGGTCGCAGTCGGTCAGGACGCCGGAGCGGTCAGTCCCGATTCCACCGGCAAGTTCCGCGACCGCGGCCATCCGCGCGGCTTTGGAACCTTTCCGCGTATCCTCGGCCGCTACGTGCGTCAGGATTCCGTGATCACGCTCGAGTTTGCGATCCGCAAGATGACCTCGCTGGCCGCGCAGCGCGTCGGAATCAACGATCGGGGCCTGCTCAAGCCGGGAATGTTCGCCGACATCACCGTGTTCGACCCCAACACCATCATTGACCGCTCGACCTACGAGAACCCGTCGCAGATCGCGACGGGAATCACCTACGTTCTCGTGAATGGGGTGCCCGTCGTTGACAACGGTCAAGTGACGCCTGCCCTACCGGGGCGGGCGCTGCGCGGACCGGGGTACCTTCACCGTCCGTAGACTCCCATCGGGATTTGCCTGACACGTAGCGCGGCGAATCTCCGATCCTCCCGACGGTTCAACGGATGCATCTTGGAGAACCCGTAACTCCGAGACACGCGTTGGCCGGCACGCCGGATCCGATTTATTCGTGGTTTCTTGGTCCCAAGGGCGAAAACGAACAGGTTCTCCGGGAGCTGCTCGATTCGGCGCTCGCATCGCATCTCGAGTGGCGCCGCAGCTACCATCCGGACGATCCGTCGCCGATCTCGACGGCCAAGCACGCGACGGGAGCGGTTCGGCAACGGGCTGAGCTCAAGGCCGAGTTTGGCGCATTGCTCCAGCAGCTTCACGGCAG
Organism: Gemmatimonadaceae bacterium; assembly: GCA_035249045.1. Classification (GTDB taxonomy): domain Bacteria; phylum Gemmatimonadota; class Gemmatimonadetes; order Gemmatimonadales; family Gemmatimonadaceae; genus UBA4720. The sequence goes on along the minus strand of DATFGW010000001.1, from coordinate 3,639 downwards.
CGTGCCGTTCTTTCACGGTCGTTATAACGGTCACATGCTGTCGGAACAGAGCATCGCGTCGCAGGCGGCGTATTTCGCGACGATGCTCTACAATCCAAACAACATCTCCAGCGAGGTCGCTCCTGTAACGACGCGACTCGAGGCCGAGGTCGCCAGGCAGCTCGCGGAGATGATCGGTTACGACCCCGCGAAATGTTGGGGACATCTCACCTCGGGCGGGACCATCGCCAACTTCGAGGCGCTCTGGATCGCGCGCAATGTTCTTTACCATCCGGTCGCGGCGCGACTCGCGACCAGGACACTGGGCATCGACATCTCCGTCTCACTGCCTGACGGTACGCGGGCCTCGCTGCGCGATCTGGAGCTCTGGCAGTTGCTCAATATCCGTCCCGCGGCTTCGATGGATCTGTGGGAGAAGCTCTGGCTCGCCGCACCCGGGCCTGTCGTCGAACGTGCTCTCCGCGCTCGTTCGCTTGCTACCCTCGGCTATCAGGACTACAGCGGGCAGCTGGCTACGGAATTCGGCGACTCGCTCGCGCCGGGAGTCGTGCTCGCTCCGGGAACGAGTCACTACTCGTGGGCAAAAATCGTGGCCGCGCTCGGCATCGGCTCAAATCAGTTGCTCTATGTCCCCGTCACGGCGAGATGCCGCATGGACGCCGACGCGCTTTGGGACCAGATCAAGCTGCTCGCTGCGAAAAGGGTGCCGATCATGGCTTGCGTCACCGCCTGCGGCACGACCGAGGAGGGCGCCGTCGACGAGCTCCACCGCATCATCGAGGTCCGCGCGCGCGCCGAGTGGGAGCTCGGCGTCACGTTCCATATACACTCTGATGCGTGTTATGGAGGATACTCTGCATCGTTGACCCGCAAAGCCGACGGCTCGCGCTACACCGGCGCCGCCATCCGCGATGCGTGCGGCGGCATCACGTGGCCGTCGGATACCTGGCTGGCGTCGGTGTCCGCGCTGGAGGAAGCAGACTCCGTCAGTATCGATCCGCACAAACTCGGCTACGTCCCATATCCGGCCGGCGCATTCCTGCTCAGGGATCGCCGCGGGCGCGAGCTCGTCGCCACCGACCCGCCGTACCTTGCAATCGCGGCGTCGCACGAGGACGAACAGCCCGTCATCGGACGTTTTATTTTCGAGGGCTCCAAGCCGGGAGCGTCGGCGGCGGCAGTCTGGATGAGTCACCGGACCATGCCCCTGAACAGCGAGGGTCACGGCAGGATCATCGCCTCGACGATGAGAGCTGCACGTCGGCTTCACACTCTGCTCGGCACAGTGGATTTCAGTCCGTTCGGGATCATTCGACTACCGGAGCCCGACCTCAACATCTGCTGCTTTCTGGTTCACCATCCGTCCCTCGCCGGACTGCGCGATCTGAATTCGCTGAACGAGGCGGTCTACCAGGAGCTGAGCCCCGGAGAGATGATGAAGGCACCGTACATCATCTCGCGAACGCGGCTCACGTCGCCGGCGTACGACGGAGCGCTGGCTCCACTGCTGGCGACCCTCGGCACCGGATCTTCCGCCTATCTCGAGGATATCGGCGAAGGCCTGACGGTGTTGCGCGCCACGGTGATGAATCCATTTGCCGACGACGAACCCGATCACCTGATCGGACTACTCGAGGCAGTGCGCGCTGCAGCGGCGCGCGCGATGACTGCAGCTTCAGGCGCGAGTGGCGCGGTGGGCTACTCTGACAGAAGCCCGATCTTCAGCGCGAAATCGACGTAGTCGCTGCGGTGGGTGAGGCCAAGCTTCTCGTTGATGCGCTGCTTGTACGTATCGACGGTCTTGGGGCTGATGAACAGCTTCTCGCCAATCTCGGGCGCGCTGTATCCGCGAGCGACGTACTTCAGAACGTTCTGCTCTCGATCGGTTAGCTTCTCGAACTTGCTGCGCTCGTCGGCGTGCTCTGCCTTGCGCTGAATACGCTGGGCCAGCGTACGGGCCGCCGACGGTTGCATGTACACGTCACCATGCGCGACCGCCCGCACTGCGTCGATCAGCTCCCGATCCGCGGCGCTCTTGACGAGATAGCCGCTGGCGCCCGCCTCGAGGAGCGGCACCAGGTAGGAATCTTCCGCGTGCATGGTGAGGATGAGAACCTTGGACCGCGCCTGCTTCGCAACCAGGGCCTTGGTTGCTTCGGCGCCGTCCATCTCTCCCATGGATAGGTCCATCACAATTACGTCCGGGTCCAGTCGCTCGGCCAGGGAGATCGCGTCTTTTCCAGTGGATCCTTCGCCAATGACCTGGATATCTTTGGCGCCCCCGAGTACTGCCTTCAGACCGGCGCGAACGACTGCGTGGTCATCGACGAGCACCACCCTGATCACTCCATCTCTCAAGCCGCCTCCGTGCTGATGCCGACCCACGCTCGGACAGAAGTGCCTTTATCTCGTGCACTATGAATATGCAGGTCGCCGCCGGCAAGTGAGAGGCGCTCGCGCAAAGCGGTGAAGGTGGAACTGCCGCGCCTCTCGAGCGGTGCCTCGAAGCCGCAGCCATCGTCGGTCACCTCCAGCTCAACGTAACCCGGGCGGGCACGCAGGGTGACAGTGGCCTCGCTGGCGTCCGCATGGCGCTCAACGTTCCGCAGGGCTTCCTGCGCGACGCGATAAAGCGTCGCGGCGAGCGCGGAAGGAATCACCGTTCCCTTGATGTCAGCGTTGACACGCACGTCGACGAGAGAGCGCTGACGCGTGGCATCTCCGAGAGCCTCGAGAGCGCTCGGCAACCCCAGATCCGTTGTGACGCGCGGATGGAGGGAGCGCGAAACGTTTCGGATCTCCTCGATGCTGGTGCGCAGCAGCTCACGGACATCGCCGAGACGCTCTGCCGCCTTGTGATCGCCGATCTCGTGGATCGCGGCGGCAATCTGGAAATTCGCGGCGGCGAGAGTTTGACCGACGGACTCGTGCAGCTCTCTGGCTACCTGCGCCCTCTCCCGCTCTTCCGCGTAGACGACCTCGGCGCCCAACTTGCGCATCCGCTCCCGGCCGGCGGCGAGACTATCCAGCATCTGGTTAAGAGTGTTGGCGAGCTGAGTCAGCTCGGGATCCGCGACGATCGACGCCGGAACGCGCTCGGATAGCCTGCCCGCCGAGACGCGTCGCGCGACACGCTCGAGGGTGTTGATCGGATGCAGGGCCAGCTTCATGAGCGCGAAGTTTACCACCGCGCCGACCGCAAGCGCTCCAACGACGACGGACATGCTCGATATCCGACCCGGCTCGATGTGCACCGGTCCGAACAGTACGAGCGCGGCAATGCCGAGGATGAGGAGATTCGCCCCGAGAAGCTTGAGCTCGAGCGGAATACCGAGGATCCGCCGCACCCATCGCGGAATGCGCGGCTCCGCGGGCGAGCTTCGTTCGCGCGCGTAGTCTCGGGTCAGCTGGAGGGTCGTCATTGCCTGATCACTTCACGATGAGTGCAGTGACCATGCCGAACATGCCGTGATCCGATTCGGCGTGGGGGAGAATGTGGCAGTGAAACGCCCAGGTTCCCGGATTGTTGCAGTTCACGATCACATCCCATCGCTCGCCCGGCGCGACGTTGAGCGTGTCGCACTTCCACGGTGCCGGAAGCGCCCAGCCGTCCTTGGCGATGATGGTCATGTGCATGCC